>JAZSHD010000072.1:0-5339 GCA_045533055.1 Victivallaceae bacterium | reverse complement strand
AATGCAATGAGAAAAATCAGGTATTTCATTGACAACCTTATTTTACAAAGTTCAACATCGGGAATGTAAATGAACCGATCAGCTGAGCTGAGGGCATGATCTTCCGGATGAATACGTTATATTCAGAAATGTTGTCATGCGGAATATAGACCACATCTCCCGGCTGCAATCTCACATTGGCACATTTTCCTTGCAGTATCCCGTCGATATCCACACGGTAGAACCGGGGATTTTCCATGCCGCCTCTGATAATCACACCATATTTCCAGTATTGTTCCTTCAGCCCCAGACCGGAGGAGATAAGTTCCAGTATCCCCAGATTCTGATCCCACAATCTCTTGTGGGGGCGGTTGATGCTGCCGATGATACTGCACATGGCTTCGGAACGCACCGCGATATAGATGTAATCACCTTTTTTCAGTTTCACGTTGTGCCAGCGGTCGCCTTTTTCGATGGCAAGAGAAAAGTTCACCGGAAGAATTTTTCCGTTGCGGACAATGATACTGTTCTGGAAATCAGCGGCATCCAGCATCTGATCGTCAAAGTCGCGGACCGCCGAACCTCCGGCTTTGGCAAAAAGATCAGCCAGACGCATCCCGTTGGAAATAACGAACATCCCCGGATTGTTCACCGCTCCGGCAATAGTGGCGGTCTGACTTCTTACATCAATGGCAAAAACTCCGAGTTCCGGATTTTTGATATATTGAGCATAGACTTTTTTGATTTTTTCACTGGCTTCTTCCAGAGTCAATCCGGCGACCTGTACCTGCCCGGCAAACATCACCCCGATCGCACCGTCCGGAGTTACCAGCGATTCCATGATCAAATCGGGGTGATTGTAAACCCTTATACTGATCTTGTCGCCCGCATTGATCCGGTAAACCGGTTCCTTCTGTTCATCGAGTTTTTTCAGAAATTCCAGCTGGCGGCGTTTATCTTCATCGGTCAGTCCGGACTGATCGACCACTCCGCTGGGCAAATTGTTTATATCCGGGAATTGCTCAAAGTTTCCGGTATAACGGTTGTAGCATCCGGTCAAAGCGAGGACACCGCACAACATAAGAGTTGATAAAAACAGTCTTTTCATCGTATGTAATCTCCTGAAATAACTTTTTCAACGTTAGTAACTCCGGTCAGGATCGCAAAGACCTTGTGTTCTTCATCATGCAGTTTCAAAACACGCCGCACAACGCTGCGCGGAGTCTTTTTCTTACCTACATAGAGCAATGTGGCATCGCATATATCATGCAGCTGTCTTACCAGCAGACAGGAAGCATCGAAAGGTTTCTCCCGGGAAATACGGATCAGCTGATAATGTTTTTTCAACTCGTTGACAATATCATAAAGCATTGAGATCTCATCCGGCTCCAATACCGAAAGGTTGCGTACCGGGAAAAAGGCGAATCCGTAACCATAACCGTAACCTTTGCCGTCACCGGCAGAAAATCCTCTGAAATATTCAATCGCGTGAGTATCTTCTCCTTTTTCTTCCCCTCGGTAATTTACTCCGGTTTTTCCGCTGTCAGAGTAATAAAAGTTACCGATTTTCTGCATATTGCCGCAGATTTTTTCCACATCTGCTACATCAATCAGCCGGATCAGGATCGTATTGCGTTTGGCTTTGGTGAATTGTTCGTCGAACAGCACGGAACTTAAAAACGATCCATCCAGAGAACAAGAAAAAAGTGTACGGATATTTTTCAAACGCAGAATAAACCGGTAAAACATTTCATTATTGATGGTTTGCCGCTGTTCCGGAGTGAAGGAGGCATTCTCATGAGGAATAACACCAACAGTATCGAAAAAATCTTTGTGGATGGCGGCCTCTTCGATGCCGCTGAATTTGCCGTAGATTATATCGTAAGCCACCATTATTACAGCATACAAACCGCTGACAAAGACTCCCGCAATAAAAATCACCGCCAGAATCTTCACCGGAAATACCGGGAAGGGTTTTGTGGAAACCACCCGTTCATTGATGATTATATCATTGGGTACATGGGCAATGGCACTGCGTACCCGGGATAACTCTTCCACCAGCAGCGAGATATTTTTATTGACAGTTACCAACAGCTGTTCCACCGAGTCGTGTTCAGGGATCATATGCTGAAGTTTTTGCTCTTTCTCTTTGATGAGTGCAATTTCTGCCTGCAAAGACTTCATGCTTATTTCCAACTGCTGCAAGGCAACTTCGGCTTCCTGATAGCGGGAAATAACACCATCTATATCCAGAAGCATATTTTCGTCAAATTCTTTGATCTGATTTTTTTCTTTGAACGCCTCAAATTCTTTCCGGATCACTTCATTGGCAGTTTGTGCCTCCACAAAACGCGGATTGCGTTCCGCAAACATCAATTTGGCTTTTTCATATTCCCGTGATGCCTTGCGCAGGGCAATAATGAATTCGCGTAATGTGGCACGGTATTTGATAACATTCGGCGGGATCGCTTTATAATTTTTTTCCGCAACAGAAAAACGGTGACGGGCATCGGCAAGTTTTACATTGAGTTCTGCCAGAGCCGCATTTTGCTCGCCCTGGATTTTTTTGACATTATCCATCTCCTCTTTCGGATGGATAATGCCGTATTTCCGGTGCAATCCGTGGAGTCTTTCGATCAGAGTTTTCTGATATTCCTGTACTTCACGCAATCTCCGTTCCCGTGAATCCAGAAAATTCCGCAACTCGGCGGTACGGTACTCTTCGTAGTTCCTTATACCGATTGCCACAAAGGTATTGAGCAACTGTTTTACATATTCATCGCTGTCTCCGATACCGGTGATGACAAACATATCGTTATGGTCCCGCAGCAGTTTGACTTCGATACACTGTTTAAGTATTGAACGCTGTTCTTCATTCAATTGCAGCTCTCCGATCAGCTGGTGAAATATCTGCTGACGGCTGAATACCCCCAATACATGATTTATACTCAGAGGTTTTACCTCTTCACTGGCACGGGGCGTATAAAAGAGTGTTACACTCCCCTCATATTTATGATGGGATTTTTTAAAGTGGAAATAACGGAACATTACTCCGGCAATGATCGTCAGGACAAAAATGATGATGATACTCCATTTAAACTTCAGCAAGGTATGAAGAACCAGTTTCTGATACATCTGCAATTTCTGCATCTGCCTGGTTTCGGCTTGCACATTCAATTCATTATCCAGTGAATCCATGATGTTCCTCTCAATTAAAAATCAGCCATTGCTGATAAAGTTTGCTTGGTTCAACAGCTTTGTCCGGGGTATTCCCCAATTCCTGATATACCCTTTCAGCCAGAATTGCCACCGGCGGCATAGTATGCCGTTTCCAATTTGTCAACGGCAGAGAACGGCTTTTTATACAATATTTTATAAAGTTTTTCAGTGAAACTTCACTTTCAAGCTGACATTTTATATAAATATCTTTCCCGCACGACAAAGTCATGCACTCTTTGAATACGCCGCAGACAGATTGCCACAAATCTTTCAAATCCTGCGTAACTACCCGATTCGGGGTTCGTTTGAATTTGACCGCCTTGGCATAAAGCCTTTTGCAGTCTGCACTCAATCCGGAATGATTTATTTCTGCCAGACGCTCTTCGATAGGCCATTGGTATTTGTGTTCAGCGATCAGAAAAGCATCACACGCTCCCAGAATCGCTTTATTGATGTTCCGCTGGATAAAATCAGTATCAGCAGAGTTTTCAGCAATTTTTTCTCCTGCCAGCAGCAATCCCATTCCCCGGTTGAGCAGTAAACGGCACGCTTCGGAAAACAGCAACTTATCCGCCGGAAATTCCGGGAGATATTCAGCAAGCAAATCTTCGCCTGCCACCAGGCGGTATCCCCGTTTCAACTCCTGCATCATCAGCCGTCTGGCATTGTTTTTAATATCTTTTATGCTCATAATGCGGCTGAAATCCACATCGACTTTCAACTCTTTTTCATATTTTCCGGCGATCTCTTTCAGCAATACTTCTGCATTATCACACTTTTTCCGGGCAAAAACAAAAAAGTCCAGATCGTTATAAAGTATGCCGTTTTCCTGATCCTGCCGCACGCCGCCGTCGCCTCTGCCGTAACTGCCGCCTAAAACCACACAAAGATCCGTGCCGGAAAAACGCTCTTTCATTTCAGAAAGAACTTTTTCCAGCAATTCTTCGGCTTTCGCATCGCCGCTGGCGGTAAAGTTTTTACGAGCGTTTGCGTTCAACATAGGTAGCAAATCCTCTTTTTCCCAGACTGCGTAAAACTACCTGCAATACCAGAAAACATGAACAGTGATAGTGATAATAATAGTCATAAATACGCCGCTGTTCCGGTGTATTCTGAAGTCCGTAAATCTCGCCCATCTGGAACACATAATGTTCGTTGGCAGGGTGGCTTTTGACCAGTTCCCTGCGGAAAAACAGTACCGCCCAGTACCCGGGATAACGATCCACTGAAAGTTTCCAGCACCAATGGGATTTTTTATGCGTAAGATAAAACGGCAGTATCAGCAAGTAAGGTATCGCCAGTCCCAGTGCCAGAACCAGTGCTATAAAATGTTCCCACAAACGCAATATCCACGCCGAACGGTTCTGAATGGGCGAAAAAGCGTAACTGAAACTGTTGCGTTCCAATACGCCGCCGGTGTAAGGGTCGATGATTCTCCCCGGAGTAACGATCTTGTTTTTGATTTCCAGATTTCCGGCAGTATAAGTACGGTCAAAAATAATGGAGTGAGTCACCACGCACGCTTTGTCCACCAGAGAGCGTTCCCCGATGATCGCATCGGAAACGACGGATTCCGTTTCAATAAAAGTGTTATCCCCCAACACCAGCGGGCCCTGTAAATTGCAGTTCTGCTTCATTACCACATTGGTACCCGTATGGATATTATCCATTGTTGTATAGCCGGGCAGGTTGTAAAAATCATCGTTCAGAACCTGAAAATTGACCTCAAAGTAACTTGCCAGCGACTCAATGTGATAAAATTCAATATTGCTTTTCAGCAGAATACCGTCTTTCCAGTAATATATGCCGTCGGTACTTCCGTCATCATCACAGGGAACGAAAGATTGCTGCAATTCATCCAATGTATGAGCTTTGGGCATCAACATACCGTGCAGAATAAGGCAATCTTCTCCGCACTCCGGGGCATATACTTCCAGTAAGTGCCGCACGGTATCATGCCCGCCGCCTTTGCGGTAGTCAAGCTGCAATTCACCATGCTGGTATTCATAAAGATGTTCTGCCAGATGCTCATTATAAGTAGGGCCAAGCAAAAGTAAAGATTCAGCCTGACAGCGCAGAGCCAGATCAATAAAGTATTCTGCGGCACAGCGGCCGCCCACCGGCATCATACCCAGACTGCG
>JAZSHD010000160.1:0-3167 GCA_045533055.1 Victivallaceae bacterium | reverse complement strand
TGTTCCAGCTCCTGGGCACGGGCGTGCAGTTTTTCTACATGCAAAGCAATATCGCCGGGGGTCATTGAAAAATCCTTGAAAAAGTTATATAAAGTAACAGCGTTTTACAAAAAATCCCGGCACCTCGTTGGAACTGCCGGGATCTCTCCGTAGCAAAACAAATGTGTTTTGCTGAAAAATCAAGCTCAGTCGGCTTTCTTGCCGTAACGCTTGTTGAATTTGTCAATACGACCAGCGGTATCGACGAACTTCTGCTTACCGGTAAAGAACGGGTGGCATTTTGCACAGATACCGACTTTGTATTCGGGACGGGTGGATTTGATTTCCCAGACTTCGCCGCAGGCACAGACGACCTTGGCAGGACCGTAATTCGGATGGATATCCTGTTTCATTGTCTTTTCTCCAAAAGTTTATATAGTTGAAAATTTATCTACAAATCACAATCTTGTAAGCATTAAATATACTCCAACATTTGTATTTTTTCAAGTTTAAAAGCAAATTTTTTTGCAAAACAATCGCTTTGGCGTTATTTTATAGGCAGAGATCAATATAATACAGCAGGTTTTTTTATGGAATACATCAAAAATTATCTTTTTACCGGCAATAATTACGATACGCCGGATAATGTGCCTCACGCTTTTATGGATAACTTGCTCCTCCGCAGCCGCTGGTACTTTTACTGGAAGAATTTCGGTATCTTTGTGCGAACCGGCAAGTGCGGTCAGGCGGGCAAACTGGATGCCTTTATGCAGACGGAGTTTTCCAACGGCAACACCCGGTTGCTGGAGGCTGTCGGCGGCAAACTGCATTTGCGTAACCTTGACAATATCAACAAGCTCAACGGTAAACCGGCGGTTATCGTAGCCAATCACATGAGTTTGCTGGAAACTGCATTGCTCCACTCGGTAATGCGTCCCCGGCTGGATTTTACCTTTGTTATCAAGCGTTCACTTTTTGATGTAAAATACTTTGGCGATATTATGCGGAGCTTGGAGGCTATTGCCGTAGACCGGGTCAACCCCCGGGATGACTTCAAGGCGGTTCTGACCGAAGGTAAGGAGCGTTTGAGCCGGGGCAAGAGCATAGTGCTGTTCCCGCAAGCTACCCGCAGCGAAGCATTTATTCCGGAAAACTTCAACACTATCGGCATAAAACTTGCCAAATCTGCCGGAGTTCCGGTGCTGCCTTTGGCTCTCAAGACCGATTTTCTGGGCAACGGCAAACTGATCCGTGATATGGGGCCGGTACACCGCAAGCACGAAGTATATTTTGAATTTGGCGAGCCGGTCATGGTAACTGATTCCGGTAAAGAGCTGCACGAAAATATCATAGCGTTTATCCAGGACAGACTGAATAAATGGTATGCCGCCGAAGGCAGGACTCCAGCCAAAGCATAAAATCATTTATTTTCTTCCAAAATCTTTTTCCGCTCGGCAAGATACTTTTTCTGCCCGGCGGAAAATTTTCTTTTGATTTTACATTCGCTTGCCAGGTGGGGTTGGCATGAGAGTAAAAACACCCATTCGTTGACCGAAAATTCATGGATGGGGGCAATATTGATAAATTCCGGATGGTATGACAACAGGCCCGCCCACTCTGCGGTGCTGAAATCATTTAGCCTTTTGCAGTAGCGTGCCAATTTGGGGAATTCTTCAATGGCACGCAGCCACAACAGTTTACATTCTCTTTCCATCCGCAGACAGGTGGAAAGGTTGTTGCGTTCAGAAGCTGTGAGGTCGTCCATATTTATTCTCCCGAAAATAAAAAAGGCACATTCCTTTGCAGTGTCTGCCCTCACGCCTCGCACAGCGTCAAAGAACGCCACAACATCAGAATGTGCCATGCTCTTTGGCATGGACACTCTGATTTGCCTATGGCGTTCCTTGTAACTGTCAAAATGAAGTGCGAGTTCAGAGGGCAGACATTTACAATTCAGTATGTATACGATTTTATTTTTTGTTTGTTCAGTTGTTTACAGTTTCTCCCGTTCAGGTATATCTAAACAAAAAATGAATTCAGTTCAATGAGAGCACTTGTCGCTGCCGCAGCCGTGATCGCTGCAAGTGTGACCTTCGCCGTGCTCGTGGTGGTGATTGCAGAAGAAATTCAGCCGCACTTTGAGTTTGCCGGTAAGATAATTTTCTGCTGCAGTGCGTACATTGCCGGAGGCTCCGCCCACAACTTTGATATTGGCTGCTTTAAGAGCATTGATGGCACCGCCGCCGATGCCGCCGCAGATAAGTACATCCACATTTTCAGTTGCCAGCAAAGCAGCTAATGCTCCGTGCCCGGAATCGCCGCACTCCAAAATTTTTTCAGAGGTGATTTCGTTGTTTTCAGCAGTGTAGATCGCAAAAGCCGGGGTGTGCCCAAAGTGCTGGAAAACTTCATTGTTTTCGCAAGTAACAGCAATGATCATTTAAGTTCGCTCCATTTCTTCAAAAAAACTCTTTGCAATAAATATAACTTCAAAAGCTGACTTTGCAAGTTTTCATTGCTTGCTTTATGGAGGGAAAAGCTGTATATTAATGCAATAACAGATTTTTTCAGGAGATTTTTTTTATGGCTGGCGGCAAAAAATACCAGATAGATATGACCAACGGGCCGCTGTTGGGCAAGATCGTCAAATTTTCTTTGCCCCTGATGGCAGCCAATGTTATGCAGCTGTTGTTTCATGCTGTGGGGTTGATCGTGCTGGGGCGGTTTGCGGATGGTAAATCCATTGCTGCGGTGGGGGCTACTTCGGGATTGACTGTTCTGATACTGAATATTTTTCTTGGATTGGCTACCGGAGTGAATGTACTGGTTGCCCGCTATGTGGGGGCAAAAGACCGTAAAAAAGCCTCTTTAACGGTGCATACGGCAATGGCGGTGGCACTGTTTGGCGGGGCAGCTATGGCACTGGTGAGTTTGCTTATAGCCCGGCCGATGCTGGTTTTGATGGCTACGCCGGAAAATATCATCAATCAGGCTTCGCTTTATATGTGGCTCTATTCTCTGGGGGTTCCGGCAGTAATTATTTACAATTTTGGCAGTGCCGTGCTCCGGGCGTTGGGCGATACCCGGCGGCCGCTGATTTTTATGGTGATCGCCGGGGTTGTCAATATCTTATTGAATTTGTTTTTTGTGGTGATCTGCCGAATGAATGTGGCAGGCGTGGCACTGGC
>JAZSHD010000124.1:0-20791 GCA_045533055.1 Victivallaceae bacterium | reverse complement strand
TGAATTCCGAGCCCATTCCATGTAATTAATCCGTCCAATTTTTTGGGGTCACATCATTGTGCGGCGGATACGATATTGCTGCCGGTAAAAGTGTGCCGCACAACACTTGCTTTTTGCATTGCTCAAAGATTTGTTTTGAGCCCCAAAGCAACCGGTGTTTGGGGGAAGGTGAAAAACCTTTTATTGACATTTAAGTTTTTGGTAAAATTTTTATTGTACTTTGCAATATTTTCCTTTTTATTTGCTTAAAATAGGCTTTTGTGCTATTGTATTCAGTAAAAATTTTTAGGAGATTATATTCATGAAAAAATTTATTGCCGCTGCCTTACAGCCGGAGTTTACCAGCTGTTGGCGTTCGTGGACTTATATAAATGAAGAGTTTGCCGATGACTTTCAAGCCTTGCAGGCTGCCGGGTCTTTGAAAATGAATGGGCAATTTCCCATGATCTGGCGAACCAAACAAAAGTTTGTGCTTAAAGGCACTGCCCCTTCCGGCAAGACTTTTGCTTATAAATCTTATTGCAAACTCAAAGGTACGATCAAATACCTTTTCCGGCTTTCGCCCTGCGGCATGGAAGCGGAAAACTTTCAGCTTATCAGCGATTGCGGCATCGCCCTGCCCCGGCTGCTGGCGGTGGGCGATACCCGGAAAGGCGGCTTGCTGAAAACAGCATTTCTCATCACCGAATTTGCCGAAGGCTACTCCGACGGCAGAGATTTCACCAGTTTGAAAAATGTTGTTAAAGATCCGGCGTTGCGGGACGAGTTTATTTTACGCAATATGGCACTTCTGGCAAAACTGCACGACAACCACATTCTGCACCGGGGCTTTACCCCCGCCAATTTGCTATACAAAGTGCGGCAAACGCCGGACGAACAGGGCAACCATCTGGATTTGATGTGGATAGATATAGCAAGCTGCCGCAAGCTCTCCAAGGAGCGGCTCAAGAACTCAATGGTAGTAGACTTTGAACAGCTTTTCCGATTTTTTGAGTTCAGCAATGAAGAATTGCTTAAATATATAAAGCACTATTGCCAAAGCACTCAAGAGCCGCTGAAAGCACCGGAAACCATACTTTCCGAACTGAAAAAACAGCTGCAAAAACGCTCCGGCAAAGCGTAAACGAATACAGTTTTTATGAATAACGCCGGGACATTGCTTTTGATTCTGCTGGGGATCGTCGGGATCATTATCCTCTGTGTGATTGTGCCGCCGTTGCAGACGGTTATCGGTATTGGCAGCGGGATAGGTGCATTGGCTCTGCTGATCATAACTCTGTTGAAAATACACCGAAGTATGCAATTAAAAGAATATTTCTGGCAAATCATCCCGGATCATGACAAAGATTATCTAAATTACGGATTCATCAACCGCAGCCGGAAATTTCAAACCAAACGGAAAGAAAAGTTGCTGCAATACGATCCGGAGAAAGCGAAAGAGCTGCTCGCCCTTGAAAGCCATATCAACCCTTCGCTTTTTGCAATAGTGGTGATGATTATGATCGCAACTGCATTTATCAGATTTTACAGGAGCTTTTGAAGTTATGCAAAAATTCACAACCAAAGCTTATAAAGATACTTGGGAATATGAAATTTGCAGTTACCCTTATTCCGATACATGGCAGTATCTCAAGATCACCCAATATCATAAAGGGAAATACTGCGGCGAAGAAAGTATTGATTTATCAGAAATAAATCCGGAGTTTTCTGAAATTCAAGCACCCAAAGTATCAGTTTCGATGCTGATGATACCTTATATCGGAGGCGGTTTATTTACTGTGGTTTTTCTTGCAGTTTTGTTGTCATTGATATTTGATAAGAATACGATATTATCCGCATCTATGTTAGCTGTGCCCATTGGCGTTGTGTGGTATTATGTTGACAATATACTAAAAAGAATAAAAAACTTGCCGGTTTCAGAATTTGTCTTTGACAATAAAGATTCCGGAGTGTTCACTATACCGTATGAACCAGCCAGGCGTACCGAAGCACTTGAAATCGCTCAAAAAATAGCAGTTTACTGCAATCAAACACTTGTAGAAGAAGAGGCTGTTGAGCCAGTCAGACATCAATTTGCCAACGGTCTGGCAGAGTTGCGGACTGAAGAAATCGTTTTATTCAACCAAGATGGCATAAAATGTGCTTACTGCGATTACGGCTGGGCGGTACCGGGTATTCATCACCATGTGGAAAAACATTATATCCGTAATTTTTTCAGTATCCTTTTTGCCGCCTTATTTTACATTGGTACATTAGTATTGATCGCCTGGGTTATATTTATTGCCAAAGATTGGGCAATGGCGGTCAGTTTCGGCTTGTTGTATGTGATACCTTTTATACTAGGGTGTTATTTTTTATCTTTACGCAAAAAATCTCTTGATTGTTACTATGCTGGCAATCGTTTTGATGAAGAAAATTGGGGCATTTATCTTGAAGTCGGCAAACACCCCGGCAGCGAAAAAATATTTATTGAAGAACTGAACCGAAGACTGCGGAAAGCCCACAATGAATGTCAATAAAATCACCATCACAATCAGAGTTATTCTCGGTGTATTAACTGCAATTTGCTGGATTTTTGCTTTTGTAAAGTCCTGTTTGCATTTATTGCCGAACAACTCAATAACTATTTTGCCAGGAGAAAGAAATGAAATTTAATTTTATTTTCTACACCATTGGATTGATGCTGCTGCCATTTTTTTGCGGATGTGACACACCGAGAGCTCTAAATGCGACTGCTATTCGCCGGACGGATTTGCTTGTCAAAAAGGTATTTAACGGCGAAAAAATCACCAGAGCAGAAGGCTCTTTTATCTGGGGAACAGAACTTGAAGATACATTAACTCCAAAGAATGAAAAATATTCAGCAGTAGGCGAAAAGGTTTCAGCTGCGATAGCACCGATTTTCAAGCAAGACAATGTCAGCGGATTTCTGATAGAATCTTACTACGCAGATTCGTGCCGTGCGGTAAAGTTCGGTAAAGATAAAAAAATCACAATGGACAAACCCGTCAACAGCAAACTGGAGTGCGTACAGATACTCTTTACGCCCCCGGAAAAAGTCGGCAGAAAGAGTTATATTATTGCCATTCCGGTTGATAATTGGGAAACACTTATGATCACCGAAGCCACCTTGAATGGCGAATTAATCATACCTCGGCATTTTTTTGACCAAAGGAAAAGCACAAGGTGATATATGACAGCTTTCAGGAAATATTTCAATCTGATATTGATTATCCTCGGCGGAGCAATATTGTTTTCCGGCAAATCTTCTTTCGGGGCGTGGTGGATACTCTCTGCTGCCGGAACAGTCGTATTTGTGTTTTCCGGTGTGATTTTTCTGCGGGAACGAAACTTTTTTGAGCAACATCTTACCGGAGAAGAATTGACAAATTTCCGGCAGCTTGCCCCGCTGATAAATCCGCTTGGAGTCAGAATTGCTCATTCCAAATATGATGCCTTGGAAAAAGAACGCAACGAACGCTTAAAGCAAATATCCGCCAAGCGAGCAGATTTTTTTATAAACAGTGAAGCAATGTTGAGTCAACTGCTCTGGACATTTATGCTCTTTTTTATTCTTATTGTAAGTTCAGCAGTAAAATCAATTAATGGATAAGGAGTTTTGCGATGATTTTCAAAGAAATAAGAATTTTGGGAACAAATCCTTATCTCTGGCAATTGCAATAAACATGAGATGTCGCAAAGCATGGATATAATAGAGTCTGAAAAATTTATCAAAAACAATTTTATGGGTAAAATTTTCAATATATTTTCCAATTACGGTTCTTTTATACAAATAGACTTTTCAGAAAAAGAAAATGTGATTCGTTGCCGGAGGGCTTTTTGCTGAAAATTTATGGCGACTGCTAATACCGTTTGGAATTTACGTCAGTCGAAACTCAGTCATTTTCTTGACAAACTTTCGATCGGGTGCTTGATTTTTTCTGTATGCGATGTATATTTGCTCTAAAGTAAGTAAATAAATCAACCAAGTTTCGACTATGCGGAGACGAATAATATGCAATTCAAGCGAGAAAAATACTTGAAACAGTTGATCGAACGTATGCACAATGGCGAGATCAAGGTTATTACCGGGATCCGCCGGTGCGGAAAAAGTTACCTGCTTTTTAATTTATTTACTGAATATCTGCGTTCAACTGGTGTTGATAACGACCACATTATTATGTTGCCCCTTGACGATGATATTTATGAAAAATATCGCGATCCGCAGGAACTTTCCGCTTTTTTGCGTTCAAAAGTGAAAAACGATTCTGAAACTTATTACATTCTTCTGGATGAAATTCAATTTGCCATATCCAGAGAGGAACTGCGGAATCCGGACAAGCCGGTCAGATTATACAGCGTGCTCAACGGCTTGCTGCGTTTGCCCAATGTGGATATTTATGTTACCGGAAGCAACTCCAAAATGCTTTCCAAAGATATTATGACGGAATTCCGCGGGCGGGGAGACTCGATTGAAATTCATCCCCTGTCATTCAAAGAATTTTTTGAAACTTTTGGCGGGGACCGGATCACTGCTTTTGAAGAATATGCCGTGTACGGCGGACTGCCGCTGGTGTGGGCAAAGAAAAGCGATGAAAGCAAATTCAATTATCTGCAAAATCTTTTCCGGGAAGTTTATTACAAAGATATTCAGGAACGATACAATATAGAATATCCGGATATTTTAGATGAACTTGTTGATGTGTTGTGTTCCGCAGTAGGCTCGCTGACTAATGTTTCAAAACTGACCAATACTTTACGCAGTGTAAAAAATAGTAAAGTCAGCAACGATACCATCGCAGACTATTTGAAATTCCTGACCGAAGCATTTTTGTTTCATCAGGCGAAAAGATATGACATCAAAGGCAAAAGATATTTTGAATATCCTTCTAAATTCTACTGTGAAGATATCGGATTGCGTAATATTCACTTGAATTTACGCCAACAGGAAGAAACGCATATCATGGAAAATATTATCTATAATGATCTGCGTATCAAAGGGTATACAGTGGATGTCGGTGTCGTTAAAATTATTGAAAACGGAGAAGGTGGTAAACAGCACCAGAAAAGTTGTGAAATTGATTTTATCGCAACCAAAGGAATAAAAAAATATTATATTCAATCCGCATTGACAATGAGCGACCGGGAAAAGGCAGCACAGGAAACCCGTCCGCTTCTGGCGGTAAATGACTTTTTCCGGAAGATCATTATTTCAAAAACTCCAATGAAGCCGTGGAATGATGAAAACGGCGTATTGCATATCGGATTGTATGATTTTCTGCTGAATGATGATATTTTTGAATAATGTAAAAACGGAAAAATAAACAATGCAAAAACTGCTGAAGATTCTTCTGATTTCTGCCGTGTTTGCCGGATTGCTGCTGTTTTTCAAGTTCGGCGTGGTTGAACCGGCATATACGCTGAAGCCCGGAAATCCGCCCACCTACGGTGAAATGTTTGGACCGGTGAGCTGCTTAAAAAATTGGGTGTACGGTTTTCTGGTGTTGGGCTGGGGAGTTTCAATGTTCCTTGTCTGGAAAACTTGCGGCAAAAAAGCAGATTCTGAAGAAAGTGATTTTTATGGAGATGCGCCAATATATTACTTTCTCTATCCGGAGCAATCCGCCATTGAGAAAATAAATACTTTGCTCAAAGGTTTGCCACCTGAAAATTCAGTAAAAGGTATCGACAATCCCGAAGAATCGGAAACGCTTTCCGGAGAAGAAACCGCCCGGAAAATTGAAAAATATCTGTATGAAAGTTATGCCGATGAACTGCTTGACCTGAAAGGCGGAGAGGAAAGTTTCTTTACCGGCTATTTCGTTTTTATTGACCGCAATGTGTTATCTGTAAGCATCTGCTATATGAACGAATGGCCGGGAAGGGCAATCTTTTTCGGTGTAAATGCAGCACGGTGCGACACAGATGTTTTCAAAGTTTGGATTCCGGATATTAACCACTCTGCCGATGAAATTTCTGCAGAATTGACATCCGTTAAAGTTGCTATCAGCAACGGGAATTGGCAAGATCCCTGTTGTGCCTTGAAAGAACAAGTGACCGCCTGGGCAAAAGAAAAGAATATCTCGGTGTAATAGAGGTGTAAAATGCGTTGGAAAGATTTTTCGACAACTGAATATAAGAAAGTGGATATAACTTTGGAAAAAGCAAGCGACGTCCAGTTTCTTTCTTCTTTGCTGCACGATGCTTATTTTGATCCGGCAGAAATTCGCTATTCAAGAAAGCGTTTGGTTATTCCGATAAAAGATCGTACCACTTGGGAGTGGACTCCCGGGAACGATAGAATGCCCGGCGGAGAGGTTGACGGCGAACTTATACTGTATCCGGTTGCCAATCCGTGGGACTGGCTGCTTACTCTTTCGGGAGCACAGTTTACTGATGAAAACCTGATGCACAATACTGAAATCAACAGAATATCGCTTAAAAAGAAAAAAGATAATGACGGAAATCCTTTTTACCATTTCAAAATGGCGTTCCCCACTTTTGATTTGCCGCGTGCGTTAGATGTGGCTCTCCGAAGCGGTGATGACTTTCCTCTGATACGCTACCGGGATAAAACCCCACCTAAAGATTGGAGCGAACAATGAAAAAGCAAACTTTTGAAATATTGCCATTACAGGGCGTGTATTGTAAAGATAAGAGCATGCTATTACAGACTCTTACGGACTTGTACGGACAGATACGGACTCCGTTAGTGTCCGTTTGTGTCTGTAATAGTCCGTAAAATTTTTCAAAAGGAATAATTGATGCCAATAAAACGACTGACCTTAAAACTGCTCACCGCATTTTCGGCAATACAAGCGGGAAAAGAGTTTGCCGCAGTAAGTCGATTTTTCGAGCAGTTTTCGACTGATAGCTTGATTTTTGGGTATTCCAATACTACTTAAAGCAGTTTCCGTTGCCCGAAAAACCTTGCAAATCTAATATTGAATGTTAGATTTGCAAGGTTTTTGCTGTTTATTTTGGAGATTTTCTTTGCAATTATAACTTTTAATATTATATTTACAAAAAAAGGAGACTGTTTTATGATACAAAGACATATTGGCAAACTTGTTTTAGAGGCAGTTACCCAATACCCGGTTGTAGCAGTTACCGGGCCCAGACAGTCTGGCAAAACTACTTTATGCAGAGAGTTGTTTCCTGACTATATATATATGTAAATCTTGAAAAACCGGATATCTGGTAACTTGCTGGCGTAATCCGGAAAAAACTATTGCCCAAAAGGTTGCGTATTCCAAGCTGTCTTCAGAAATACTCCATGTAAAAGAACAGCATAAAATCAGAAACTTTTTCTGTACCGCTCTTGCCTTGCTCTTTTGGCTGCCCCCGGCGGGGGTAATAATTTTTGCAGCTATCGACTCCAAAGATTGGATCGTTATCAGTGCCATGTTCATTTGCGCTATACTCCCCGGAGTATTGGGGATATTCTGCTGGAAAAAACGCCTGCCTGCCGCCAATTTTTATCTGATCCAAGACCGTTTTTCGCCGCCAGATGAGTATTCAGCCTATGATGTAGTGCTGGAAGTCGGCAAAAATGAAACCGGAGCTGAAGAGTTTATTCAAGAACTGAAAAAACACATAGAAGATCGTTCGTAAAAGTCCGCTTGCAGGTGTTTTTACTGACCATGCCTCGGTTGCGGCTTCAGTGGCATACCACTCTCTTGCGGTCTCATCATTGACTTGCAACAGGACACGAAAGTGCGTCCAGGACAACCGTTCCAATTTTGGACTTGCCGAGTCCAAAATCTGCGGGAAGAATTTATAGAAACGTACAAATTTATATAAAGTACTGCGATCAAAGCCTTTGCCATAAAGCATTGTCAGTTCGTCAGAAAGTTTACAAATAATCTTCGAGCCATATTCAGCACGTTCATCGCCCGGAAGTTCCTCTTCGGCGATTCGTTTACCAAGCAGCCAATTTCGTTTGACCAAAGCAAAATTCACTGCTTTGTAAGCATAATCTTGAGCCGTATCAATAATGATTTTTGCGTCCTGCAAAAGATTTTCAGATTTTATGTAGTTTATTTCATTCCCGCTTGGCTTTGTCAAGTTTGTCATATAGTCCTCCGTACAACCTTATACCTTCAAGAGCAATATATCACGATTTTATTTTCTTTTCAAATGACAAATATCTTAAAAAATATTCTTATTCCTCACTGCTGAACTACGAAAAAGAAGACCGGCTGAATCCATGCGATCAAGCTGAATAACGCAACAACGATACCTTGCCACCTTTGCCGCTGAATCATCAAATAAATTCCCGTGACCAAAAAAAGCACGATCGATAATATAAAGCAACTCCAAAGTGATATATTATTCAAAGAGAGCAGCAGCAACATATCTCCAAGCATCAGAATTCCGTGCAAAACTCCCAATGCAATCAAAATCCGACGGTGGATCGCAGATCGAGTTTTATTATAACATTCCCCAAGAATAATTGCAGTTACCAATTGGATCAGAAACAAAACGGCAAGAAAAGCACAATGAAAAGGTAAATCTATGTAATTCCCCGTTTTCATTGCAACAGGAAGATTTCCGGCTAATATCGTTCCGCACCAGCAAAGCGCGGCAATATTGGCAGAAGACAAGTTCCGCAGAGATATTTTTTCTTTCCAGTTGCTCATTGGTACATTGCCTCCTTTTTTTTCATTTCTTCGCAAATTTCCAAAAATTCAGCAAGCGTTGTACCTCTTGAGTACAATATTTTTGACTCTTCATAGAATCTATCCCGGTCAAATACATCCAAATAGCACCAAACGCAATCCAAATAAAATTCAATATCAGGCTCAATCATCTTTTCTTTGCCTACCCCCCAACGCCACTGGCAAAATATTCTCCATCGCCGTCCGTAAAAAAGCAGTAACAGCGGATCATTCGGGTAAAGCATTTTTTTGTGCAAACACCAGTAGTTTCTGGTTGATAAAAGTACGCTGAAAGCATTTATTGCCTGTTCAGCATTTTGCCAATATTTACAGAACTCTGTTTCGTTAAAGTCCGGACGGGCAGAAAGCACTTTGCCGATTTCATCGGAAATATCCGGACGGTTAAGTTTTCGTATGGAAAAGCCGTATCGTTTGGAAATTTTACGCTTGGTGACCCAATAAAAAATTTTATGGCATATTACATATGGCACAAGGGCTGCAAAAAATCCGACTGTGCCTCCTGTTATGATACGCGTAAATATATCATCCCAGTTATTTCCCCACAGCCAATGGTTGAATATTGCAGCAGATAATATCCAAAGAGCAAACATCCCCCCACAGCCCCAGTTTGTCTGCAAAGGGGTTCGTATATCTTCGACTTCTTCCCAATAAGCCTCATGTTCGGGCGTATCACGCCACTCTGGAAGTTTTGGTGGTTCCGGCAATGGGGGATATTTTGACCAATCTACACTCATTCGCCAGACTCCATCTTTTTCAATATTTTCCTGGCGAGATGATCTGCCGAATCAAGTTCCAAGGCTCTGCATAACGCTTTGCGGCAAGGCAAATCATCAAGTGACGCATTTTCTGCAATGGCAAATGTGTCACACTGGGCGGCAGGCAGATATCCCCGAAAACGGGCAAGGTAAGCCCAACTGCGCCATATCCAACTATCGCCGGGATTTTCTGCACACCATTCAGCTAATACCGGAAAAAGCAACTGGCTGCTCAGCGGAAAAGAACAGGCATTTTCTATATCTTTCGCACTCTGCCGGGTGAAAAAATCTTTTACGATCTGCCGTTTTGAGGCAGTATCAACATTTCCGCAAGCCGCAAGAAAGGTATTGAGAGCCGTCATAGCTTCACGCCGCAAGCCGGATTTTTTTGCCCTCAGATATTCTGTATAACTTGTTTCAAAAATATTCATTTTGACCACTCGTGTTTACAATCTCTGCACTGGTACTGCATTGTACCGAAAATCAGGAAAACGATTCAGTTTTCGATGCTGTGAGAAAATCCGCAATTTTTACTGCCGCACACAGGACACACCGCTCTATATAAACGAAAGGATTTCATTTGTACGAAACACCAGAATAAAATAGATGATTTTCCCTATTTCGCATTTTTTTATTTTGTATGGGTAAAATTCTCCCAAAAAGGTAAAGAGCGAAATTGCTCCATAGCCCCAACTACTCAAAGTATGCTGTCCAATTCTTGCAGAATTTGACTGATTCCATACAACGGCAAGTTTAACAGCCAATCATCGTGGCGGTAATCAGACATTGAGCTGCGTATAGAAATTGCAGGAGTGTATTTCTCCGAATACACCTTCAGACTTTTAGCTTTCAAATTTTCTTCTGCCTTTACCTCCAGCGGATAGATGCCAGATTTGTGCTGGAATACAAAATCCACTTCCGCGGTAGCCCGTTCAGCACTCCAATAACAGGGAGCCAAACCTAAACAGCAACGCAGCTCTTGGGCAACATACTGTTCTGTCAAAGCTCCTTTGAATTCATTAAAGAAAGTGTTCCCATGCAGCAGCGTAGTAGCATCAAGTCCGCTCATTGCTCCCAGCAAACCCACATCAGAAAGAAACATTTTGAATCCTTCATCCGCATACGCCGGTAGCGGTAATGATGGTTTGGAAAGCCGGATGACCTGTTGGATCAATCCGCAATCTTTCAGCCATTGGATCGCCAATTCAAAGTCTTTGGCTCTTGCTCCTTTACGCAAAGCTCCGTAAACAAAACGGCGGTTCTCTTTTGCCAGCTGCGATGGTATAGACTGCCAGACCATACGGATGCGGGGCACTGTTTCCACCGGAGCGTGCTTGGAAAAATCCTGCTCGTAGGCAGTTAAAATATTCTGCTGAACCTTGCGAACAGCGTTGAGATCATTTTTATCAATAAAAGTCTGAACAGCTTCCGGCATACCACCGATAAAGTAGTAGTACCGCAGAAGTTCAATATATTTATTTTTGAATGTGGTAATCAGCTGCCAATCACCGCTTTTCAACAAATCCACCAGATTTTCATTGCCGGTTGCATTTAAAAATTCAGTAAAACTTAATGGGTAGAGATCCATAAAGTTTACTTTGCCGACCGGAAAACTGGTTCCTTTGTGCATGGCAACACCAAGCAGACTTCCGGCAGCAATGACTGCATATTCGGGAGCATCCTCGCAGAAATACTTCAAACTGCTCAAAGCTCGCGGCACTTCCTGAATCTCATCAAAAATCAAGAGCGTATCAGTCGTGATCTTCTGCCCACAGTAAATCTGCAAGCCGGAAATCAATCGCGGTATATCCAAACTTCCTTCAAAAAGATTTGCCATATCCGGATTGCTGTCAAAGTTGATATATACGAAATTTTTAAATTCCGTTCTGCCGAATTCTTTCATCAGCCAGGTTTTTCCCACCTGACGGGCTCCCCGTATGACCAAAGGCTTGCGGTTTTGCGAATTTTTCCACGCAGAAAGTTGAGCGATTGCTGTTCGTTTCATATCTTTAATTCTCCTTTTTGCATCTAAATATAGCATGTATGTAACATTTTTTCAAACGAAAAATTGCAATAAATAACATTTTTTCAAACGAAAAATCGTTATTGACAGATAAAAAAGGAGCCAGGCTGTATCACAACCATGTCTTGTCATCTCTTTCGCAATAGCATAAAATTGATTCAGGTAAGCAGATTCATAATTCCAATAATTTTGCAAAAAACTTCCGCAGATCAATCTTCAAACAAATAGCCGGAGAGGTAGCGTTCTCCGGTGTCGGGCAGAACTACTACTATGTTTTTGTTGGCAGATTTCGGGTCTTTGGCCAGCTCTATGGCGGCGAATAAGGCGGCTCCGCCGGAAATGCCTGTAAGCATACCTTCTTGTGCTGCGGCGGCATCAGCGGTTTTTTGCAGCCATTTCAGCTTTTTTTTGAGCCCGGCGTTTGCTGACAAGGTATTTGGCTGATACCAGTTTTGGTCTGTCATTTTTATCTGCAATAACGGCTTTGTAACCGAGCTTGGCCTTGCGTTCCATTTCGGCATCAACAGCTTCCTGCATACAGGCAATGATTTTCTGCATATCTTCACTCATGATTGACGATCTCCATGATTTTCGAGTAAGTAATACTATCAAAGACCTCTATTGACTGATTTTTGTCTTTCTCAAAAACTGGTTTTACATCACCAAGTTTATTGTTAAAACACAAAGTCTTATCGCATACTTCAGAATATAAAAACAAATTTTTAATACTTCTTGGATAACGGCGAACAATGGCATCCGCAGGGACATTATGTCCTCCTTGCTCAAATCTCTGCAACACCCGGGATGCAGAAAATTCTGCACTGGGAATATAAAGATATATCAAAACAACATTCCACCCCTCATCCTGCCATTGAGGTATTTGTGTTAAATAAGAACGCCCGGATAAAGTTGTTTCAAAGGCAAAAGTTTCTTTACTGGCAAGTTTTTGCTTAAGTGATTGCAAAAAAATCTTACTGGCTTGCAATAAACCTGCTTCAAAGTTTAATGGCGATACCCCTTTAGCAATTTCATCGGCATTGATAAAATTATTGCACGATACGATCTTTGGGAGATATTGCAGTGCAAAGGTAGTCTTGCCAGCCCCATTAGGTCCGGCTACTATATAACAGGTTGATTGTTTTTTTGCACTCATAAAATACGAACAACTCCATTTGCGACTTATCGTAATATAGCATAAAACTTGTTTTTTTCAAATGCTTAAAAAACATTAACTGAACAGACTTATTTGCTTTACCATTTATTATTTCCGTGATATTCGCAAAAAAACTATTGACTCAACTAATTTGACTCGTCAAATTTTACATCCAAAGAATATTTTCCCGTTTTTTCATTGAAATTCATGCTAACATTCGAATCAAGCCCCGTTTCCTCTTTAATCAATTGTTCAATAAATCCATCTAAATATCTTTTGGCGGCTTCTTATAAAAAATACAATAATCTTTTGATATTCTTCAGCGCTTAAAGCTGCAAGCACTTTCTCCTGGGCTTTTGCGGAAATAGCGTAATGCCAACCAATATCCAAGCACCTCTTGGACAATTTCATTTTTTCTCCAAGTCTTTTCAAAAGCACGCATATATTTAAGATTTCGCGGCAAAAATCTCTTCATTTCCGGAAATGCGTCTTTCAAATCAGCTGAAAGTTGATTGAATATAGCAAATTAAGCATCATCGGGGCAATTTGCCCCGATTAAGGTTAAATGTTAAACATTACTTTTTGTCATCTTTACCTGCAACCATCATTACGATTGCAAGAAAAATCCACAACGGACATAAGATAGGACAAACAAAACACAGGATTAAAAAGACCCAAACCATAGATACAATCTCTTATTTGTTGATTTCAAGTCAATATTATATACCAATAATGGTATATCCGCCAAAGCCACACTACGGCGATGATTTGTTATGTAAGATACTCATAATGTATTAGCCTTTACTATTTTGGATTTTTGATACGATAATTATCATCTTGGATACGCCCTATATTTTCCATTTCCTTCATCATATACAGTCCAGTTTATTCCAGTTTCAGCCTCTAGTTTTCTTTCCATAGCATCTGCACTTGAACCTGAATTTGAAGAGTCGCTACACGATATAACACAAGAAGCAACACCTAAAGCAACCAATGCAATAAGAACTATCATTTTAAGAGCTATTGTTATCAGATCAGCAATATCACCTATCCCTTTAAAAATAACACTTATCCGTTCAAAAATATCACCTTTTGGGCAATATTTCCCCAATTTCTTAAATTGCCTTTTTCTGTCTATTTTGTCCCATTCTTTCCATAAATTTTCATCTGTAGACCACGATGTCATGCTTTTCCAATCTCTTTCCTCGGTACAAAAATATATGAGTATTTTTTTAATCTTCCAACGCGGTATATCTTTTTCAGCAGAATACAACAAATCATTGAAGGATATCAAATATTTACCGTTTTTTACAGATAAATAAAGGCTTCCTTCAAAATTCTCGATCTTTACTTGTCTTTTATTCAGCTCTAAATTTTCCAATATTTCAGATATTTTTTCTTCATAATCCGTTGTAGGTTTTCCGCTGAAACGAACCGGAATAAGATAACGGTCTACCCAAAAACTTTCTTTGCAATTTGGGCATTCTATATATTTATCATCATATTTAAATGGTAAACGATAAATTTTTTGACAATGAGGGCAAATTGTCTTTAAGAACTTGGGTAAAAACCAACTTTTTATGGAATCACAAATGTTGCCGACGGATAGCGGTTCAGTAAAAAAACTCATTTTTCATGTCTCCTTTTCTGGAAGCACAAGGCAAAAAAAGAGGGCGTACATCAAAGTTCCAACACGAGGCACGCCAATGCCCACAGCACAAACGATGAAGATACGCCCGAAATATCGGACGCATCCTTTTTGTATAGTGCTGTTTCAGAAATTTGGCGTTTTCGTGTTGTTCAGCAAAAAAGATACGAATATATATCTGTTTTTAGTTCAATGTAATAACTCTATTTATGTCTATGCTTCCTTTTCTTAAAATAAATTAAATGTCAGATTGTCTGACACTCCA
This sequence comes from Victivallaceae bacterium, assembly GCA_045533055.1. Lineage (GTDB taxonomy): Bacteria > Verrucomicrobiota > Lentisphaeria > Victivallales > Victivallaceae > SIG78. The sequence goes on along the minus strand of JAZSHD010000124.1, from coordinate 6,266 downwards.
CTAATATATCATTATAAAATTCATAATTCCAATAATTTTGCAAAAAACTTCCGCAGATCAATCTTCAAACAAATAGCCTGATAGATAGCGTTCTCCGGTGTCGGGCAGAACTGCCACAATATTTTTATTGGCATATTTCGGGTCTTTGGCCAGCTCTATGGCGGCGAATAAAGCGGCTCCGCCGGAAATGCCTATAAGCATACCTTCTTGTGCTGCGGCGGCACGGGCGGTATTTTTGGCATCTTCGTTGGTTACCGGTATGATTTTATCAATGATGGTTCTATCCAGCACTTCGGGTATGAAGTTTGCTCCTATACCTTGCAGCTGATGGGCTCCTGCCCTGCCCTCCGAAAGCAGCGGGCTTGATGCCGGTTCCACAGCAACTATTTCTACTGCCGGAGCAAGTTTTTTCAAGTATCTGCCGGTGCCGGTCAGGGTTCCGCCGGTTCCCACCCCGGCTACCAGCACATCGACTTTGCCATCCAACGCCTGCCAGATTTCCGGGCCGGTGGAGTTTTCGTGAGCTTGAGCATTGGCAGGATTGACAAACTGCTGGGGCATGAAAGCTCCCGGATTTTCTGCCAAAAGTTTTTTGGCGGCGGCAACTGCCCCTTGCATACCTTCAGCACCGGGAGTCAGCACCAGTTCTGCACCATAAGCGGCCAAAAGTTTACGCCGCTCCACGCTCATAGTGTCGGGCATGGTCAGAATAAGTTTGTAACCCTTTACCGCAGCAGCGATCGCCAGCCCTACACCCGTATTGCCGCTGGTGGGTTCCACGATCAACGCTCCGGGTGCGATCAAACCGGCCTTTTCCGCAGCGTCGATCATGGCGATCCCCACCCGATCCTTGGCACTGCCGCCGGGATTGAAAAACTCCACCTTGGCAAAAATGTTTGCCGTGGAATTGTTGAGCTTGTTTATTTTTACCAACGGGGTATTGCCGATGGTCGAAAGTATGTTTTCTGCAATATTCATAAAAGTATATCCTGTTTTTTTGTAATTTGTAATGTTAATATAACCTTCCGGAGTATAACTGCAAGATAATAAACAGCTAAAAAAGCAAAAAACTCTGCCTTATATATGGAAAAAAGCGTTTTTGGCAGTATATTAGAGTGATTGCATACAAACTTTAATCATAACAAAAGGATCGTATTATGGCTAAAATGGATATCCGTTGGGCACAGTTGGATGTGGCACGGCAGATGGAAACTGTTGAGTTTATTGAAAAATTCGTTACCCTTCTTGCCGACTCCGGCTACAACGGCTTGCTGCTTTATCTGGAAGACCGCATCAAAACTGCCAGCTATCAGCTGCCCGCTGACAACGAAGTTTACACCGTTGACGAGATCAAGCACATCGTTGCCTACGCTGCCGAACGGGGCGTGGAAGTGGTTCCCTGCGTTGCCACGCTGGGCCATGCCGAACGCTTTTTGCGGCACAAGGAGCTGGAACATCTTTCGGAGATCCAGGATGGAATGCGCGACCGTTTCGGCGGAGCCCGCAAAAACGCATTTTGTGTGACCAATCCCGAGTTTTACAAATTTATCGGTACTTATCTCAAGGAAGTCGCTGAACTGTTCCCCTCCAAGTGGTTCCATGTGGGGCTGGATGAGTTCTGGAACTTCAATATCTGCCCCCGCTGCAAAGCCGCCATGCCCGATTTGATGTCTGAACAGAAAATGTTCATCAAACACATCTGCAAAATTCGTGAGATCATGGCTGAATGCGGCAAACGCATCATGATGTGGAGCGATATGTTCGAGTTCTACCCCGATGTGTTCAAAGATGTTCCCCGTGATGTGGTTATGGTGGATTGGCAGTATCAGCACGATGTGCGGAACTATCAGGGGCACTTGCTGGATGTGGATTGCGAAGACCGTCTGGCAGTCAATGCCGCCAACGGCTTTGAAACCATTGCCGCTCCGGCTGACCGCACTTTGTGGAACTCGCAGAGTTACTTTGAATATGCCAGCGACAAACCCGGCGTGCTGGGCGGCTTGCTCACCTGTTGGGAAAAGAGCGATACTTTCCTTTACCGCACATTGCCGGTATTTGTTGCCGGTGGTTTACAGATGAACGGCATGACTCCCGACGAAGCCTTTGATGCCATGACCGTAAAACTTTTCGGCACCGACGATGCCGTGTTCCGGGCGGCTTTGAAAATCGCTCTCAACAACGGACTTTTGCGGCACTTTGACGGCGTAAAAGAAGGTGCCATCTGCACCCGTGACTATTACGGCATGAACATAGCGGGCATGAATGTATGTTCCGGCAGCAAAACTATATTGGCATCTTGCAAAGATAAAGTCACCACCGATCTGGGCAAGATCTGTCTGGATGACCTGCTGGATGCTTTGTGGGAAAAGGAACTTTCATTGCAGGCAAAATTCATTGCCCAGGATATTTTTGACAACGGCTGTTCCGCTGAACGCCGCCAAAAGTTTGCTGATTTCCGCAAGGGCTATGCCGATTACTTTGACCACATGATCGACCGCTGGAACTGCTACCGCAGCACCATCAAACCTAATGTTTTTGCCGAACGCAAAGCCGGTGTGCTGGAAAGCATTGATAAATTGGGCAACCGCCTTGCTTCCAACGCATGGGTCAAGATCACCGGCACCCTGCCCGAATTTTACGGCATTGAAAATATTGCCGTTGAATACAAATCCAACGGTCAGTGGGTCAAACTTGCCAGCGGTGTTTACAAGCCTGCCGGCAACGCTATTTTCTGCCGCTTTGTGGCTCTGGAAAAAGATATCACCGAAAAAATCGAAGAAGTCCGTATCACCGGTTCCGGTCTGGGCGGCGTGGGCATCAACTATGTGGAGATCTTTGTCAACGGTACATTGTATGTACCCAAAGCCATTCTCAAGGTGGCGGGCAAAGTCAGCGATCCCTGGTATCTTCTGGCCAACAACTGCAACTTTGCCTGGTTTGGCGGTCAGTCCACCCGTTACGACTACTTTGACACTAACGCTTCCGGTCAGAAAAACGCTGTAACGCTGGCAATGGAAGAATTTTCCGCCGAAAATATTGCCATGGCAGAAAAGTAAGAGTTATGAAGTACCTTTACAATACCGGCAATAAAGTTTGTGCTCAAGCCATTGAAGTCGAGATCACCGGTGAAAAAATTGCTGCCGTCAAGTTTTTCGGCGGCTGCGAAGGCAATCACCGGGGGATCGAACAGTTGGTTGCAGGCATGGAAATCGACGAAGTGATCAAACGCCTTTCGGGCGTAACTTGCGGCTTCCGCAATACATCCTGCCCTGACCAGCTGGCTTGCGCCCTTGCTGAAGCCAAAAAGAAGTTGAGCGAACAATGACTGTTATGAAGTTTTTTCAAGGTATCAGCCGTTTTCTGGCAGCGTACACCTCGCCGGTGATCGTGGGCGTGGCGGCGATAACCTTTGTTTATCCGGAGCTTTTCCGCTGGGTCAAAGGCGATATCCAGACACTGGTGTTGGGGATCATCATGCTGACTATGGGTATGACGCTTACCACTGAAGATTTCAAGATCCTTGCCAAACGGCCTTTGGATATTTTTATCGGGGCGGTTGCTCAATATACCCTTATGCCGCTGATCGCCTTTGTGCTGGTCAAAGTAATGAACTTGCCGCCGGGGATCGCGGCGGGACTGCTGCTGGTGGGCTGCTGCCCCGGGGGAGTTTCCAGCAACATCATTACCTTTTTGAGCCGGGGCGATGTGGCTTTTTCGGTGGGTATGACCACGGCATCGACCCTGCTGGCACCGGTCTTGACTCCGCTTTTGATGCTTTATTTAGCGGGCGATAAAATCGAAATCAACGCTGTGGGTATGTTCAAAAGCATTCTTATTGTAACCATTCTGCCGGTGGCGGTGGGTTTTATCGGCAACTATTTGTGGGGCAAAAAATCTGCTTATCAGGAGTTCTGCAAAACCATGCCGGGGGTGTCGGTGATCGCTTTTGCCTGCATCGTGGGCGGTGTTATCACCTTTAACGGCAAACACTTTTTCAGCTCGGGGCTGCTGATTTTTGCGGCGATCTTCCTGCACAACGCCATCGGCTATCTGACCGGGTACAGCGTGGGAGTGCTGGCTAAAATGAGCAAAGCACAAAAGCGGACGATTTCGATCGAAGTGGGTATGCAGAACGCCGGACTTGCCACCAATCTGGCAACGGTGCACTTTCCCAACACTCCGGAAGCGGCACTGGCTTCGGCTGTAAGCTGCGTCTGGCACAGTATATCAGGTACATTCCTTGCCGGGATTTTCCGTTTGATCGACAAATATCAGGAAAAGAAAAAGCAAGATCAATAAAAATTTGATATAAAAAAAGCCATGCATTGCAAATTGCGGTGCATGGCTTTTTTACTGGCAAAGTTGTTATTCTTTGAAAGCCTCCCGGGCTAATGAATGGGGGTGTTTCCAGTCGGGTGTGATGTTATACTTTTTCTGGTGCACTCCCGGTGCCCAGCCCAGCCGCTGTGCCCAGAGGTCGGTAAAGTTGTCGCTGGCGGCTTTGATGGTGAATTCGTCAAGCCGTTCCAAACCGATCTTTTCCCCGGCATTGGCCTGATTGGGGCACATGAAACGGGTGGTAAGTTCGCAATATTCAGGAATTTCAAGAGGTTTATACTTTTTCAGATTACGCAACGCCCGTTCGGCGGCAGTCCGCAAATTGGCGTAGAGTTCCTCTTTGGGATAGTTCACCACAGCGTAACGGTTGATGGAACTCTTGGTGGGCACCACTTCCAGATCATCGCCCAGCAAAGCCCGGGCTTCGTAGCAGGCGGTATCGTCGCCGGAAACCATAATGGTCGGCACGCCGAAAAACGCAGCCATATAACTGGAAATACCGATTTCGCCGATAAGTTCGCCGTTGAGCCGCATTTCCTGCACACCGTGACTGTTGAAAGTGTGGCACATGTAGCCGTCTGTATGCTCCATGGAGTGAGCACCGATCTGGATAAAGGCATCGTAAGTGCCATCCAGATAAACAACCGGCATATAGTTGCCGACCTGCATAAGGGAGGCTTTGGGGTGCAGTTTCATTATATCAATACTGTTGCTGCCGCCGTGTCCATCTAAAATGACGATCTCTTCGGCTCCGGCAGCGATCAATCCATCGCAAACCGCATTAAGTTCGTTTACCAATGCCTGCTCGGCAGTGGGTTTGTTAAGGGTGGTGTTGCCCACCGGGGAATCAGCTCTGCCATTGATACCGGCAGGCCCTTCCAGGTCAGTTAAAATGAATACTCTCATGATAGAAATCCTTGTTTTTAAACAATCAGAATGATTGCGTACTGCATTTACTATATCTTGCAGGATTACATTTGCAAGCATTTCAGCAGAAAAAACCGGAAAAAACTTGGTAAAAAATTATTTTTTCAGTTTGTAATAATAGAATTTTAAATTATTTTAAATGCAGTTTAAAATAATATTTATGATGAAAGGAACCTGTTCTATGAGCGAAATTACTGCTGTATCCATCATGCCATGTTTGGATATGCAAAATGGCAGAGTGGTCAAAGGCGTACACTTTGTGGATATTGCCGATGCCGGTGATCCGGTGGCTTGCGCACAAGCCTATTGCGCCGCCGGTGCCGATGAACTCGCCATGCTCGATATTACCGCCACCGTGGAAAAGCGTGATACGCTTATTGAAGTAGTAAAGCGTGTGGCACCCGCCTGTACCGTACCCTTCACCGTAGGCGGCGGCATCCGGGATGTGGCAAGTGCCGAAGCGGTACTCAAAGCCGGTGCCAACAAGGTTTCCACCAGCTCCGCAGCGTTCCGCAAGCCGGAAGTCATTGCCGAAATGATCAAAGAGTTCGGCTGCGACAAAGTTACCGTGGCGATCGATGTGGATGTGAATCCTGCGTTGCCCTCCGGCTACGAAGTTTATATTGATGGGGGCAGAACTGCCACCGGGTTTGATGCCGTGGATTGGGCGAAAAAAGTCCGGGATTTCGGCGTAAAAACCATTCTGCCCACCAGCAAAGCCGGCGACGGCGCCAGAACCGGTTACGATCTGCCCGTCATTAAAGCCATCCACGAAGCCTGTCCGGAATGTGTGGTAGTAGCCTCCGGCGGGGCGGGCAAAATGGAAGACTTCCTCGCCGCAGCCAAAGCCGGTGCCACCGTACTTCTGGCAGCATCGGTGTTCCACTTCCACTTGATCGACATCGGCGAACTCAAAAAATACCTCGCCGCCAACGGCGTAAAAGTCAAGTAAAACAAAGGTTGATTGGGGAGCCTTTTATTGGGGCTGTTGCAAAACTGTT
>JAZSHD010000248.1:0-4194 GCA_045533055.1 Victivallaceae bacterium | reverse complement strand
GCTGCTATCACCAAAACCCTCGCTCTCAATGACTCCACCGTCGACTTCATGGACTACTCCCAAATCGACAACGCTCCCGAAGAAAGAGCAAGAGGTATCACAATCAACACCCGTCACGTTGAATACGAAACTGCCAACCGTCACTATGCACATGTTGACTGCCCCGGACACGCTGACTATGTGAAAAACATGATCACCGGTGCTGCTCAGATGGACGGTGGTATCCTTGTTATCGCTGCTACCGACGGCCCCATGGCTCAGACTCGTGAACACGTGCTGCTGGCCCGTCAGGTCGGTGTGCCCGCTCTGGTTGTGTTCCTGAACAAGTGCGACCAGTTGGATGACCCCGAACTGCTCGAACTCGTTGAAATGGAAGTTCGCGAACTGTTGAGCAGCTATGATTTCCCCGGCGATGATATTCCGATCATCCAGGGTTCTGCTCTGAAGGCTGTTGAAGCCGAAGGCGATCCTGACAGCCCCGCTGCCGAACCGATCCTTAAGCTGATGGAAGCTGTGGACTCCTACATCCCGCAGCCTGCCCGTTCCGTCGATCAGGACTTCCTGATGCCGATCGAAGACGTGTTCAGCATTGAAGGTCGTGGTACTGTGGTTACCGGCCGTATCGAACGCGGTGTTATCAAAGTCAACGACGAAGTTGAAATCGTCGGTATCCATGACACCACCAAGACCACCGTTACCGGTGTTGAAATGTTCCGTAAGCTTCTGGACCAGGGCGAAGCTGGCGATAATGTCGGCTGCTTGCTCCGTGGTACCAAGAAAGAAGATGTCAAACGCGGTCAGGTTCTGGCTAAGCCCGGCACCATCACTCCTCACACCAAGTTTACCGGTGAGATCTATGTGTTGACCAAGGAAGAAGGCGGCCGTCACACTCCGTTCTTCAACAACTATCGTCCCCAGTTCTATTTCCGTACCACTGACGTGACCGGTTCGATCACTCTGCCCGAAGGTACCGAAATGGTCATGCCTGGCGATAACGTCTCCATCAGTGTTGAACTGATTGCCCCGATCGCTATGGAAAAGGGTCTCCGCTTCGCTATCCGCGAAGGTGGTCACACCGTTGCCAGCGGCCGTGTGGCTGATGTTGTTGAATAATAACTTTTGACGACAGAAATCCCGGGTCTGCGTCTGCAGATCCGGGTTATTTCATAAAACATGCCGGTTCTCCCGGAAGGGTGAGGCGGCAGTTTTGTGAAAAACCTAACACAAGGTTGTATAAAAATGCGTGAACTGGTAATTATGGAATGCACGGAGTGCAAGCGTCGTAACTATACTACGACTAAAGAAAAGCGTAACACTCCGGCTCGTTTGGAAAAGATGAAGTTTTGCAAGTTTGATGGTAAACACACTCTTCATCGCGAAACGAAGTAAGTGATTTTTTTGGTGCAGGAGGGTAGCTCAGTTGGTAGGGCAGCGGTCTCCAAATCCGCAGGTCGTGAGTTCGAGCCTCGCCGCTCCTGCCATTTTTTTGTTTAACAACAGGCGTTGTACGCCGGAACTGATATCAAGCAGGGTTTATGAAAACTGGTGTAATGAGCAAAATCCGCCAATTTGTAGGCGGAACGATTGCTGAACTGGGCAAATGTACTTGGCCGGATCGTGCGAGTGTATTTGAATCTACGCTCCTGGTGTTGTTCATGATCGCGGTTCTGGCGGTTTTTGTCGCAGCGATTGATTATGTCAGCCAGGGATTTATCCGGCTGATCACCACCTTTTAAATTGGGAGCATTATATTATGGAAGATACCGAAGTTATGCAGGGTAAGTGGTATACACTGCAAGTGCTTACCAATCAGGAAAACAAGGTGCGTGACACTATCAAGCGTCAGTTGGAGCTTACGGATGCTGTACCTGTATATGATGTTTGCATCCCTACTGGCAAAGTGTTGGAAATCAAAGACGGCAATCGTAAAACGGTTGACCGCAAGATGTATCCCGGGTATGTATTTGTCCGGATGGATCTTTACCGTGAAGACGGTGTGATCGATGAAAAAGCCTGGTATTTTATTAAGAATATTCAAGGTGTGATATCTTTTATGGGCAGCGGCAATCCGTTGCCGTTGTCCGATAGTGAACTGTTGAGCTTTCCTCCCCCCATGGGTCCGGAAGTCGATGCAGTAGCAGTGCCTGCTACTATATGGTCAGTTGGTGACCGTGTAGTGGTGATTGAAGGCGTATTTCAGGGTTCAGAGGGTACAGTTACCGCAGTTGATGATGAAAGACTGCGTTTGACGATCGAAGCAATGGTTTTCGATCGTATGACCCCGATCGAATTGGAGTTTCGGCAGGTCGAAGCTGCTGAACAATAAACCGTAAGGTTGAGTTCACAGTTTCGGGACTTTTGTAAACAAACATTGTAAAATCCGGTGCGGGAGGATCCCTGCCGATTCGCACCACACCGGGTGGAAAACAGGAGTTACTATGGCAAAGAAGGTTACGGGATTGATTCGTTTGCAGATCCCGGCCGGAGCGGCCAACCCGGCACCCCCTATCGGGCCTGCATTGGGTCAGGCGGGCTGTAACATCATGGAATTCTGTAAGCAGTTCAACGCTGCTACTCAGCAGATGGAAAAAGGACTTGTTGTCCCCGTGGTGATCACCGTCTATCAGGATCGCTCCTTCACGTTTATCTGCAAGTCGCCCCCGGCTGCTGTCCTTATCAAGAAGGCAGCCGGTCTTGCAAGTGCCGCCAAGGCACCGGGACGTGAACCCGCCGGCAAGATCACGATCGAACAGATCAAAGAGATCGTGAAGATCAAGAAGGATGACATCAACGCTCGTGATGAAGAGGCCGCTATCCGGGTTATCGCCGGTACGGCTCGCAGCATGGGAATCGAGGTGGCTGATGCGTAGAAGCAAGTTGTATAAATCTCAGGTCAGCACTCTTGAGGCCTCTGCCCGCTACACCATCAAGGAAGCATTGGATGTTCTCAAGGCAATGCCGGCTGTCAAATTTGACCAGACTGTGGAAGCAGCTTTCCGTCTGGGCATTGACCCCCGCAAGAGCGATCAGAACGTCCGTGGTGCAGTTGCACTGCCCAGCGGTACCGGTAAGAGCGTTCGCGTTGCAGTGGTTTGTGATGGACCTCAGGCTGAAGCGGCGACTGCCGCCGGTGCCGATTATGTCGGTTACGAAGACCTCGTAGAAAAGATCAAGAACGATTGGCAGGAATTTGATGTTCTTATTGCCACACCGAATGCAATGAAGCTGGTGCGTCCTTTGGGTCGTCAGCTTGGTCCCCGCGGTTTGATGCCGAACCCCAAGACCGGTACTGTTACAGAAGATGTAGCCAATGCGGTCAAGGAAGCCAAAGCCGGTCGTGTGGAATTCCGTGCTGACAAAGGCGGATGTGTGCATGTGCCCTTCGGTAAAATGTCGTTCACCGCAGAAGCTCTCGAAGCCAACTTGCGTGTTATCATTGATGCTCTGGTCAAGGCCCGTCCTTCCAGCACCAAGGGTGCCTACATGCTTGGCTGCACTCTTTCTGCAACAATGACCCCCGGCTTGAAGCTGGCGGCCAAAGAACTGTCAGGAGAGTAAGTCATGAGAAGTGAAAAAACTTATATGGTCAATCAGATCGCAGCTGGTCTGAATGATTCTGATTATGTTTACTTTATCTCCTTTCAGGGGTTGAAGGTTAAGGATTTTTCCGGACTTCGCGACCAACTCGTCAATGTAAATGCCAACTGCCATGTTTACAAAAACAAGCTGATCCGTAAAGCTGTTGAGCTGAACAATATTGAAGCTCTTAAAGGCATGGATTTTGCCGGTGATGTGGCAATGGTTTACGGTCAGGGTGATCCCGGAGCCGTGGCGAAAGTGCTCGTTGAGTTCGGTAAGAGTAACGAACTGGTTCAGGCCAAGGGTGGTTTGTTTGAAAGTGCTGCACTTACTCCGGCAGAAATTGCCGACATTGCAGCTCTGCCGAGCAAAGACATTCTGCAGGCCCAGTTGCTGGGTGTTCTCCAGGCGCCGGCGCGCAATCTGGTCAGCATCCTCAACAACAAGGCTGCTTCGATTCTCAATGTGCTCAATGCATACAAAGACAAACTCGAGAAGTAAAAGACAACAAAGTCATTAATGGAGGAATATTATCATGGCTGAAGTCAACATGGAATCTTTTATCGATTACGTCGAGAACATGACTGTTCTGGAACTTTCCAAGCTGGTCAAGGC
>JAZSHD010000232.1:0-5126 GCA_045533055.1 Victivallaceae bacterium | reverse complement strand
AAATGATATTAAAAAAGTTGTCGATGAAGTCAACAAAATCTCTCATAAACAGTTTGGTGAACACCGGGACTTGATCGGTTATGTTTATGAATATTTCCTGAAAGAGTTCGCTGTCAATGCTACCAAAGAAGAAGGTGAATTTTATACCCCGCACGACGTTGTGCAGTTGATAGCCACGATGATTGAACCTTTTGACGGAACATTGTACGATCCTTGCTGCGGTTCGGGCGGTATGTTTATTCAGAGTACTGACCTGATCAAAGCCAAACAGGGCGATATCAGTAGGGTGAATATTTACGGACAGGAAAAAGAGCCTGCCACCTATCGTCTGGCAAAAATGAACCTAGCACTGCGTGGACTCAGCCATAATATGGGAGCAGAGGCGGACAGTACCTTTACCAATGATTTGCATAAAGGTATTGCGTTTGACTATATTATGGCAAATCCGCCGTTTAATCTGAAAGACTGGTATAACGATAATTTGAAAAACGATCCCCGGTGGGCTGATTTCAAAACCCCACCGGAAAGCAACGCCAACTATGCGTGGATTCTGCATATGCTTTCGCACTTGAAAGCATCCCACGGAGTCGCCGGATTTCTGCTTGCCAATGGCGCATTGGGTGATGATGACGGAACTGCTCCGCTTATCCGCCAGAAACTTATTGAACTGGATCGTGTGGAAGCGATCATTGTACTGCCGAGAGAGTTGTTCATCACCACAGATATCAGTGTAACTATGTGGATTCTGAACATGAACAAAAAGGGCGGCACATACCATGGCAGAAAACTGCGTAACCGTGAAAAAGAGATCCTTTTTATGGATTTGCGTCAATGGACCGAGAATCCGGTCAAAGGTGAGCAGAAGAAAAAAGTCCTGCTGAAAACCGATCAAATCGAACGGGCAGCTGAAATTTACCACAAGTGGCAGTCGGAAGGCATTGACGGTGTGACCTACGCTGTTCCGGAACTTTACAAATCGGTTCATTTTGATGAGATTAAAAAGAACAATTTTTCTCTGGTTCCCAGCCGTTATATCGAATTTGTGGATCGTGACCAGTCGATCGACTATGAAAAAGTTATGTCCGAAGCGGCAGAAAAGGTATCAGAGATCCTTGCCCGTCAGGAAGTGAACCGCACAGCTCTGAAAAATGCTTTTGCCGCATTGGGATATAAAATGGGGGACGGCAAATGACTCCGATAAAAATATTTGTCAGCAGTGTACAGCGTGAATTTGCTGAAGAACGGGCAATGTTAAGTGCCTATATTCGCAATGATGTTCTTCTGGGCAAATTTTTCGATGTGTTTATCTTTGAGGAATCACCGGCACAGGCGGCATCGGCACAGGAAGTTTATCTGGAGCAAGTGCGCAGATGTGATATTTACCTGGGAATATTCGGCAATGAATATGGTAATGTGGATTTAGAAGGTATTTCGCCGACAGAAAGAGAATATGACCAAGCCGCAGAATTGAGCAAGCCCCGCTTGATATTTATTAAAAAAGACTCAGATAATTGCCGGGATAAACGGGAAAAAGCTCTTATTGCCAAAGCTGAAAACGAAGTTGTCCGGAAATCATTTACTGATATCAATGGTTTGAGAACGGCTGTTTACGCTTCATTGATCCGCTATCTGGAACATAAAGAAATCATCCGTATGTTTCCTTTTGATGCTTCAAAAGACACAACTGCAACGCTTGATGACCTTGACGAAGAGAAAATTCGTGACTTTATCTATACTGCTCGACGCAAACGGAATTTCCCGCTTGTGCAGGATACGCCTCCTGAAAAACTGCTGACACATTTGGACTTGATCGATGATGACGGCAAAATAAAAAATGCTGCTGTTCTGCTCTTCGGCAAGAAACCACAAAAATATTTCATCACTTCTGAAGTCAAGTGTATTCAGTTTTTCGGCAATAAAGTGGAAAAACCGCTTCCTGCGTATCAAATCTATAAAGGCGATGTTTTTTCGCTTGTTGATCAAGCAACCAGTTTTGTGATGAGCCGTTTGAATAATTGGACAGGGACTCGCAACGAAAACGGTACGGCAAGTATTCCCACCCGCCCGGAGTTGCCGATGGAAGCTGTGCAGGAAGCCATTGTCAACGCTGTATGCCATCGGGATTACCGGAGCAATGGCAGTGTGCAGGTAATACTTTTCCGCAATCGTCTGGAAATCTGGAATCCGGGCATATTGCCATTCGGTTTGACGGTTAAAAAGTTGTACGAAGATCACAAATCAATCCCCGCCAATCCTTTGCTTGCCGAGCCGATGTATTACAAAGGCTATATTGAGAAAGCCGGAACGGGGACTGAAGATATTGTGTCAAAATGTCAGGCATACGGCCTACCAACGCCGCTTTTTCAACAGGATGAGGATTTCCGGGTAGTGATTTATCGTCCTGAAATTGAAATAAGGGAGCAAGTCACTGCACAGGGAGCAAGTGAGGGACCAAGTCAGGCACTAAGCGATGCACTAAGTCAGGCATCAGGTCAGGCACTGAGTCTGGCTCTTGAACAAGGCATTAAGCCGGAGATCATAATCACCATTTTGGAATATTGTCTGCCAGCCCGAAAAATGGCTGAAATACTGGTAAAAACAGGCTATTCCGACAGAACAAAATTCCGGAACAATTACATAAAGCCGCTTTTGGATGACGGCTATTTGAGAATGACTATTCCCAATAAACCGCAGAGCAGCAATCAGCGTTACCGCCTTACCCAAAAAGGTGCGGAACTGCTCAATAAAGTAACGGAGGTGCAAAATGATAAATAATGCACCGATGGTCAGGCTGGGAGAATTGATAGAAATCGTAGTACGCCCCAACGTTGACAATAAGTATGGTATTAACGATGTTCGCGGAGTTTCTAACACCAAACAAATTCAAAGTACAAAAGCCAATATGGATGGACGAAATTTTTCTCCATTTACAATAATCGCACCTTCAGAATTTGTTTTTAATCGAAGAACTACTCGAAATGGAGAACGTCTTGGATTAGGTTTTAATCAATCAGATAGACATTATATTTTTACCGAAGATTATGTTCCTTTTCGAGTTAAAGATGAAAATGTTTTACATCCAGCATACCTTTACATACTTTTTTTGAGAGATGAATTTGACCGTTATGTCCGCTGGGATTCATGGGGCAGTGCAACGGAGTTCTTTAACTGGGAAAATATGTGTGATGTTATAATCCCCCTGTCGTCTATTGAAACGCAGCGGGCGTTGGTGGCGATTTATGATGGCTTGCAGAAAACTATTGCTGAAAATGAAGCTCTGGTCAAGGAAATGGAATCCGTCTGCCACGCCTTTGTGGTCGATTGCAAAACTAAATACCCCAAAGTCAAACTCTGCGAGTGGATAACTGAATGTGATGAGCGTAATAGCGATAATACACTTACGCTTGAAAATGTCAGAGGAATCAGCATCGAAAAGAAGTTTATTCCAACTAAAGCTAATATGGAAGGTGTGTCTCTGACTCCATATAAAATTGTAAAAGCAGGGTGGTTTTGTTACGTTACAGTTACATCTCGCAATGGCGAAAAAATCTCATTGGCATTATACAACGAGAAAAATCCTGCAATAGTGTCATCTTCCTATGTGGTTTTTCGTTCAAAAGATGAAAATGTGCTTTCTCCGGAATATCTTTATTTGCTTTTTAATCGTTCGGAATTTGACCGCTACTCACGATTCAATTCATGGGGAAGTGCTCGTGAAACTTTCGATTGGGCAGAAATGTGCTATGTAAAAATCCCATTGCCCCCGATAGAACTTCAGCGTTCAATTGCCGAAGTGTTTAACTGTTTGCAGGAATCCAAACGCATCGTTCAGGAAACACGGGAACTTATGAAAAATCTGTGTCCGGCTCTGGTGCAGAAAGCCGTGCACTCCGCATAAGGGGGACAGCATGAATTCAGAACAAGATTTACTGTATCCGGCATTTCAAAAATTTTACAGCGCATTGAGCAGTCTGGAGAGATTTCACAAAGAAAAAAGTTTCTTTGAAAACATCTCCAGCCTTGACACATTCTTTTCTGAATTCCGCAATGTTACATTTGTTCTTCAAAAATCCTTGGCTCACACCGATTATAAGCTGCTATATGAAAATTTACGCGACAAGTATTTTTCCGGGTTAAAATGGTTTATATATGCCCGCAATGAAACCACTAAGCAGCATCCTTTTGAACTCATAAAACAGATAGAATTAACAATTTATACTCCTTGTCAAGCAGACACAGTTTTTTCTGAGCTGTTTACGGTTGAAAATGATATTGCACTATCAACATTAATTGATAGAATAAAAATGAGATTTTGTGAGATAAATAAAGTTGAAGTGTTCTTTTCTGCTCAAATATCTTTTTTTCAAAAGGGACATCGTGAAAATTTACGAACAAATCTTATGTTCGGGGTAAAACAAATGGCAGATTTCCTTTCAGAATTATATGCCGATATAAATCAAACAAGTGCACTCTGCCTGCAAATAATTGACCGTATAAAAAAAATGTCTTTTTTACGAATGCCTGATGATATGTTTGCAATTGATGATTATGCATATTATCCGCAAAAAGATTACTTTGAAAAAGCATCTCGCATTGCATTTTTTGGTCAAAAGCAAAATGATAAGTCTTTCTTAAATATACCTCCCCAAAAAACATTATCAAAAGGATCAATGCAAGATTGGCATTTGCCAAATTTTCGGGCTATTGGCATGGATCAATTTCATCAATTCGTAGTTATGCACATTTCAATGTGCTGCGGAAAAATTGCACCCAAAAATTTGAATATTTTGCCTACAATAATGATTATATATGATGATGATACTTATGATTTAGATGCGTTTCAAGGAGATTTGCCAACAACTGCTTATAGGAAATTTCATGAAGTTGCCAAGACTATTTTGACAAATAATATCAAAGAAGTTTTTGTTGAAATGCCTTGTTTCAAATATACACCAAATAAACATGGAGAAAACCTGATTGCGGCAGAAAAAGAAGCTGCTGCACAATGAAGTGCACCCCAAAAGTTGGACACAACTTTTGAGGTGTACTTTTTTTATGGAGAAAACACAAAAGAAACCGCGTCAGTATAGTGTAGAATTCAAACTTTGTGCTATATTAGATAAGCT
>JAZSHD010000254.1:0-26182 GCA_045533055.1 Victivallaceae bacterium | reverse complement strand
TGCCGGTAAAAGGTTTGGAAAAAAGGGGTGGAGTTCCGCCGTCGCCAAGGCTATGGCGGGACAAGTTGAGTCAGGGGAAAAGGACCGATCCAGCAAAAGGTCTTTTCCCCCTCCTCAAGTACCGACCCTTATTGGGAACAGAGCGTAACAAAAAGGAATGGTTATGACCAAGTTGAGAGTAATGAGCGTAATGGCTCATCAGGACGATTTTGAATTTGAAGCCGCAGGACTTTTTCTGCGTTTGCGTGAATACTACGGCGACGATGTGGAGCTGAAGATCCTGACCACCAGTACCGGTGTAAGCGGTCACCACATCATGGGGCCCGATGAAACGATCCGGGTGCGGGAAAGCGAAGCCATTGCCAGTGCCAATGTAGTGGGTGCCGAATACGAAAACCTCCGCCAGCTGGATGGAACTCATGTTGCCGCACAGGTATTTTGCGACCGCAACATGCTGGGCGGTTTGTGGAACGCCATCCGGGCATTTGCTCCGGATTACATCGTAGCTCCGCCGGTAGTGACCAATCCGCTGGCTGGCATCCACATCGACCACCAGCACACTGCTGAAGCGGTGCGGCTGGTGGCGTATCAGCTGGGAGTGCCCAATGCTTATCCGACCATGTATGCACCACGGGTACAGCGTTTTCCGGTGCCGGTGATTTTGAACTGCCCGGATGCTTACTGCAAAGAAGCCATCTGGCACTTCGGCGTGGATTGCGAAAGCGTTAAAGAAGGCAAGATCAGTATGCTGTTGAAGCACAAATCCCAGGTTTGCGAATGGCTGCCCTTTGTGAACAACCTCAACAATACCGATCCGGATCTGGGCAGCGGTGCAGATTGGAACGAAACTGATTGGCGGAACAACCTCCACAAGCGGGTTGCCGCAGTAAATCAGCGGCATGGCTTCAATGACAGCTGTTTCCGGGAATACTTTGCCGTGACCCGGTGGGGCTATCTGCCGCCGGCGGAAAAGGTCGCCCAAGATTTTCCCTTCCTTTTCTGGAACAAAGATAATCAGTTGGCGTAATACTTACAGCGGCAAAGGCTACCGTACTTTCAAAAGCCGCCAGCAACCGACGGCGGCTTGAGAGCAAAAAAATCCCCCGCCAGTTGATTCCGGCAGGGGATTTTTGTTTTTAAGATCTATTGTATTACGCCAGTTCTGTGAAGATGGTGGTGCTGGTCTTACCGGCAAAGGCATCTTCTTTGTCTGCGTTGAAGTCAGCGAACTGACTGGTCGGATCAAAGTCACCTATCTGCAGTGTGACTGCAACATCACCGTCGATCTTGATAGTACAGCCATTACCGTAGGTGTAGAGTTTATTTTCCTCAACCGTTGTGACCTCGGTACCTTCTGCAAACCAGAGGGTTATGGTGCCGCCTTCAAGCTGGGTAATGGTATCTTCGCCATCATTGGCTCCAAAGGCAAAGACGTCTTCACCGCCGCCGCCATGGAGGATGTCGTTGCCCAGACCGCCTGCGATCAGGTCATTGCTGGCAGCACCGATGATCTTGTCGTCGCCATCATCGCCGAAGAGCTTGTTACTGCCGCTGTATGCCCAGATAACGTCTTTGCCGTCGCCGCCGCGGACAGTTACACCACCTCCGGTGTAAGCCATATCATCGCTGGTCATATCGATCACATCGTTACCGGCACCGGCGAGGATCTCTTTGAGATTTTCCAGACGGGACTGGTTATTGAAAGACGCATTAGGTGTTGCCGAGTAAATATCGTCAACGAAGAGTGCATCGCCTTGGACATCGTCGGAAAGCACCAGAATATTGTCGTCGCCGGAGCCCTGGAAAATATCGGTGATCTTGTTTTTACCATTAAGGTTGACTTCATCGCCGGTACCTTTCCAACCATTGAGAGTTCCCACATGTCTGGCTACATAACCGCTGGTCCACTTGCCGGTAGCTTCGGCAAAGAAGAGATCCAGCATACCGTCGTCTACCGCCTGAACCAGTACTGAGTCTGCCACATTTTCTGCGGCATTAACCGTAGCTTCAGCTTTTGCAAAATTAGATGCATTATTTTTATCCGTTGCGATAACATCATAAGCTACTTGATTTCTGGCACTGTAAACAACTACGCTGCCGCCCGAAATATCTTCAAACTCAAATGTTTTAGCCGCAGTGCCTTCCACCACTTCGCCAACGATGATGACCCCGGAAAGCAAAATATCTTCAGGGTCTACCAGAGTCGGCATAGATGGTTCGATTGCAGTGGGCAAGACCAATTCAACAGTATCAATAGTAAGGGTGTAATCTTCAATGCGTTTGCCTTCGCCAACTTTCACAAAGTAAGTACCGGCAGCCAGTCCGGGCACCCATTTGCCTGTGTCTGTATATGACACATCTTTTTCGGATTCATCAAGAACAATTTGTCTAACGCCGTCAACATTGACTATCACACGGCTGTACTTAGCAATGGTAAACTTGTAATAGTCTACATCGCCATCAACATCAATGGTAAGGTTTTTCCACTCGCCACTGCCATTTTTGAGGGTAAGTTCGGTGGCATCTTCCATGCTGTCGTTTTCTTCAAACCGGTCAGGAGCGATGTAGTCGATGGTAAACGAATTTTCCGGATACTCTGTTTTATTGCCGGCGGCATCAACGGCGATTATTTCCAAAGTGTAAGTGCCATTGGCAAGAGCTGACAAATCAATGAAGGTATCACTGGTTTCAATACTTTTTTCCTTGCCATCTTTTGTATATTTAACAATATACTTTGCTATTTTGCCGCTGTTATCGGTGGCGGGCTGCCAGCTGATATATGCGTTATTATCAGTTATAGAAATCTCTGCAAGCACATATTCCGGCAGTTCCGGCGGTGTGGCATCGGCAATGTAGAAGGTTTTTTCGGCAGTGCGAGTTTCATTACCGGCGGCATCTATTGCAATTACTCTGAAGATGTAGTTCGTTGCATCTTGCAGAGCAGTAAGCGTTGCAACGGCAGCAGAACCTTCAACTTCAACAAAGTCGGTATATTCACCACCTTTGACTCCGTATTCAATTCTATACTTTTCAATACCCACATTGTCGGTGGCGGGCTGCCAGCTGATCGTAACATTGCCGCCTTCGACTTTTGCCGTGGGGGTCGAATTAAAGACAGGTTTGGTAACATCTTTGATTTCAAACAGCCCGACATCACTCCACTCCCCGGCATTGCCAGCGGCATCTGCTGCCTTAACCATATACTCATAACTGCCGACTGCAAGATTGCTCAAAGTAAGCTCGCAACCGCTGACTTCTTTGGTCTGCCAATTTTCAGAATCGGCAAGTCTGTACTTAACAATGTATTTAGTAACGCCTACATTATCAGTGGCAACATCCCAGCTCAAATTTGCGGCGTAGTCCTTTACTTCGGCATTAATATTGCAGACAGCCTCCGGAGCAGTATCGTCAGCCAATTTGAAACTGCCTGTCTTGCTGCTTGTATTTTCTGCGGCGTCTTTGGCATTTATGCGGTAGTAATAAGTTACCGCTTCGTCAAGATCGTTTATAGTTATAGAGTTGTAGCCAAGAGTCAAAGTATATTCAATTTCACTGAAATCGCTGTAACGGCTGCAATCAACAGTGTATTCAGTAACGCCTACATTGTCTTGGGCATCCCAGTAGAGGTTTACGGTATTGTTGGTGTCATCGATTTCAGCTTTGACATCACCAAACACCGGAGCAGTCACATCTTCTACTTCAAATTTCGAATAAGAAGCTTCCGACCAGTTACCGGCAGCATCCCGTGCCTGCACGGCAAAGCTGTATTCGCCAACAGCCAAATCTTTCAAGGACAAAGAGGCGGTTGCTACTTCGTAAGAAAGTTCTTCTCCCTCCGAACCATAAACGATCACTCTGTAACCGGTCACAACTTTGTTATCGTCGAAGGCATTGGCATTCCAGCTCAAAACAGCGTTGTAATCTGTTACGCTTGCTTTGGCATTGAGTTCGCCAGTGAGTTCCGGAGCTTTCAAATCGTCGGAGATGTTCAAGGTCAAACCGCTGTTGGCTGTGATGGTGATTTGCATATCTTCTTCAAAACGGAACACGCAATCGCCGTCTTCGGTTATATTTTCTTCGGTCAGATACATCTCTTCTTCGCCGCGGATTATGCGAAGTTCGGAGCCATTATCCCAGCTCCAGCCTTCAGCCAGCTTGTAGGTGCCGCCGACTGCATTGGTTGCGTCGATGGTGATAACATCCACACAGCTTTCAAAATAACCGTTTTCATCATCGCCGCCGCTAACGATCCTGCCGCTGATGGTGAAAGTTTTATCATTGGCAACTTTGTCCAAAACAAAAGTCAGTTTGTTTAATTCGGTATCAGTTACTTCTTCCACAGATTTTCCATAGCCATAGGATTTGCCGAACTTTACATTGCCAAAGATTTCTGCTTGCGACGAAACGGTGATCGTTGAGCCGCCGCCAATATAGATATTGCCCCAAACCGTTGCAGTATCGGTAAATTCGATATTGCTTGTGCCTCCATCGATTGCATAAAAATCACGGGAACTATCCTGCAGCAGCTTTTTATTGGCTGCATTGGCAGGGTTGGCAAGTTTTGCCATGAATGTTTCTCTGGTCATATCGGTATTTATGTTACCGGCAAAGATGGTGCCGCTGATGGTGGCATTGATATTTCCAGCTTGTATGGCAGTTACATAAAGTTCATAGTAAATATCATCGTCATCGTTTACGGTAATTTGACCGTTGGAGGCGGCGGCAATAGTGCCGGAAATTTCTCCTACCACTGTAAAATCGCCAGTGCCATAAGAACAATCAATACCATGCACCTCTCCAAAAAAATCTCCACCGGTATTTTCGATGATACCGTCAGCCCAGCTGACTATGGTACCGGCAAGATCACCGGTAACAAGCAAGTTGTCAGCAATGATGGCTTGACAGGAAGGATAGGCAGCAAAATTCGATTCGCTGATGATCGTGCCGCCAAAGCTGCCGGTAATGGTCAAATTGCGGTCGCCTTCAGAGCCCTGGACGCTAATAGCTACTGCTGAAGCTTTTCCGTTTGCCGTTATTTTTACATTGCTGGAATCTGCGGCATTTTCGCTGAATACCAGTTCCAAATCAGAATCCGTTGCACCAATAGCAGCAACCCCGTCACCGGTTGCATTGACCGATATATTTTTGCCATCAAAGACGATCCGGGCGGTATCGGGTTCATCGTAATAACCGCCGACAGCCCAAATTGCTGTGTTTATATAAGACATACCTTCGTAACTGTTGCTTACTGAACTGTTGTTCTTCAGTGTTACTGTGGCAAAAGGTTCGGCAGAGTTTTCTTCTTCTGCTGCATATTCATCACCGGCAAGGTAATTTTCTGCAACTACCGTAATTGCGGCGTATTCTTCAGTGGCAAGTTTGGCACCCGCATTAACTGTAACATTGCCGGTGGTAAAAATACCGGTGGTATTGCCGGTGCCGTTGACTGTTTTATCGCTGTAAGCCAGAGTTTTGACTATCAGGTCGTAACCATCCGAAACATAATACCCATACCCGGGGAAAGCATCTGCCAAACCAATAGTGTATGTTCCGGCATCGAAACTGAAGAAATATCTGTTGTATTCGCCCATATTCAAGAATCCGCCTTCACCATCATAGAGTTCCGGCGAATAAATCATCGGAAATGTTCCGATAGCTTGCACCCAGATCACTTCGTCATTGGCAAGAGTGAATTTGTAGTGGTCAATATCCCTATCGTAATGGAAATTCAAATTATTTATCCGGATCTGCCCGCCGGAGCTGGAGATAGTGCCGATACTTTTGGCGGTTGATATTGTGTCATTGGCTTCGTAAGCATCTTTATTGGCAGTAGCCGAATAGGTTGCCTTAAAGCCGTAATCAACAACATCGTTGTAATAATCATCATAATATCCGCCTTCAATTCTTACACAATATTCTCCGGCTTTAAGGAAGTATTTTCCGCTGGTGCGATACCCTTCATATTCACCCATTTCGCCCCACCAGATATTTTCATCCTCCGGATACTCTTCTTCTCCCTCATCGCCAGTACGCCAAAGCTCATAATACACATTTGCATTATAATTGGATTCATTACCGGTAAGCTGCAAATTGACATAACCATCCTGCGAAAGAGTGAATTTGAAATAATCCACATCCTCTCTGTAATCCAGCGTAAGATCCAAATCAATACTCTTTTTGAGGGTCAGATTTCCCAAGTTGTATGCCGTATCTTCAGAGTCATTTCCTTCATTTCCTTCACAATTATCAGGTTTGGGAGTATTTGCCGCATAGGTCAACTTGAATTTGAATTCGTCAGACGGATCATCCTGTGATACATACCCTCTGACAGTTACAAAGTATTTCCCGGCGGTCAATCTGGT
This sequence comes from Victivallaceae bacterium, assembly GCA_045533055.1. Taxonomy (GTDB): domain Bacteria; phylum Verrucomicrobiota; class Lentisphaeria; order Victivallales; family Victivallaceae; genus SIG78. The sequence goes on along the minus strand of JAZSHD010000254.1, from coordinate 19,820 downwards.
GGCATCACTTGTATTGTACTGGTTGTCGGCAGAAAGAAGATACTGTTCACCCGTGCTGGAAATGACTTCTATAGCAACTTGGTCATAGTATTTTTCGGTATTCAAAAGAGATTCCAGCGTAATAAATCCGTCGTCATTCAGAGTAAAGCTGTAATAGTTGTACTTGTAATCATTATATGAATCACTGCCTTCAATAACCCCTTCCAGCGTAAGTTCAGTTGACGATTTGCCCAAAGTTCCAAAGTCTTCAAATGTCTGGCTGGTAATAGTAATGGTGTTTGAGTAGTAGCCGTCATATCCAATATAATAGTCTCCGGCACTCAACACTCTGTTTTCATCAACGCTGTAGCCATTTTTATCGTAGATATAAGCATCCCAATAACTCTGCTCAAACTTTATAAATCCGTTTTCCGAAAGGGTAAATTTATAGTATTGGTAAGTTCCATCCCCCTCAAGAGTTGCAGTTAAGCCTTCATTGGTAATAGTCCCCAGATCGGTAACTGCGTAACGCTGCAGCTGTACCTCGTAACCTGCTGCCGGAGAGTCGCCAGCAACCCTGATACAGTAATCTCCGGTATTCAAGACAATGAAATTACCAGACTCCACATAGTTGCCTTGCATATCGGTTATATCGCGACCCACCCAGTCATTTTCATTCGATACATCCCAATCAAATTTATATACAAACTCTTCATTTTCAGCCACCGTGAATTTGTAGTAATCCACATCGTCAGCGGTATGGAGAGAGCCTTCAACAGTCAAACGATCATATTCGTCGAATCCAAATTCAGGGGCACTGCTTATACTGTCATTGCCTGATTCGTACTCATCTTCTTCAACATCGGTAAAAGCATTGATTTTCAAACCATATTGCCAGCCGGGGTAATCGTAAGCCCCGCCTGCTGTACGAATATAATATGTTCCGGCATCCAGAGTTTTGGAAATATACCGGTATTCGCCTTCATAATCTGTACCGGTGCCGTACCAATAATTCCCATTGGCCTCTTCCAGATATAAGTAAGTACTTCCATCAAACTCTTCGCCGTAAATAGAAATATAAACCGAGGATGTTTCAACCAATGTAAACTTAAAGTAGTCCTGATCATTACCATTATGCCAGGTAAGATTTTCCAGATTCGCTTTATAAGAGGTTTCACCCCATGGGTAAACTTCCTTTTGCAAGGTGATGTTTTTGGCAGTTGCCTGGGTATTGTTATCTTCCCAATCATCTTGCGGAGCAGAATCGCTGACGCTGATGGTAAGATCATACGCTCCCATGGGAGCATACTCGTTATTTGCCGCTCCGGCATAGCCGCCTAAATTTATATAGTATTCCCCGGCTTCTGGAGCATAGAATATAAGCGATTTGGCATCAGGCTGATAAAAGTTATCGACTGCTCCGAAATCACCATGCATGTAAAATACTGCATCGTCGTCATAAGCGTCAAGCGTTATTTTTACATAGCCGGGATTGTCAATGCTGAATACATAACTGTCTTCATCGCGGGTAACATTGATATTTGCATGGAAGGTTTCGCTGTCGGAAATAACTCCCAAATCTTCATTATTTTCGTAATCATCATCTCCCAGCAGAGTAGTTTGGGTTACATCCAAAGTCAGCGAGGGTATCCCGAAATCCGCATCAAATCCATAGTCAAAATAATAAGTTCCGGCTTTCAAGGTAACATTATTCAGAGAAAAATTTTCATTGCCCCATTCACCGCTGACAGAGTTGTAAGCTATAAAATTACCATTTTCGTCATAAATATCGAGATAGTAACCATTGACGGAAAAATCTATTGAGCTGCCATTTGCCACGGTGAATTTATAACGCCCCTGGACTAATTCATCAACAGTAACTTTCCCGGAAACGGTTCCCAAATAAACATCGCAATTTTGTTCAACGCTCATAATGCCTTCCCCTTTTTTAGTTTTGTGTCGCATATTATGCATTATGTTAACTTGCCAAGCTCAAAAAAAACTCTTTTTTCAAACTTCCTCTGCCAATTTGTCAGCATAACTTTCTATTATTGAGCAAAAAATTGCCAATTAACAAAATGTCTGACCTAACATAATGCATATTATGCGAAATTATGTTTAAATGTGTATACAATGAGTATACCATAAAAAAATTACTTTGTCAAGCCTGTTTTTTGTTGAAAAAATCACTTTTTTGCAAAAATTTGCAAGATATTGGCTGATTTTATCGTTTTTTTTGGAAAATATGGGAAAATATGGGAGGGGTATGGGAGGGTATGGGAGGGTTTTGCTATACGCATACTATTGCCCCGGTCAGGCGGCAATATTCTCATACCTTCTTATACGTTCTCATACTTTCCCATAAAAATCCGCAAAATGTTTCACACCATTATACGCATGTCGTCTTCGGCGAAAATCACCTCATTGCCCCATGCTTTGCGGGTCGCCACGGCGGTTTGGGTGGGCAGATTTATGTAATCTCTGCCGTGGTGCATAAAAATCACTTTGCCGATTTGGCAATCATCAGCTTTCCACTTGCCGCAGACTTCCCACGGGTGATGGTGGCCGCTTTCCATCAAAAGTGCGTCGCAATTTTTGCTCCAGTCGGCAAACTCGTCGGGTGAACGCACATCGCCGGAGTAGACAATTACCTTATCTTGAGCGGTTATGCGGAACGAAAACGATCTGAAATCCCCATTTTCAGCCTTGGCAAGATGTTCGTTGCCCCGGAATTCCACCATGATATCATCGTTTTTGAAAAATCCGCCGTCAGAAAGCACCTGACCGTTGATTTCCGTATGGAAGGGGTAAGACCCCACAACTCTGGTAAACGCGTCGAAGGTTTCCAGCAATTCAGCTGTGGGCATAAAAAGATCCACATTCCGTGCCGTGGTATCTTTATAGTGTGCCTGCATTTTCTGCATGGTGGAAAATACATTGAGCAACCCCGCCACATGGTCGTAATGGGAGTGCGATATAAAGATACTCTTTATACTCAACATATCCATCTGCGACAAATACGCCGTCCGGGAGCAATTCTCCCCGGCATCAAAAAGATAAATGTTTCCGTTATCCAGCTCCAACGCCCACGAAGTGTGATTACGGGTGGGGAAGGGTTCAGTGCCGGAAAGTGCTCCGAGAATGTGTATTTGCATAAAGTTGACCTTTCGTTATTATTTATACACCAGTTTTAATATCACTTTTCCAGAATTTTATCTATTTCCTTATAGCCTATGGGATTATAGGCATAGTGCCCCATATCGGGTATACCGGTAAGAGTCTTTTCTTTGTTATTTGTGCAATGGTTGAACGCCGCAAAGACATGGGCGGCGTGGGTGTCGTAAAGCCCTACTGAAATGTGCAAGGGGCAGCTGATGCGGCGCATCATAAAAGCTCCGTCCACATAGTCAAACTTTTTGGCGATCGCTGTAATATCCTTTTTCTGGTAGAAATCTTTGGTGTAGGGGTTGGGCCAGGCGGATTCCACTTTGTTGCGGATGGTGTATTCGGCACTGCCCACCATGGCGGGGATGGTGGGTACCGCCAGAGTTACACGCTTATCCAACGCCGCAGCAGCCAGAGTCTGTGCCCCACCCTGACTGCCGCCGTAAACGATCAGATCTTTGCCGTTCCATTCGGGGAGAGTCCGCACATATTCCAAGGCTCGCAAGGCACGCAAAAACATAAATTTGAACATTTCAAACTTTTTTTCGGCAGTTTGTTTGTAGGGGTTGCGTGCCGGATCGTTTAATATATCGTTGTAAAACTTTTTGGGCTGCCGGTTGGGCAGACCGTGGGCGTTGATATTCAGCGTTATGCTTCCGGGTTTGACGATGGCGACAGCAGAGCGGACTCCGGCACCGTGATACTGTACGATCGCCGGATATTTACGGGATTTGTCTTTGGGTATGGTAATGATGCCGGAAACCGGAGCCGGGCCCACGCAGGAAAGTTTTATATCGTAGATCTCATAAGCCTTATGAGCCAGAGCTTTGGACTCCACAGCGACCTTTTCCAGCACTTTCAGGGGGACTTTGGCAAGTTCGGCCTTCTGATCGTCCCAGAACTTATCAAAGTCGGCGGGTTCCTGCCGGAGAATACGCTGTTTATCCGGGTCGGCAAAAAATCCGATGCCATGTTTGCTGATCCTGTTTCTGGAATTGCGGGGATTTTTGAGCTTGATTTCAGCTTTGGGGTTTTTCCTGCTTTTTATTTTGCAAGCCACATAAGCTCTGCCCGGCTCTTTACGGGCAATGCTCCAGACAAATTCCTTATCAGCTGGCTGTCGGAAATGCTTTTTTTCTTCGCCGTCGGAATGACAGACTATACTTAAATAAAGGTCATCGTCGGCAATGGGTTTGCCATCTTTCAAAGCCCGGAGTTTCAGCGTAACAGTTTCGCCGCATTTAACGATGCCGTCAGCTCCGATAGTGGAAGAAGTTTTGATTTCGTAGCTGTAAGCAATGCTCACCAGCGCCGCCGCCAGAAGAGTGGTAAAGAATTTTTTCATTGATAGCCTCTTAAAAATCACTTATTTTATCTTTAAAGCTGTTTTCAATACTGGCAATACATGTTCGTACATCCGGAAAAATCCCAGATCGTTGGGGTGGGTTCCGTCGACCGTGCAACTGTCGCGTAAATCACCGGCAAAAAGCGTTTCGCCATCTACAAAATAGATGTTTTTATCGCCGGAGGCAACTGCATTTTCATAGGTTTTGCGGATAACTGCCCGCCGGGCTTTATCGTTCTGATTATTCCGGAAATTGCACTTTGAAAGGATGATGACCGGCAGTTCCGGCTGCATGGAGCGGATTATTTTGAAAAACTTTTCGTGAGTTTTCTGCAAATGTTTTACCGTTGGAGCATTGTGGTCGTAATCGTAAACAAAACACGCCATCTTGAGCTTGCCGATAACTTTTGCCATGGCTTCTTCGCCCCTTGCCGAACCCGAAAAACCCAGATTTATCTGGGGAGCATCCACCGCCCGGCAGAGCATGGATGTATAGTTATTGCCGGGGCGGGAGGCACAGCCGCCCTGGGTGATGCTGCTGCCGTAAAAGAGTACCGGATCGCTTATCCGGTGGGGGGTGGGGGCTTGAATGGTGCTGTTTTTCTCGATGCCCACTTCCAGACTTTCCACTCCGCCGTACAGCGGCAGATTTATCAGCCAATCCCGCATTTGCCGGTCAGGATTTTTGCCGATAAATGCGTGGATGGATTTTTCGCCCGCCTTGGGCATGATGGTTTTCTGATAAATGAGTTTGCCGTTGTAAGCTGCGTAAGAGTCAAACCCGGCACTGCCCGCCCGGGTCATGTGGCTCATATCATAAGAATAAGCAAGTTTTGCCCGGATAACGATGTTGGGCGAATCGGTGCGGAACCTTACGCAGGCTCCTGATGTGTGATTGGCAAGAAACACCACGCCTTTATTGACTTCCCGGGCAGTCAGCGTGCGGGGTATCCGGTAAAAATCCCCCTTGTTTTCCTGCATAAAAGCCAATCCTTCAAGGGCGATGGGTGCTGATTTTACATTGTAATAAGCACCGTCAAATCTGCCCACGCCTTTGATCTTGAAATTACGGTCTATGGAGCTTATATCAACAGTTTTTTTGATATTTTCCGCCCCACAGAATCCCGTAATGCCCAGCAGCAGCAATGCTAACACTCTACGCATGACTTTGCCTTGCCTCAACCGATATTTGCTCCGCTGGGGATGTCGCCTTCCACCGTTACCAGTGCAAGTTTCTTGCCGCTCTTGGCTGCCAACAGCATACCGGCAGATTCCACGCCCCGGATCACGGCGGGCTTGAGATTGGCTACGATCACAATAGTTTTGCCCACCATTTCTTCGGGCGTGTAATATTGAGCCACCCCGGCGACCAGCGGACGCTTTTCGCTGCCGACTTCGATGGAGAGTTTCAGGAGTTTATCAGCACCTTCCACGCGTTCAGCAGTGAGAACTTTGGCGGTCTTGAGCTTGATTTTGGCAAAATCAGTTATTTCCACCAGCTCTTCAGGAGCTACCACATTTGCCGGTTTTTCGGCTTTCTTTTCTTTGGCAGGCTTCTGACAGGCGGGTTCTTCAACTTGTATACGCATAAACAATCCGCCCCGATCCAGCACGGTACTGCCGGAGAGGATATTCTTTTTGTCGTGCAAAGCCTCCAGCGTGGCAGGCAATCCGGAGTCCATACCCAGCATATCCCGCAGCTCTTTCATCTTGTTGGGCATTACGGGGTCCAGCAATACTGCCACCCGGCGCATAGCTTCGGCGGCGGTGTAGACCACTGTTTCCAAACGCTCGATGTTGCCGGTTTTTGCCAAAGTCCACGGGGCGGCGGCTTCAAAGTATTTGTTGCCCAGCCGCACCACATCCATAACTGCCGATATGCCGCTGTCCAGAGCCAGAGTGCTCAAGCTCTTTTCCATAACTTCCAACGCCTTGTCGGCCGCTGCAAGCAGTTCATTATCTTCGGCAAGCATTTCGTGGGGTGTCGGAATGGTGCCATTGCAGTTGCGCAAAGCCATTTTCAACACCCGGCTGGCAAGGTTGCCCAGATCGTTGGCAAGGTCGGTATTGTAGCGGTTGATAAAACTTTCTTCGGTAAAACTTGCATCATTGCCGGGGCTCATTTCCGCCATCAGATAGTAGCGGAACGCATCCACGCCGCAGCGTTCGATCATATCCATGGGGTTGACCACATTGCCCAGACTTTTGCTCATCTTGGTTTTGCCGGTGAGCCACCAGCCGTGAGCAAAAATGGTTTTGGGCAGCGGCAGATCCATGGCTTTGAGCATGGTCGTCCAGTAAACGGTGTGGGTAGTAAGAATATCTTTGCCGATAAGCTGGCAGCTGGCGGGCCACCACTTGGCAAACTCTGCATCGTCCTGCAAATAGCCCACGCCGGAGAGGTAGTTCAACAGGGCATCGAACCACACATAACAGACATAATCTTTATCGAAAGGCAGCTCAATACCCCACGCCAGACGGGATTTGGGGCGGGAGATGCACAAATCTTCCAGCTCCCGGCGTAAAAAGCCCAGCGTTTCGTTGGCACGGAACTTCGGCAGAATAAAGTCCGGATGAGTTTCGATGTATTCAATGAGCCAATCCTGATATTTGCTCATGCGGAAAAAGTAGTTGCTTTCCACGATTTCGCTGACTTCCCGGCCGCAATCGGGGCATTTGCCATCCACCAGATCTTTTTCGGTAAAAAAGCGTTCGCAGCCCACGCAATACCAGCCGGTGTATTCGGCACGGTAGATGAGATCACGGTCGTAAAGATTCTGCAAGACCTTCTGCACCACGGTTTTGTGGTATTCGTCGGTTGTGCGGATAAAGCGGTCGTTGGTAATGCCCAACACATCCCAGAGTTCTTTGAACCGCACCACCGTTTCGTCGCAATGCTGCTTGCAATCCATGTTGTTTTTTTCGGCAGCTTTCTGCACCTTCTGACCATGTTCATCGGTACCGGTCAGAAAGAAAGTCGCATCCCCCGCCGAACGGTGAAAACGGGAAAGTACATCCGCTAAAACAGTAGTATAAGCATGCCCGATATGGGGCTTGTCATTTACATAGTAAATGGGCGTAGTAGTATAAAACTTTTTATCCATAAATAATGTCCTTTCTTTACAAATATTCTTTGCTCCCAGTATTGGTTGATAAACTTAATTTATTCGGCTCGCACACAACCCGTCCCGATGAAGCATAAATTTTTATGCTTCGTCAGGACATATCCCAAGGGGAGATTGGCATTCTCCCCTTGGATCCCCTTTGCTCATTGGGCTGCGACATCCAGCGTAGTTCCTCACAACTTTTAATTAACGGCGGGGGCTGCCGCCCCCTTAAGCGATTTTGAGCAAGCTCAAAATCGTCCTCAAACGCCGGAAGGCTTCGCTCAACTCCGGTCAGCTTCGCGGAACATTTCCGCTCGGTTTGCCGGAATTTATCCGGCAAACTGCCTTCCCATGCGTTCGCGGCCCTGACCGGGCTTGTTGCTGTTGGCTCGCTATATCCTGTCAACCGGGTATTATATATAATTTAGCACACAAAGAGGGTATCTTCAAACAAAATTGCACTTTTTTGCACTTTCAAATTGGATAAAAAGCACTTTTGAGTATACTTTATGACATTATGGAAAAGCAAAAGAAAATTTCAATCTGTCATGTCATTACCCGCATGATCGTCGGCGGTGCACAGGAAAATACCCTTTTCAGCTGTATCGGGCAGCTGCGTGCAGGCAATCGGGTGGTGCTCGTAACCGGGCCGTCGCCGGGGCCGGAAGGTGAACTTTTAAGCCGGATAAGTGTGCCGGAGCTGGAAGTTGTCACCATTGATGAAATGGTGCGGGAGATTTCGCCCGGCAAGGACTTCAAAGCCTACTGCAAACTCAAAAAGTATTTCAAAAAAGAGCAGTTCGATGTCGTCCATACTCACAGCTCCAAAGCCGGGGTCATCGGGCGGCTGGCGGCAAAGGCTGCCAAAGTACCGTGCATAGTTCACACTGTCCACGGTCAGGCGTTCCACGAATACGAAAAACCGTGGAAAAACTTTATTTACAAACTCTCTGAACGCATTGCCGCATACCCCAGCGACCGCATTTATGCCGTGGCTCAAGCCATGATCGACCAGTGCATAAAAGCCCGCATTGCTCCAGCGGAAAAATATCAGGTGGTTTACAGCGGTATGGATATTGAGGCTTTCTTAAATGCCCAACGCTCCGACGCTTTACGCCAGAAGCTCAATATACCTTCTGAAGCCAAAGTCATCGTTACCTTGGCACGGTTGTTTGAGCTTAAAGGCTACGACGATGTGCTGAAGGGTTTTCCCATGGTGCTGCAAACAATACCCAATGCTCATTTGCTGATCATTGGCGATGGCGTATTGCGGGAGAGTCTGGAAGCTGAAGCTGCGGAAAAGGGCTTTGCCGATCATGTGCATTTTGCCGGGTTGATCTCGCCGGATAAAGTGCCTGAATACCTTATTTTAGGTGATATATTGTGGCATTTATCTTTGCGGGAAGGCTTGCCCCGTTCGGTGGTGCAGGCTCTGGCGTGCGGCATCCCCGCTTGCGGCTATCAGCTGGACGGCACTCCGGAAGTTATTCACCACAACGCAACCGGTATTTGCGTTCCGGCAAGAGATATTGAAGCTGTCGTACAAGGCACTGTTGAACTTTTGCAAGCTCCGGAAAAAGCCCGCCAAGCCGGTGCCGCCGGTCGGGAACTTGTCCGGGAACGCTTTGACAAAGAACGCATGGCAAAAATATTGCTGGAAGATTATTTGAGTGTTTTGAAAAGAAAGAATTTGTTATAATTATGTTTGCTGATTTTGCCCGCATTGCGGAAGTTTTGGAAAAATTGCCCGATAAACGCCTTGCCATTGCTTTTTCCGGCGGGGTTGACAGCGTAACTCTTGCCCGGGCGGCAGAAATAGTTTTGGGCAAAGAAAATGTGCTTTTGCTCTTTGCGGATTCCTGTTTTGCCCCTGCCAATGAAAAAGCCTTTGCTATGGAGTGGGCGTTGGCCCGGAAGCTGGAGTGCGTGGCTGTGCCCTTTGAACCGCTGGCAGTGCCGGAGATCGCAGCCAACACGGTCAAACGCTGTTATTTCTGCAAAAAAGCTCTCTATACAGCTCTTTTGAACGAAGCTGAAAAGCGAAACTTTACCGTGCTTGCCGATGGCGAAAATCTGGACGATCAAGCCGACTACCGCCCCGGCAAAGCGGCGGCGGATGAATTGAATATCCGCCATATTTTTGTGGAAGCCAAGCTCAATAAAGCTATGATCCGGGATCTGGCACACGATTTTGCTTTGCCCAACAATCAGGCTCCGGCATCGGCTTGTCTGGCATCGCGGATACCTTGCAATATTGCCATAACGCCGGAACTTCTGCAAAAAGCTGATTCGGCAGAAAATATCCTGCTTGCCATGGGATTTGCCGGTTCAAGGGTACGCATTTATCAGGATATGGCAAAAATCGAAGTTGCCCCCGATGAGTTGGAAAAATTCTGGAAAGTGCGTTCCGCTGTTCTGGAAAAATTCCGCAAATTTGAGTTCAAAAGCCTCGCCCTTGACCTGGCTGGCTACCAGCGGGGTGCAGTGAACGGCTCGGAAACTTTGGAGGCAAAATGAACAAAGTATTTTTGAAAGCCGGCCGGGAGAAAAATCTCAAACAGCGTCACCCGTGGGTCTACTCCGGAGCCATTGCCCGGGTGGAAGGCAAGGTGGAAAATGGCGAAACTGTGGAAGTATATTCCCACTCCGGCGAACTTCTGGCGTTGGCGGCGATCTCGCCGGGCAGTCAGTTGGCGTTGCGGGTCTGGACCTTTGAGGTCAATAAAGCTGTTGACCAGAAGTTTTTTGACGATGCTCTTGCCGCCGCTTACGATTTAAGGCAGACTTTGAATATACCACAACGCACCACGGCGTGGCGGCTCTGTTCTTCGGAGGGTGACAACCTGCCGGGGGTAACAATAGATGTCTACAATAATTATGCAGTTTTGCAGTTGACCAGTGCCGGGGCAGAGTTTCAGAAAGATTTGATCGTAAAGAGTTTGAGTAAATTGCAGAATTGGTCGGCTATTTACGAACGCAGCGATGCGGCAGTCCGGAAATATGAAAATCTTGCCCCCCGAAGCGGCTTGATTGCCGGTACTCTGCCGGAAGAACTTCTGGAGATCAACGAAGAGGGCCGCAAACTTTATGTGGATATCGTCAACGGTCATAAAAGCGGTTTTTACTGCGATCAGCGGGAGAGCCGCACTGCCGTTCAGAAGTTTGCTCAAGGCAAAAGTGTATTGAATCTTTTCAGCTACACCGGCGGATTCGGCGTGGCGGCGGCTCTGGGCGGAGCAAAGCATGTAATAAATGTGGATACCTCGGCTCCGGCATTGGATATGGCGGCAAAGAATTTTGTTTTGAATGATATTGCTCCTGAAAAATATGAAAATATCGAAGCCGACGGCTTTTCCTTTTTGCGTAAATGCCGGGGCGAACGCCGGAAGTTTGATTTGATAATCCTCGACCCGCCCAAGCTGGTGGACTCCATGCGTAATATGGCAAAAGGCTGCCGGGCGTACAAAGATGCCATGCTTCAGGCGTTTCACCTGCTGGATAAAGGCGGTATGCTTTTTACTTTTTCGTGTTCGGGGCTGGTTACGAGGGAACTTTTTGCCAAGATCGCTGCCGATGCGGCATGCGATGCCAAATGCGACGCCCGGATCGTTGCCGATCTGGGTCAGGGCAGTGACCACGCCATATCCACAGCGTTCCCGGAAGCCCGGTACTTAAAAGGATTTTTGATTGTCCGCTGTAACTGAAATAAAGGAAATAATATGCTTGCAAGAACCTATTCAGCCTCTGTGATCGGAATCGACGCTTATCTTGTGGAAGTTGAAGTCAACGCCACCGGCCGGGGCGATATGGATATGGTTTCCATCGTAGGTCTTGCCGATCAGGCAATCCGGGAGAGCCGCGACCGCATACATTCGGCACTGCTTTCCACCGGACTGCCTCCGGCAAAAGGTTCTACGGTAGTCAATCTTGCCCCCAGCGATCTGCGTAAAGAGGGTGCCGGTTTTGATTTGGCGATCGCTTTGGGTATGCTGGCGGCAACTTGTCAGATACCCCGTGATGATCTGGCGTGCTGTATGGTTTTGGGCGAATTGGCTCTGGATGGCAGCATCCGTCCGGTGCGGGGTGCTTTACCCATTGCGGCAATGGCGTCGGAAAATCCTGAAATAAAATTTATGCTTGTGCCTTCAGCCAATGCCGAAGAAAGTGCTTTGGCTGCCAACGGCAGAATCGCAGTTTACCCGGTAAATCATTTGAAAGATGCCTGCGACTTTTTCCGGGGCTTCCGGGGCGAAGCCAAACACGCCGATTTGCACGATTATCTGGCAAGCCATAAAGATATGCGAATGGGCGACTTTGCCGAAGTCAAAGGTCAGCTTGCCGCCCGCCGTGCCATGGAGATCGCCGCTGCCGGGGGCCACAACTCGCTGATGATCGGCCCGCCCGGTACCGGTAAAAGCATGATCGCCAAGCGTTTGGCAGGAATTCTCCCGCCCATGACTTTGGCTGAAACTTTGGAAACCAGCCGCATCCACAGCGTTTTGGGTATGCTTTCCGACGGCGAACCGCTGCTCAACAACCGGCCTTTCCGCTCGCCGCACCATACGGTCAGCGATATAGCCTTGATCGGCGGCGGCAAAAATCCCCGTCCCGGCGAAATCAGTCTGGCACACAACGGCGTACTCTTTCTTGATGAGTTGCCGGAGTTCAAACGCAATGTGCTTGAAGTGCTGCGTCAGCCGCTGGAAAACGGCGAGATCGTGGTATCCCGAGCCAGCGGAACTTGCACCTTCCCTGCCCGGTTCATGTTGAGTGCCGCCATGAATCCCTGCCCCTGCGGACGGGGTTCGGTGGAGTTGGGCTGCCGCTGTAAGATCGACGAAAAAAAGCGGTATCAAAAGAAGATCTCCGGGCCTTTGCTGGACAGAATCGATTTGCATGTACCGGTACTTAATCTTACTGAAGATGAATTGTTGAGTGCCCCCTCCGGCGAAAGCAGCGAAGTCATCCGCCAGCGGGTGGTTGCGGCACGGAACATTCAGCAGCGGCGTTTTACAGCCCACAACTGCACCATTTACTGCAATGCTCAAATGGGCTCCCGGGAGCTGAATATGTTCTGCAACATCACGCCGGATTCAGCCCTGCTGCTGCGGCAGGCGATCAATAAGTTTCATTTAAGTCCCCGTGCCCACGACCGCATACTCAAAGTAGCACGCACCATTGCCGACCTTGCGGGCAGTAACGCCATAAGTGCCGAACATTTATTGGAAGCCATAACCTACCGGACTATCGACCGGGAAGAGTGGGCTTTGTAAACTTTTCAGATAGCGTCATCGGGCAATCCGACGGCGGCAAAGAGTTTTCCGGCACACTTTTTCCGGTATTCGCCGGGAGTGATGTTGAGTTTTTTCCGGAATATCTTGTAAAAGTAATTGGTGTTGACAAAACCGCATGCAGCGGCAATATCGCCAATAGCCGTATTGCCGTCTGCAAGCAGGGAACATGCCTTTTTCAGCTGACTTCTGATAATATATTCTTTGGGGGAAACTTCAAAGTTCTGCTGCCATTGCCGATAAAAAGAGCGTTCACTTAAACCGTACTCTTTCAGGAGTTTATCCAGTGGTCTGCCTGCTGCCAGTTCGCAGGCGATGGTGTTGAGTTTTACATCGGGCTGTTTGCGGCCGGAGCCGCTTTCGATCTTCCGCAACATGACTTCACTGAACAATCTTATTGCCAGTATATCTATACGGTCAGCCGAACCGGGTTTATCAATATTGGCAGCAGCATTGCTTAATTCGGCAAGAACCTCCGTGGGAAATCCCTGAAACTCCACCTTGAACCGTCGTTTTGCCGTTATCCCGAAAAACTTTGCCAGCTCCGCCATGGTTTCTGATGAATAACGGAAAAATATCTCATCGTGCCGGGCGGGTTTGATAGTCGTGAGTACAGTTCCCGGCATCAGAATTATCATAAAGGGCAGTCCGGCGGGGTCACGGACAACGACTTCGTTGTTTATCTGCAGAACAGACTGTTCCAAATAATTGCACCCCAAACAGATAAATCCGCCATCGACTTCGTCGTTATTGTGCTGGTGCGAGTGGTTGGGCAGCCAGCCGAATTCCAGAACTTTGTAAGGAAAATCAAAGACCCTCGGAATATTCTGCAAATCATATTTTTTCTGATTACTCACAACACCCCCGCTTTTTTTGGCAGAAAAAGAAAGTTTTTTGGCAAAAATCAACCTTGACGGAATATTTTATTTGTTGTATAATATAGATAATGTATAGTAAAAAATCAAATTTCCAAATTATTTTTTTTATTGGCAAGAAAGGATAATATTTTATGGCATCCAACATTAAAGCTGCTTTTGATTTCACCAATATCAGAGGCAAACTGAACCCAGCACAGCACGGCAGCAACTCGGCACCTCCGTACAGCCGCCGCTGGCTGTTCAATATGGATGAGGAGTTTAAAAGTCTGCACTTTATGTATGCAAGAACTCACGACTGGCCCTTGTGGAACCCCGGTCAGCGGTTGATCGATACACACTTTATTTTCCCCTTGCTGCACCTTGACCCCAAAGACCCCAAAAACTACTATTTCCGTGCCACCGACGAAATGCTGCGGATCACTCAAGAAACCGGCATGAAGATATTTTACCGGCTGGGTACCAGTATTGAGCATAACAGCGATCAGGCAAATGAACACAATAATACACTGGTGCCGGAAGACTTTGACCATTACGCCGAAGTTCTTGCCGGGATCGTGCGGCACTACACTCAAGGCTGGGCAAACGGCTTTAACTACGATATAGAGTATTGGGAAATTTGGAACGAGCCGGAGCTGGGTACCCAGACCTGGTGCGGCACCAAAGAGGAATTTGCCCGCTTTTTTGTGACCGTACTCAAGCGGCTCAAAAGCGAATTCCCAAAAATCAAAGTTGGCGGTCCGGCATTCACCACTCCGCTGGGCGAGTGGCAGAATGCAGTTTTGCAAGCGTGCAAAGATGCCGATATCGCCCCGGATTTTTACAGCTGTCACTGCTACACCAACGAGCCGGAAAAGCTCATCCGCCGCCCCCGGGAGGCACGGGAGCTGTTGGATTCTTTCGGCTTTACCAAAACCGAAGTATCCATCAACGAATGGCATTTCCGGCAGGATTGGTCTGGTGTGACCAGCCGGGCACCCCGGGATCTTGTGCGTTACACCATGGATGGACCTTTGGGGCATTGCAACATACAATCGGCAGTCTTCAATCTGGCGGTTTTGATCGGCTGGCAGGATGAACCTTTGGAAACCGCCTGTTATTACGGAGCCGGGCCGGACGGCAGTTTCGGCTACCGCGATCATGAACACCGCTGGAACAAGTGTTTTTACAGTATGCGGATGTTTGGCGAAGTGGTCAGTCAGTATGTGTATAAAGTGGCTGTGGATGTTACACCGCACCCCTACCGGAATATTTACGCTATGGGTGTTCTTTCCGAAGACAAGGAAAAAGCTGCCATACTTATTGCCGACTACGCCGGAAGTGAAGCTGCCACATGCTCCTTTGCTATAAAAGGCTTGGAAAATTACCGCTGCGTGGAAGCCCGTATTTTGGATAACACCCTTGATCTGGCGCCCTGTCAGGTTAATATCCACGATAATACCCTGACCGTTGCCAAAAACGATCCGGGGTCGGCAGCATGGCTCATTGAGTTTGAAAAGAGTAAATAAATATCAAAAACATCTATGTTTTTACGATATGGTTCAAATAAAAAACTCTAAAACAAATAAAATAAAGGGAGATGCATTTATGAAACGCAACGAAGAGAATGTTTCCTGTTTGAGCACAAACAGGAAGCCCATGGGCTTCACTTTGATCGAACTTCTGGTGGTGATCGCCATTATTGCCATACTTGCGGCAATGCTTTTACCGGCACTTTCCGCCGCCCGTGAGCGCGCCCGCAGTGCTAATTGCATGAACAAACTCAAGCAAATAGGCTTGGCAACTTTAACTTATGCCAATGACAGTCATGACTTTGTGCCGGTCAAAGGGGCTCTCCGTTCAGGGTGCAGTTGCAAAAATTGTTATTATGCTGTAAAAAACTATTATCAGGGAAGCTCCTCTACCGGTGCCGGATGCCCTCCGGCTGTACTGCTTTACAGCAAATACCTTGCCCAGGATAAAATCGGTAATATGCAGCAAAAGGAGTCGTTCCGCTGTCCCAGCGATACAAGCTATTACACAAGCAATGCCATATCTTATTATTACGCCGTGGTCGGTCATGGCAGCGATGCAGTCACCAAAGTAACCAGCAGTTTTCGGGTCAGTCCCCGGATCAGAGTTGGGCGTGATGACCCCAATCTGACATTTTATTATGATGCCGCCAGCTTTGGTTCTGGTGCCAAGCCAATGATCCACCCCAATGTGATAAATGTATTGCGTTTCGGCGGGCATGTGGAAAATCTCAATACTACCGAAGCAAAAGTAAAGGCTTACGGGATCGAAACTTTTGTAGTCAATATTCTGGAGCCGCAGAACAAAGATAACTACGGCGCTCCGGCTAACTGAAAAAATCAGGTTTTACATTTATGAATATCAAATCTTTACTGCCGGCAGTGCTGCTGCTGGCTGCCGGGAGCGTTTTTGCCGGAGAGTTTGCTCTGACCAACAACGCTTTGCAGAATAAAATCACTTACAACGGGCAAGATCTGGTGGAAAAAATCTCCAGCAAAGTCCTTGCCCAAGGGGAATTCACCCCCGATGCAAAAAAAAGTTTCACACCCGGTATTTCCAATATCTGGAGCGAAAACCCCGCCTCGCTTTTCCGGCAGGAAGCGGCACTGGCGGCGGATAAAAAAAGTGTGGAAATATCTTTTCTGGCGTACAATGATGCTTTTCAGCGTCACCCGGGCAAAACGCTGGAAATAGTCTTGCCTTACAGCTTTTTTGAAGGTGCCGAATACGAAGGCTTGCACACCAACGGCAGAATGTGGAAAACCTGCCAGGGCAAACTTACCGCCCAAACTCCAAATGGAGCCATCGACCGGCGGCTTTTCCGCTTTTTTACCATAAAAAAAGGCGATACCAAACTTATTTTTGACTTTAATGTGCAAGGCCCTGCCGACTATTTCAGCAGCTGGCGGCAGTATACCATCCGTGCTATATGGGATGTCCGCCGTGCCGGCGATAAACTTATTATGCGTATGCAGACCTCGCTGCCCTCCAGCGGCGGTTTTGTCGGTGCCAAACTGCGTATTTATGAGGGCGGATTTGCCGACTACCACAAGCTCCACGCATGGAAAGCGTTCCACTACAACAGCCAGCTGCGGCCGAAAAATCTCTTCAGCTTCGGGGCAAAAAACACCGGCAAAGTCTACACCCACGCCGATTTGCAGCTGTTTAATCAGCAGAATAAAGCCGGCTGGCTGGATAACTCCAATTTGAAAAATCATATCAACTCCCCCAATGGAGCATATTACAGCAATGTTTCCGGCAAAGACAAAACATTCCGCATCAGCGATCTTACTCCGGGCATCCATATTGTAACTGTTACCGCGGGCAACTACGGCAATCTGCCCAACAAGTTTGCGGTTTCGCTCAACGGTCAGCCTATGAAAAAGGGTGCTGTTGCTGTTCCTGATAAACATGCAACAACTTTAACACAAGCAATTTGGGTGGATAATGGAACATTGGATATAAAGTTTGCGGGCAACTTTATCGTGTCGGCGATTTCCACCCAATTCCTGCTGGCAAGCACCGAAGACTTCAGTTTCCGCCGCTCCTTCTGGGTCAGCAGCGGCTTTGAAGTTTCGCCGGTCTACCGCAACGATTTCTGGGTCAAAGCTGCCGATACTTTCCCTGCATGGGCAGAAACGGTCTTTATGCCGGAACCGGGCAAAGAGACCAGCGGCGTCCGGAAAACTGCCGAAGCTCCAGTGGAGCTGCCCGATTTGAATTCTCCGGCAATGCGTTGGCGGTACAGCTCCAACATGATCCAGTTCGGCGGATACAGCCGCAGCGAGTGGTGGGACGAAGAAAAACTGCAGACCAAGCTGGATTCTTTCCGCAAACAGGGGGTCAAAGCCTTTATGTCCGGCGGCTTGCTCTCCCGCCATACCTATATGTTTGCCAAAAAGAAAAATACCGAAAACTTTGCCAAACTTATCAAACAGGCCCATAAAGCTGACCTCAAAGTCATCGACCACCACGACGCCACACTGTTGTGGAACATCGACCACGGCTTCCGGGTCATGGCAGAACGACTGGGGCAGACCGAACGGGATTGGGAAACCAATCTGCCCAACACCCGCTTCTGCATCATGAACAAAGAGTTCAACGCGATTTATGTGGAATACTGCAAAGAGCTGGTCAAACTGGGCGTAGACGGTTTCCAGATCGACGAAGCCTACTTTTTCAGCCGCGGCTGTGTCTGTGCCGACTGCCGCCGCCAGTTCCACGCCGATACCAACTGGTATCTGCCGTTAAATGAGCTGGATCCGGCATGGAAAAATCTTAATTCGCCCCTGCGTAAAGCATGGTTTGAGTGGAAGCGTACCCAGGAAGCCAACTGGATGGTCAATCTGCGGAGAAAACTCAAAGAATTGAACCCTGATCTCTGTTTTTCGCAGTACACCACCCACTGGGGTTTTACCATGTCGCTGCCCCGCACCAACATTACCCGGGATATGGAAGAATACGCCCGGGCGGTGGATTACTTCGGCACCGAAGTCATGACCCGCAACCCCATTGCCAGCGGCAGACCGCTGGTGCCCTACCGCAAAGCGTTCAATCTGCTGAACTTTGCCTACGGTTCTCCGATCTGGGCGATATATTACAACAATCACCCCGATATAAGAAGTTTCTGCTACGCTTTGAGCAATATGACCAAGCAGCAGGCTTTGATTGCCTACATGCCGGTACCGCCGGGCAAACAGGATTTCCAGAGCTTTGTGTCCAATCCGGATAATATGGATAAAACTCAAGCGGTGGAACAGACAAAAATCGCCTTGCTTTTCTCCCGCTCCAGCCGCGACTGGAACTCCGGCGTGGGCTTTGAGCCGGAACTCTTCGGTTTGGCTCAAACGCTGGAAGAAATGCACACACCTTACACCATTATCGGCGAAGTAAGTCTGAAGCCGGATGTCCTCAAACAGTTCAAAGTTCTTGCCATCGGCACTTCCGGCTGTTTGAGCGATGAGCAGATCAAAGTCATCAAAGAGTTTGCTTTTAACGGCGGCACGGTGCTTTTGAGCAACATTGCCGGTACTTTCGACCCCTTGGGCAACCGCCGCAAAGTGTGGGCTTTTGCCGATGTATTAAAGTTCAGTCCCCGGATAACTCCGGCAAAAAACATCAGAGAATTGACCGACAGTCAGGGCAACAAAGTTGTGATGGCCCGGGCGGTAACTTATTACGAGCCCAAGCCCCTCTACCGCGGCAAAAGTCAGGTTTACGCCAAAGTTGGCAAAAACAACCTGCCGGTGTTTATCGAAAAAGCATACGGCAAAGGCAAATTCATCTACAACCCGATGCAAATGACCGGCAATCTCTATGCCCGGGAAGGTGCGGTGGGAAAAAAGTGGTACTTCAAGCGTGATGATGCTCTTGCCAAACTTATGCACAATGTGTTGGCTCAACAGCTCAAAGGCGCCAGAGTCTGGCAGACCGACGCTCCGGAAAAGGTCTACACCACTATTTATGCTGAAAAAGAGCGTATGCTCATACACTTCCTCAACGGCTTGGGCACCAATAATCTTGCTTACGGCGAAGTTATGACCGATAAGATCAAGGGCGACCCCTTCCCTGCGATCCCCCGGGATATAACCTTTACGCTGGAAAAACCGCTCTTTGCCATCGGCAAAGTCTACGCTGTTTCGCCGGACTTCAAAGATCGTAAAGAGTTGAAGAGTCAAACCCTTGCCGACGGCAGCGTAAAAGCTGTTCTGCCCAAAGAGCTTTTGAAAATATACACTATTGTAATATTGGAAAAAGCCCGGTAAATATATCGGCATAAAAACACCCCGCACCAATCGCAGATGTCTGATTTGTGCGGGGTTGTTTTTTAAGCTCTGTTCCCAATATCAGTTGATTAACAGTAAAGATGTTGAATAAAATCTTTTCAAAACTTAAAGGGCATTTATCTATTTGTGTAACAAATAGATAAATGCCAATAAAAGGTTTGGAAAAGGGTGATGGGGTTTGGGGAAGAGGGAAAGAACCTTTCCTCAAAAAGGTTTTTCCCTCTTCCCCAAGGCTCCCATATCAACCTTTATCGGGAACA
>JAZSHD010000032.1:0-5512 GCA_045533055.1 Victivallaceae bacterium | reverse complement strand
AGTACTGCCCGCCGCAATACCAACCCCATGCAGCAGATGCTTAATTTGATGCAGCAGTCTATCGGTATGCAACAGCGGCAGCAGATGAATATGATGCGTATGATGCAGCAGAACAACAACCGTTCAAACTCCTCAAGTTCCCGCGGTTCCACCAATCGGCGGGGGCGGTAACAGTGTAATAATAAGAAATATTCAGAGATAAAGCCAAAAGGAAAAAATATGAAGAAAAAAATCAAAAAGCCATACTCCTTATACAGAGTGCTTTTAGCCACGCTGGTATTGCCGCTTATAACATCCTGCGAGGCACTGCCGGATTTTGCCAAAGAAAAGACCGATGACCCGGATGAAAAATTCGATTTTGTCAAACGCAACAACAGCGAGCGTTACAAAGAGCCCGACGAAAAATTGCCGGAAAATGTCAATGTGGATACCGCCGGTAAAGCCAATGACGATCTGAAAAAGAAAGCCGACAAACTTTCCAAATCGCCCTACGAAGATAAGTATAAGAAAACTCCGGCAGAAAAGAACGCTGCCGCCGACCATAAAGGCAAACCGGGAGCCAGAAAAAGCCGCTTCTACGAAGATTTTATTTTGTTTGATGCCGACGATAAAGTGGAAGTTTCCATGAGTTTTGCTTCAGCACCCATATTGGATGTGCTTTCGGCATTTGCCGATGTGCTGGAATTCAACTTTGTTGCTGGCAGTGATCTGCGTACAACTGTTACACTCAATGTAAATTCAACGCTGACCCGCCGGGAATTGTGGGAAACTTTTGACCGCATGCTGCAGCTTGCCAACGCTGCTGCTTACAAAGATGGGCAGCTTTTAAGGATCGTTTCGGCAGCCCAAACCCCCAAACAGGGCAGCTTGCGGGTCGCCAATAAAGGTACGGGCAACAGCGAAATCGTTTTTCACATGCTCAAAAATATCACTGCCCGTGAAGCGTTGACGCAATTACGCCCCTTTTTGATGGTGGGCGGAACGATTGCTGAAGGCAGCCGTCCGGCAATGGTGGTGATTTGCGACTCCAGCGACAATATACCCAAATTGCAGAGTATTCTGGAAATCATCGACAATCCCGGCCGCCGCAACTGGCCCCGGGCGGTGATCCCGTGCGTAAATGTTCAGCCTTCCAAAATTGCTGCTGATCTTTCGCAGGTCTTGCCGGTGCTGGGCTTTACAGCTGCCACTGCCAATACCCGGGGCGAAACGCCCGGATCGGTCTACATTACCGGTATCGACCGCTTGCAGCTGCTGGTAACATCTGCAGCTACCGAAGAGGTGGTGAATCTGGTGCGGGAGTGGGTGATGACTCTGGACAGCACCGACAGCGACGAAGAAGAACGCGTCTATGTATACAAAGTAGCCAACAGCAAAGCTCAACAGCTTGCCCAGGCGTTGTCGGTTATTTTCACCACACAAGGAGCCTCGCTTACAGTTGATACATCCAGCGGCAACTCCCGTACCCAGCAGCTTACCACGCAGACCACCAAAGTAGCCAACGCCGGCAACACCGGCAGTGCCCAATTCAGCCGTGCCGGTACCAATAACGATTTGAACACCACCACCACGGTACAAAGTAATGTATTCACTACTCCGGTAAGAATTTTTGCCGATGGTATCTACAACCGTCTGGTCATCCGTACCACACCCCGGGTCTACCGGGTGATGAAGGCGTTGTTGAGCCGCTTGGACTCCGTTCCGGCACAGGTGCTTTTGCAGGTGCTGATCGTGGAGGTATCGCTCAACGACGGCAACGAATTCGGTATGGAATTCAATTACAAAGGTACCGGCGGAACCGTTATGACCTCGGTGGGAACCAATTACGATAAAATCCACCCCGGCGTGCGTCCGGAAGATACCGGCGGCAACTTCTACATTGCCAGCCCTCATAACCCCGACGACAAATTTGCCCACATCAAAGCGTTGGCGACCCGGAACAAGATCAAAATCATTTCCAGCCCGCAGCTTCTGGTGACCAGCAATACCGAAGCGAAGATCCAGATAGGTAACGATGTACCGCTGATAACCGGATCGGTCAGCAGTTCAGAATCAGTGTCGGGGCAGGTAACTAACACCTACAACTACCGGGAAACCGGTATCATTATGACCATGACGCCTCAAGTTACCAGCAGCGACCTTATTTCGCTTGAAATCAAACAGGAGGTTTCCGAACCGGTGACCAACACCATTTCCACAGCTAAAGATACTCCGGTAATCCAGATGCGGGAAATCGAAACCTCCATGACCATCGGCAACGGCAAAACCATGATCATGGGCGGTATGATCCAGGAAAAGAATACCGATGACCTCAACAGTATTCCGATCATTTCCGATATACCATTTTTAGGCAGATTGCTGGGCCACACCAACCAATCCAAATCCCGTACCGAAATGCTGGTGCTGGTAACCGGTTATATCGTGGATGAAAAAGGCAAAGTCGAAGATATGATCAAGCGTTACAATCAGGCAGTCAAAGAGTTGAGCAAGTTTGAAGGCGATATTGCCATGGCTCACAAGATAGATATGGAACGGGAAGAACGCATCAGAAAAGAAAAGGCGGAAAAGCGTTTGAAGCAGGAAGCCGAAAAGCTGAAGAAAGAAACCGAACGGAAGAAAGCTCTTGAGGCTGCCAAACAGCCTGCTGCTGCCCCGGCTGCCAAGAAGGATAAGTAAGCTCATGGATGGAATGCAAAATAACGCAGCAACGGCAGATTTCTGCAAAAGTTCAGCATTGTCGGCAGAGCTTTTTGAGCTTTTGAAAAAGCGTTTGTCGGAAACTTTTGCTGAATATGATTCGCTGCTTGCTGAACATAACTTTGACCGCAGTGCAGCCGATCAGGCCATGGTGGAAAAAGGTATCTGCACCGAGCCGGAGCTGTTGAAAATCTATGCGGCGAATTTCGGTTTGAGTGTACCCGATGAAGAAGCGTTGCCCACTCCGGAGCGTTATCCGGCGATTTCCGCAGAATATTTAAGCGAAAACGCCATGATCCCCGTGGAGTGGGACGAAACTGTCATGAAGGTCTACACATCCGACCCGTACAAACTCGAACGCAACATCTATACCGTAAACCGGCAGCTCAAACGCTCCATGGAATTTATGCTTATCAGACCCACCTTGCTGGAACGGCTGGTCAACAGTGTTTATAAAGATGCCGAAGAAGAGCAGACGATCAATGCCGACAGCGAAGATGCCCTGCGTTCCATGGCAGGCGAAGCAAGGATCGTGCGGATGGTCAACGATATATTCTCCCGGGCGGTGGAACTTTCTGCCAGCGATATACATGTGGAACCCGGCGAAGACCGGGTGGTGGTTCGCTGCCGGGTGGACGGAGTGCTTACAGAAATATTGTCGGCTCCTATCCGGGATTTTCCGGCGATCTCCAGCCGCATAAAACTTATATCCGGCTTGAACATTGCCGAAAGCCGCTTGCCGCAAGATGGGCGAACCACTTTTCAGCTGGGGCGTACCGAATTGGATATGCGTGTAAGCACTATACCTATATTGACCGGCGAAAGCATAGTTTTGCGTTTGCTCAACAAGGCTTCTGTGGCATACGATTTGCGGGCGTTGGGTATGTCGCAAACCATGCTCAACGATTTTAATGAACTTATTCAAATACCCCACGGCATGATCCTGGTGGTGGGGCCCACCGGTTCGGGTAAGACCACCACCCTTTACAGCGTGATAAATCAGCTCAACGATAATAAACGCAAGATCATTACCGTAGAAGACCCCGTTGAGTACCAGATGCCCGGACTCTGCCAGATGCAGGTCAACAGCCAGATCGGTGTGGACTTTGCCTCCGGCTTGCGTTCCATTGTGCGTCAGGACCCGGATGTGATTTTAGTTGGGGAGATCCGCGACCGGGAAACTGCCGATATTGCCATCAACGCCGCCTTGACCGGCCACTTGGTGTTGAGCACTTTGCACACCAACGATGCCGTGGGGGCAGTTACCCGTTTGATAGATATGAATGTGGAAGGTTTTCTGGTGGCGTCGGCACTTTTCGGCGTAATGAGTCAGCGGTTGGTGCGTAAAGTCTGTACTGTCTGCAACGGTTCGGGCAAAGATGATTCCGGCAATCGCTGCCGCAACTGCAACGGTACCGGATTCCGGGGCAGAACAGGTATTTACGAATTTTTGCGGGTCAATGATGAGTTGCGGGAAGCCATCAGCCACAATCAGCCCAGTTCGGTTTTGGAAAAAATCGCAGTGAAAAACGGCATGAAAACTCTGCTGGAAGATGGTAAAGATAAGGTGGCAGCAGGCATAACCACTGCCGAAGAATTGCTGCGAAGCACTGCTGAAGGTTGATAAATTTTATGGCATTATATTTATACAAAGCTATCGCTCCGGGCGAAGCGGCCAAAGAGGTGACTGTCGAGGCGGAAAATCTGCGTGAAGCAGAACAGAAGCTCCGGCGGATGAACCTTTTGCCGGTAAGATTTATCCGGGAAGTTGACCCCGCCCAGAGCGAAAGAGGCTTTCTGCACCGCAGTAAAATAGATGTGCTGGATATGACCGAGCAGCTTTCGGCATTGCTCAATTCAGCTATTCCATTGGAGCGGGCACTGGCGATCATCGCCGAAGGTGCCGCCAACGATGAACAGCACGAATTCATCCAGACTTTGCGGCAGGGTTTGCACGAAGGCAGAAAGTTTTCGGAACTCATCCGCAGCTACGGAGCAGTCTTTCCCGGCTACTACGCCAATTTGATCGAAACCGGCGAGGAAACCGGCCGCTTGCCGGAAGTGCTGGAAGAATTACGCAGATTTATGGCGGAAAGCCGGGAGCTGAAGGATTTTATCGTCACCAGTTCCATTTATCCAGTTGTAGTATTGGCTGTGGCAATATTAGTAACGATATTGATGTTTGCTGTGTTCGTGCCCAGATTTGTTACGCAGTTTGAAAATATGGGGCGTGATTTGCCCGGCTCCATGGTTTTTCTGATGAATATGAGCAATGTTATAGTCTATGGCGGTATAGCATTGGTGATCGCGGTTATTGCCGGGGTTATAGCTTTGCCGCACCTGCTGGGGCGGGAAAAGTTAGCGGAGATCAAAGCAAAAATCATCTTGAGTCTGCCATTGTTCGGAGCGTTGCATACTTCAGTAGAAATGGGCAAATTTGTCCGCACATTGGCAATTCTCATCAGCAACCATGTGGATATAATCAAAACAGTACGCATTGCGGTAAAGGTCATTCAAAACCCGGTGATCCGTTACAGCTTTGCGGAGTTGGAAAATAAGCTCAAAAGCGGGCTGAAACTTTCGGCAGCTATGGAAGATAACCAATATCTTCCCAAAGGTCTTGCCAGCCGTTTGCGGGTGGGGGAGGAATCGGGTACATCCGGCTCTATGCTTATGAAAGCTGCCAGTCATGTGGAAGAAGATACCCGCCGCCAGATCAAACGGCTTTTGAGCATGTTTGAACCATTGGTGATCGTCGGTTTGGCATTGGTGGTAATGACCGTGGTGCTGGCGATCTTTATGGCGATCATGGAAC
>JAZSHD010000276.1:0-22308 GCA_045533055.1 Victivallaceae bacterium | reverse complement strand
GGTGCATTACAGGGTAATGCACCCGCTTGCAAGCGGAAGTTTACTTTAATCGAACTTCTTGTAGTTATCGCCATCATTGCCATATTGGCAAGTCGGATCGTAGCCATGTCGTTCTGTGGGCCAAGGAGTTGCTGCTTGCTGTTGTCTTCCTAAGCCCGCTTGGCCTCCGACTTGGTGCATTACAGGGTAATGCACCCGCTTGCAAGCGGAAGTTTACTTTAATCGAACTTCTTGTAGTTATCGCCATCATTGCCATATTGGCAGCAATGCTTTTGCCCGCACTTTCCGCAGCCCGGGCCGCTGCCAAAACTTCCGCCTGTCTGGCTAACATGAAACAAATGGGTTTCGGTACTATAAGTTATGCAGCTTCCAACGAGGGCTGGATCCTCAGTACTACATTAACAGATACAGCCAATACCTTCTGGGCAAACCAGTTGGTATCTTATGTGAGTACGGAAACTACCAATAGACAATACGCCAGCGAAGAAACCAAACACAAATTTGCCGTATTTTTCTGTCCCTCCGAAAGTGCCGGTCTGCAAGCGGCAACAGTTGGCGAAAAGAAACGCTTCAGCTATACGCACTACGGCCATAACAACGTCGGCTTCGGCTATGCCAGCAATAAGGTTGGCAAGCGTTTGAGCGGCAAGTTCCGCCCCCGTTTGGAAAGTGCATTGCTGGAGCCAAGTGTAGCACATGTATTTGCTGACACCAGTACTAAAGTATCCCCGGGTACCAGTTATGCAACGCACATGGGATGGCGTCATGGCGGCGATACCACCCCCAACGACAGTGCCGATGGCAAAGTGATCGAATACCCCGGCGGCACCGGTGCCAATGTGGTCTTTTACGACGGCCATGCCGAAACCGTAAATAACCGTAAATATATTGCTGCTAACCGTTGGGCATGGTTCTGCAACGGCATAACCTACCTCAACGGCAAAGAAGTGATCGTTGATAAAGACCCACCGGAAGCTAATTAATTTTGAGCACAAGATAGCAAAAAGCAGCGTTTCGTTTGATCCGCTGCTTTTTTTATTGTTCAAAGCTTTGTACTTGCCCGTACGATAAGTTCCGGCTTGATGTATTCGGCAGTTTCCTTGCAGCCCCGCATCATGTTGAAAAGTTTTTTCATGGCAAGTTCGCCCATTTTATAAAAGTTCTGGCGGATGGCGGTTATGGCGGGATATGCACACTCCATCCAAACCGAGTCGTCATAGCTTATGAGCTTGATTTTTTTGCCGATACCTCCAACACCCAGGTTGCATATATAAATAGCTACAGCTACCAAGGATTAGCCTATCGCCACGGCGGGGATGTATCTTTTACCAAGTCAGAGACGACCCAGTTAAAATATAATGGCAATGCTGTCAACATGAATTACATGGATGGTCATGCCGAAACTGTAAGCAGAGATTCACTCAATGCTATAGCCAATAACACCTTGATTTTCCGTGAAGGTATTGATTACATGGATCGCAAACCGGTCAAGTGAACAATAATTGTTTTATAATTGTTTATTAAGGGCAGAAGCGATTCTGCCTTTTTTTTTTGCAGAAAAATTTCTTACATACTTGACAATACAGAATTTGATTTTATATTGTTGCATTGGCAAACAAAAGAGGTTTTCTATGAAAGTATTACTGGTCAACGGCAGCCCTCATAAAGACGGCTGCGTTTTTACGGCACTTACCGAAATTGCTCAAACTTTAACTGCCGAAGGCGTGGAAAGCGAGATTTTCTGGATCGGCAATAAACCGGTGCAAGGCTGTACAGCTTGTTACAAATGCCGGGAAGAAGGAGCAACAGGCTGTGTATTCAAAGATGCTCTCTACAACAGCTTTGCAGAAAAAATGCGTTCTGCTGATGGCGTTATAATCGGTTCGCCGGTATATTACGCCGGTCCGGCAGGAGCCTTGTGTGCAATCCTTGACCGGGTCTGCTTTTCGGCTGCGGAATATTTCCGCACCAAGCCTGCGGCGTGTGTGGTGAATTGCCGCCGGGGCGGAGCCAGTGCCGCCTTTGACCGCTTGAACAAATATTTTACCATATTGCAAATGCCGGTGGTTTCCAGCCAATACTGGAACTCCACTCACGGTTTTACAGTTGAAGATGTCAAACAGGATCTGGAAGGCTTGCAGACCATGCGTACACTGGCACGCAACATGGCGTATTTGCTGAAATGCAAAAAACAAAGCGATATTGCCCTGCCCCAAAAAGAAGAACCGATAATGACCAATTTTATCAAGTAAAAGGCGGTATGCAGATAAAAAAATCCGGAATGAAGTAATATACTTGACTGCTTCCGGATTTTTCAACTCCTTTTAAAGTTTGGTCACATTTTCAAAAACAACATTGTCAGTGTACTCTTTTCCAGTTCGGTAAAATACATTGTCACCTTCCGGATTGCAGTTTTTTACATTGCTGAAGCTGGAGTCAACGAGCGATCCGCCGATAAATATTGCCACTTTACTGTATGATATTACATTTTTTACCGTAATATTATATGTGTCGCCGACAGGTGCAACGCCTCCCCATGCCGCAACGGTATCGCCCACCCGCACGGTGGAGCCGCAATGATTGGGGGTGGGGGAAGTATCTTCCACACCATCAAGGGTTATATCATACATCTTTATGCCGCCGGCATTGAGAAAACGCACAATGTTGCAATGGCCGGCCGAAAAGCCTTTGACATTTTTTATGGATACATTATAAGTATATTCATCTTCAATATTTTCACAGCAGCCGAGAAATTCGTGTTCGCCCAACATTCCAGCCGGGCGGCAGCTGGTAGGGATAGCGGTCAGGGCAACCAGATCGTCACCGGTAGCTCCGGAGATATTTTCAATGGTTATATTGCGGCAGCCGCGGCGTAAATCCAGACCGTCTTTATTCAAAGTCCGCTCCTGTTTGCCGTTGATTTCCATATAACCATTTGAATCAAACTCAAGATTTCTGATCATTCCATCGGTGCAATACTCCAGCGAGATCGCCCAGCTGTGCGAATTGACTGCTTTGATATTCTGCAAGCTGAAATTTGAAACTTTTACCAGCAAAACGCCAATGTTCCGCCAGTCGCCGGTAGGTGTTTCGCCCGGCTTTCCGGCATCGGTGCCATAGGTGCGTTCGCCCAGGACTTTGACTGCATCGCCGGTACTGCGGGGATCGTCAGCACCTTCGAAAACAGCTTCGCCTTCGCCGATAATATGCACATTGTTTATACGCGGCACTGCCGGATCAAGCGTGTTGGCGCTGCGGATGAAGTTGTCGCGGCAAAGGTTGGAAAGCTTGATCTTGCAATCGCTGATAATCACAGTCATATCGCCGGGAACGTATATGGCCGAATCTATCAGCCAGAAATCACGGTCATCAGCGCCATTGCCCCGGCGTTTGGAAATTTTTACGCAATTGGTCGTGCCGGTTGCAGAGGCAATAGCGGCATTGATTTTTTCAATATCACTGCCGATAAAATCGTTGGGGTCTGTAAAATTCATTTTATATCCTTATTTTTTTACAGTTATCAAGGTATAGATCTTGAGCATTTGGGGCTTCAGAGTTATCCGGCTGGAACCATTGCTCAAGTGTTTGACCTCCAGAGTGTATTCTTCCGGATAATCCGGCGAAACGGCAGTTGCCGCAGTGATTTTTTCCGGCATAATAATCACCAATTCATTATCCGGATTGCGGAATTTCAGATTTTTGGCGGTCAGCTGTTTAAACACTTTGCCGGGAACCGGATTCATCGGCACATCGAAGTTCAAAAGCTGGATGATCGTGTTGCCGTTCCGGGTATCGCGGCAGCTTTCGATCATTACCTTATTGCTGGCCCCGGCAAGCATTACCGGATATTGGGTGTGTTGAGTATATGCTAAAAGTTCATCCAACAACGCCGCACCTTCAGCTGTATCGGCTTTTGTATATGGTTTACCGCGCAAAATGATCTTATCAAACGCCATCATGCCGGGCGTAAGCGGTGTGGTAATTACCATGCCTTTGCCGTAATTTTTGCCAATGACTTTGGCTGTGTTATCTGTAAAACGCTCAAGTACTTTGCCGTCAAGAATTTTTATCCGGGCACGGTGGGTAGTTATTGAGCTGCGGGAGCTTTTGTGAAGCGCAATTTCCGGCAGCTGCGGTTCAAGGTATTCCACGCCGGTCAAGTCAGTATAACGCCCGGCGTTCTGCCGGATATACTGGCGGTCAAAGGCTCCAAATGTACCGGTCAGGAGCAGCTTGCCGCCGTATTTTACAAACTCTTTTACAACATTGAGTTCTTCATTGCTCAATATGGTGGCATTGCCCATAATGAGCAGTTTGAATTTGGCAAGCCGTTCCGGAGTAAGCGACATAACAAATTCGTGCGGAATATGTTTGTCGCTCAACAGCTGGCTGATACCGAACTGCTCGGTAGTCAAATCGGGTTTAGAAGCGTGATAATAGCCATCCCAGCGGTGAAAGACTGCCACATCGGCAATCGGCTTCATATAACGGAAATCCGGCCAGTGCTGCCACTCAAAATGGGTGTTCTGCAATATCGGGTGCCCCGCGTAAGTTACTACGCCGGAACGGTTCAAGCTGCAGAATGCCCGGTAGATGTAACGGACTGTCGGCAGATCACTCAAACCGCTGTCGCGGTTGTGGATATGCCATTGGCTCTGACCATGCTCATCGGCGTAACCCGCCTGCAATTTGCGGCAGGCAAGCAAATGGCGGTAATTCTGCAGTAAACAGTGATTAGTTCCCTCAATACCCAGTACATCCACATAGGGGGCCAGCATTTGAAAACGCCCGATGGGGTGCTGGAAATCCACACCGTAACTGGTTATGAGAATATCTTTTTTGATCTTGGTCAAACGCTCTTTCATTTCCTGGAAAAAACTGCCGTCCTGCCGCATTTTCCACTCCATCCACACCGCATTGAGCTGATTGCCGGGCGTGAAAAGTTTGGCTTGATCATCGGGCATGGGCAGCGAAAATCCGGTATCTTCAGCAAACTTTTTGCGGCAATACACACAGGCACAGCGGCCGCCGGTACGCAGTATATAGAGTTCATCGATCATCAGCATATCGCATTGGGTTTCGCGCACATACTCTTCCAGAATACTTATTACATGATTCCGCAAATACGGGTTGCTGATACACGCCGCCCCCTGAAAACTCTTGAGCGTACCCAAGTCCACCGGAAACCAGCCGGCAGCTTCGGCAGTGGCATAAGCTCCCCGGAAAATGGTGTTGAAACTCGGGCCGTCGGCGTGGCGGCTCAACTTCAAGCCTTCTTCATGTATGATCTTGGCCAGAGCACCAAGATTTTTCATATGCTCTTTACGGGTTTTGGCATCGTAGCAGAGGTTCCAGAACAACCCCTGTTCCTTAATTACATTATATCCGGCCCGTTTGAGCGCTTTGCAGAGCTGCCGGAATTCTTCGTTGGGCCGGAATACCATGCCGCTTTCGTTATTACCGCCGCCGATACTTGTAGCCACAATGTTCCAGGCCCAATGTTCTTTGGTGGTTTCTGACAATGGGCGGAATGGCTTTTGCGGATAGGTATTTTTTCCTGCATTGGCATAAACGCCATTTTGCGGGATTTCTTCTGTAACGAACTTACCCATTACGTTGGTCGGTTCCGGTTCGGTATAACTGGGGGAATTGATATAATCGGTTGCCAATGCAAATTCCGGCAGGTTTTCAGCGTGCCAGAATTTGTTTTTCCAGACGTAATCTTCAGCTTCGGTTATGGTGTTGCGTAAAACCAGCTGATTGACGGCGTAGTTTTTGCCGTCAAACTCCAGCACGGCATGTTTTGCCGGACTTTTTACATAAACGGAAAAGAATATCTGCCGGAAGTGATTGGCTTGTACTGATACATTTTCTGCCACCACTTCGCCGTTGCATTTTACGGTAAGCTCTTCCACCGCCCGGTCGGTATGGCCAATTGTCAGCGACCCCATGTAGATACCCGGTTCCAGCGGTACAGAATATACGCTCTTGCCCTGCGGAGCAAAAAAACCCATACTGCCGGGCAGTTTGCCTTTGGTTTGATATGTTTTGCTGCCAATTGCTTGCATTGTCCAGCCGTGGAACAACAGATCACGCTGGTTTTGCAATATATTTGCACTTTGGAAGGGCATTTGATAAATATCCAGCCACCAGGGAAAATCGTGCAAAGATTTGTTGAGTTTTTCTGTACCCTTTTTGTCGGCAAAACTTATGTGATAGCCCAGATTTTCCAGATAAGGCCCGGAGGGATAAAATGTTACCGTATTGCCGTGGCGGTAAAAGTGATCGTATTCTCCGGCATGGATCCGGACAAAAAAGCTGTAATACTCCGGATTGGGGCGTTTGCCGAAGTCAAAAATGATCCGGTCGCCCCGTTTATAGATAAAATTCAGGATTTTCTGCGGCTCCTGACAATAGGGATTTATCTGACCAGATACGCTCAATGGCGAAAAATCAAAGACCAGTTTCATGCCGTTTTTCTGTAAATATAAATAGTGTATGTGAGTTACCGGAGCATTGTTTTTGGCGTGATAGAAGAGATTTTTATTGGCATTTTTTATATTGATATTTACCTTGCCCTTAACCGAATTATATTTGTTGCGGTGCCCGTAACGAAGTTCGTAATCGGCTCCATCAAAGAGTTCAGCGGGCAAACTTAAAGTATAACTGACTTTACCGGTATCGGATTTTTTGTAAATGCTCCGCATAAAAATTTCCAGCTCGCCATTTTCCATAATGCGCACTTCCCGCCGGAAATCCACTGTTGGATCCCCCAGCTGCACAAGATTATGAGTTTTGACCGCACCGGACTCTTTATCAACTGTACAAGCCCGGTCGGGCAGAGCATCAATATCTTTTACGCCGGTAATACGATCCTCCCGGAGGAACTCTTTGCCATCCAGCAAAACTTTTACTGCCTTGCCGGGCAGAATTGTAAAAGCGTTTTTTCTTACTTGAGGTGCATCCGGGTAGAGCGGGCGGATTTCCGGTGTAAAAAAGAGTTTTACATTTTTGAGCATGAACCTGCCGCCGTTGCCTGAAGTGATAACGATTTGGTTATTGCGGTCAAGCTGAAAACACTTTTTCAAGCTGTAAATATAAGTTTTGCTGCCGCCGTCGGAAGCATTTTTAGCGTTGAGCAGTCTGGGCAAATGGCGGTGATCCAAACGAGCGAGTTTTTTGCCGTTGACAGCAAGCTGCGGCTGAATCTGTGCAGCATTTTTCTGCAAAACAAAGTCAAAACTCAAAGTCGGCACATAACCATTTATATCTTCGCAAGGGGGCAGTTCAAAACTCCACTCTCGCATGTTTTTCCCGGTGGGGAGCTTGACTTGATAAACAAAGTCCGGATTTTTCCGGGCAAGCTCCGTCAAACGCCTGCTTTGGGCAGCAGTAAGCAAACTATCTTGGGCGACAGCGGGGACTGCAACTTTGCTGAATCGCAAATTTCTGAACTCAAAAATGCCGTCCAGCGACGCTGCTCCGAAGTTTATCATCAACTCTTTGCCATCTTTCCAGTTGCGGGCACGGTTGGGGTCAGGCATGGTAAAGATGAATTCCACAGTCTGCCACTTGCCGTTGAACTTGGCGGCGGGTTCTTCAACCGAATAGGTTCTGCTGCGTAAATTTTTGTGATTTTCGCCCAATGCCTGCACCAGCAAAAAGACTTTCGCCCGCGGGTCTTTGACCATGTTTGCCCGGGCTTCAACAGTGATTTTAAGTTGTTCGCCAGCTTGCATC
Organism: Victivallaceae bacterium; assembly: GCA_045533055.1. Taxonomy (GTDB): domain Bacteria; phylum Verrucomicrobiota; class Lentisphaeria; order Victivallales; family Victivallaceae; genus SIG78. The sequence continues at coordinate 14,568 of JAZSHD010000276.1, read as the reverse complement.
CACGGTGCATACTGCCGCATCCAGCCCCGGGATTTTCCGGAATTGCCGGTGGCAAAATTCATTACCAGCACCTCGCCTCGGGCACTGAATTTCAACGCTTTGGCACCGGGCGTTTTGCCGGGGAGGTAGTCGGAGAGTTTTACCGCCGCCGGGAGCAGAAAAACTGTCAGCAATAAATATAACAGCAAAAAGTATTTTTTCATAACATTCTTAACTTTACAATATTACAACTTTTTGTAGTTATTTTCAGCATCATAGGTTTGCAGCAAGCCGTAATGCTCTTTTATCTCTTGAGCATTTTCGCTGGTAACGCTGCCGTCAAGGTGCCCTATATTAGCCAGATTGCCGTGGCGGGTGTGCCAGTGGTGCTGGGCAGCTGATACATTCCCGTAAATAGTTGCTATCTGGGTGGTTTTGTTTTTATGCAGACTGTCGCCGAAAAGCGGAAATGATGGATTGGCTCTGCCGATGATTACCGCCCCGGCGTTCTGATAGTCAACAGCCACATCGCCCATTTGCATTTGCTGATCTTTATAGTCGTCGTGGGTCAATTTGCCAGGTACACCGTAGCCATCGGACATTTTAAACGGAAATTGCGGAAAATAACTGCCGTAGGAAGATGCGTAACTGCCGCCGGGATTGACCACGCCAAAAGCAAAACCCGGACAGCTGAAAGGCAGATCGGGCCGTTGACCGGTTTTGGTTCCTTCAATAACTCCTGCCCAGCCGAGAAATGTGCCGTAAGTAAATTTGGCAGTACCGAACTGCCCCTGCATTGGCACCCAGTCTTTAGCAACAGTGGCGTATACATTCATATATGTAGCCAATGTCTTCAGATTGCTGATGCAGCCGGTGGCTCTTGCCCGCTCACGGGCGGCGGATAATGCGGGCAGAAGCATTGCCGCCAATATGGCGATAATGGCGATCACGACCAAGAGTTCGATCAAAGTGAATCGTTTTGAGTGTTTTTTCATGGTAACTCCTTTTGTGGTTATTTTTTGTAAAATGCTGATTTTCTGATTATAAGTTCACTGGCTATGCGTTCAATACGGGATTGCGGCTTGCCAGCGGCAATATCGTCAAACAACACCTCCAGAATACGCTCTGCAAAGTATTCCATATTGCTGCCCAGCGTGGTAATGCACGGTTCCCCCAGCGGCAAATGTCCTCTGCCTTCCAGATTGCCAATGCCGGTGATGTTGAAATCCCCGACTTTATATCCCCGGTCGGTAAATGCCTGATAAAAACCGAAAGCGGTCAAATCCACTTCGCAGATGTGTAACTCTTCCGGCACGACCTCTATATTCATAGCATAGCGGTAGGCGTTGAGCTGACTGTGAGGGAAACCATGCTCCACCAAAGCATATTCATTTTCCTGCCAATCGCTCAACCTTGCAGCGGCAAGCATTATCTGCTTAAAAAAGCTGCGGTTGAAGTGCAATATGCACTTTTTTATACCGTGAAATCTGGCTTTTTTAAATATTTCCGTCATCCCCGGCAAAAAGTCCGGCAGCACCTGATTGCCGTTTTCCAACAAAGGTTCATTGCTCCAGATCCACACTTTAGGCTTGGGAAATTCGGCAGCCAGTGCCCGGGCATGTAAATTGGAAAATCCTGCTTCCACCAGCAGTCCGTCCACATTGTCCAACAGCCGTTTACTGAAATGTTCCTGTGCCAGATCATAAAATGAATAGAGTTTATACTCCGCATTGCGTTTTTTCAACCCATCCATAAGCAGCTGAAAGCGTCTGGGGGCTGCCGAACAGTTTTCCGGCGGTATATGGCTGAAATCGCTGGTCATAAAACAGGCGATCCGTGGTTGCCGGCGACGGTATGTTATTTGCGGAACAGCGCCCTTTTTACACCTTATAACACCCTCCTGCTCAAGAATATGCATTGCTCTGCATGCCGTTACATGCGATACATTATACAATTTTGCCGCAGCACGGCTGGAGATAAACTCGCTCCTGCTTATATACTCAGCAGAAGCAAGCAGTTCCCTTAACTTATCAGCAATCTTGCAAGCGGCATTATCAGAGTGCAGCATAACCCAATCTTTCTGTTCAAAAGGAATTTACTGCATTTTGATTGATTTTTCAATAGCAAATTGCAAAAAAGCAGCAATAAAAGTTCCAACTGTTAACAAAACTGTAAACAAAAAAAGCAACTTCCTCCTTTGAATATATCTTTTTTTGAAAAAGCTGCCGGAATTTATTCTTCAGCAGTCGGGCTGATCCTGCGGAGCCCACTGATATTTCTTGCGGTCTTCCGGCGTAATATTGCGGATGACTTTTGCCGGATTACCGGCAACCAGCGTATCGGCAGGTACATCCCGGATGACCACCGACCCGGCGGCGATAACCGCATTGTCGCCAATAGTTACGCCGCCAATGATCGTAACTGATCCGCCGATCCAGACATTGTTGCCCACATTTACCGGAAAAGCATACTCCCAGCCGTCAATGCGGTCTTGCATATCCAGCGGGTGTCCGGCAGCTAAAATCGACACATTAGGTGCTATCCACACATTATCGCCAAAGCGGCAATAGTTGCCATCCAGCACAATAAAGTTGTAGTTGGCAAAAAAGTTTTCCCCGACTTCAATACGAAAACCGTAATCACATTTGAAAGGGGGCAGGATGTTGCAGTTTTTGCCGATTTTGCCAAAGATTTCGGCAAGAAAATCCCGCCGCTGCTGAACTTGCGACGGCAGCAGTTTATTATATTCGCAAATGGCATCCTGAATCTTAAAGCGGTAAGTTGCCATTTCAGTAGTGCGGTTGGGGTTGTAAAGCAATCCGGCTTCGGCCTTTTCCTGTTCGGTCATACCGCCGGGAACTGGTTTGCAGAGAATTGTTTTTTCTTTCATAAAAAATTCACCTTTCTGATATATTGCACTGTTTTGCAGTTTAATATACAGTTTGCAGCAGCATATTGCAACTGAAGAATATCGTTTTTGAACATTCAATATTGCATTTAAGTTTTTTTCCTGTATATTTACACAAGGCTCAGGAGGGATTTTATGAAAAAAGCAATCTTTTCGGTGCAGCCACCCGAAATGGTTATATCAAAACATTTTTCCGTCCCAACCGGGGCAAGAGATATTGGCAGCGTCAATAGCCGCACCTTGAACCAGCTCAACAACCTGCAGCTTATAAGTTATCTTGCAAACAATCGTCTTGAGTGCTTGAGCTGTTTTCAATTCTTCTTCCGGGAGTTTTTATACAAAAATAAGAGCCCCAATACCATGCAAACCGGGAATATGGTTGCGGCAAGCAGCCCGTTTTTCAGATTTTCACCGGTAGCTTCTGCCACTTTGCCTACCAGAACCGGACCGGCGGTTGCTCCAAGATCGCCAGCCAACGCCAGAAAAGCAAACATGGCAGTCCCCCCAGTCGGACACTTTTGGGAAGATAAACTGATGGTGCCCGGCCACATGATCCCCACTGCAAGACCGCAAAGTGCACACCCCGATAGCCCCAATATTGCCCAACTTGAAAGTGATGCAACCAAATAACATACCGCCGCAGCAGCACTACACAACAACATGGTTTTGGTCAGGTTGAGTTTTTCGCTGAATTTACCGTTGAGCATACGGGCTATCCCCATAAATACGGCAAAAAGGCATGGGCCGGCCAGGTCGCCAACGGTTTTAGAAACTTTCAATCCCGCTTCGGTAAAAGCCGACGCCCATTGCGACATGGTCGCTTCTGCAGAACCGGCACAAATCATTAAAAAAATCATCATCCAGAACATGGGCACGCTCAACAGCTTGCTTATACTCATGCTGAAACCATCTTCCCCCAGTTTCTCAATGGGGCAATTTATAAAATTAACTGCATTGAACAAGGGGATCAATGACCAGATAGCGGTCATGATTTTCCAATGCTCTATACCGAATACAGCAAAAAACATAGTGGAGCCGACAATCACGCTTACCGCACCCCAGCAGTAAAAAGAGTGCAGCAAGCTCATTACACCGGCTTTATTTTCAAAAGGGCACGCTTCCACAATGGGGCTTAACAGCACTTCGATCAAACCGCTGCCGATGGCGTAAAGTGCTACGGCAATCAGGATCCCGGTAAATGCACTGGAAAGCATATCCGGCAAGATGGTCAAAGCCATCAGCCCCAGCGAAGAGAGTACCTGCGAAGCAATAACACAAAGCCGGTAGCCGACTTTGTCAGCATACTTTGCGGCAACAATATCCACCAAAAGCTGGGTAAAATAAAATACCAGCGGGATCATGGCGAGTTTTTCAAGGCTGATTGCGTAATCATTCTTGAAAGTTAAAAAGAGCAAAGGCGTAAAATTTGCCGATATAGCCTGAGTAACAAACCCCAAATAACAGGCGTACAAAGTTTTTTTATAGTTTTTCTGCCGATTCATAGTATTCTCCCGTAAAAGTTACAATTTGAATACTATATTGCCAAAAATAGAATAAATCAAAGCTGCAATCACTCAAAAACAGGAACTATTTACCCAAATTGCAACACTTTCCGGGCGTTACACCATATAACCTCTTGAACTGTCTGCGAAAATAATTTACCGAATTGAATCCGCAAGAATTGCTGACTTCCTCAACCGTGTATATTTTTTCAGAGAGCATTTTATGAGCTATTTGCAGCCGATGCCGAAGCAAAACTTCCATCGGCGAGTTGTGCATAAAAGTTTTGAAACATCGCCCCGCTTCGCTGCGGCTTATATTAGCTGCCTGGGCAAGGTCTTCAAGCATAATATGTTCATGATAATGCTTGTTTATATAGTCAAGCATTTTTTGCATCCGAATCTGATTTATCAGCTGAATACGGTTTGTTTTATAATGTGGAAATATACTTATATTAGAATAAATATATTCAAAAATAGAGCTGATATTCCGCTGAACAACCATTTCGTAACATGGCGTCTGCTGCCGAAAACTGCGGTAAATATCTGCTATAAGTCTATTCACATATTTATTACTTGCCGGAAATACAATAAATGGCAAATCATCGCATTGCAGCAGGGGCGTGATATATTTTTTATATATCAAACTGCCTTCCGGAGCAATCAAACTGCCGGAAAAAACCACATTGGGCATTGGGTCGGGAGTATTTCCGGATATTTGTTTGATACTGTGCAGTATATTGCCATTGACAAAAATGCTGTCGCCGGCATTGAGAATAATGTGTTTATCGCCAGCCTGATAATCCAGAGTGCCGCTTTCTGCGGTTGCAAATTCAAATCCGGGGTGCCAATGCAAAGGGCCGCTCCACCGGGCAAGAGCTGCCAATTCATTCTGATAAAAGGCAATGGGGTAGACAGCCGGGTCATAAGCGATTTGTTCTTGCAGTTGATTATCAATAGTTACAGGCATAATTTTCTCCGTAAGCTGCTGTTGCCAAAGAATAATATACTCTCATACCCGGCATTTACAACAGCTGATATCCACTTGCGTAAGATTTTATATAAATAAGTTCAAAATTTATATCGGAGTGGCAAATGTTATTGAGAATACGCAGAAGCAGTTTTTAAATCAGTTTTTATTCCTGCCCCTCTCTCCCGGCAGCTGCACTAAAACCACTGCGGCAAAAATCAAGGCACAACCAATCAGGTTTACAACAGAATAACGCTCATCCAAAAGCCACCAGCCCCAGATGACCGCAAAGACCGATGCGGTACTCAGGATTATCGATGCCGTTGAAGGGTGCACATATTTTTGAGCAGCAACCTGCACAGTGCAGGCAAAACCAATAGCGATCAAACCACAATAGAGCAACGGCTTTACGGTAGAAACAATACTGTTCCACGAGCAGCTTTCACCGGCGATAACTGCGGCTATGCCGGAAATTACTGCTACGGTAAAAAACTGCACTGCCGCCAGCTGCAACGCATCGGCCTTGGGAGCAAATTTGGCAATAAAGATAAACTGAAACGCAAAAAACAGTGCACAAAGCAGCATCAAAAAGTCCCCCACATTGCCAATTTTGCTCATGGAGTCATCAGCACACAAAAAATAAGCTCCTGCTGTTGAAACAATGGAAGCCAGCCAGATCTGCCAGTTGGATTTTTTCCGGATAAAAATACCGATCACCGGAATCATGATCACATAAAGAGCAGTCAGAAAGCCCGCCCTGCCCGCAGTAGTATAGAGCAACCCGAACTGCTGAAGTATTTCGCCTCCGGCCAGACAAACTCCGCAGGCTATGCCGCCTGTAAAGAGCTGTTTTTCCGGCTTTTTTTTCATTAAAAATATTACCGGCAGCAGCATCAAACCGCCCAGCATGTAACGCACAAAAACAAAAAACAACGGCTGCATGCTTTTCATAGCATCAGCCTGAGCCGAATAGGATAATCCCCAGATCACTGCAGTAAGCACCAGTGCCGCACTGGCCAGTATATTGTATCTGTTCATAAATGCAACTCCTTCTTGAAAAAAAATAATTGCATTAAATATACAAAAAAACTGAGTTTTGTCAATACAAAAAACTCTTTTTTTTGATTTTTTTACACTTCCACATCCGTGTAGGTATACTCTTCGCCGCAATAATTTTTGTAACGCAGCTTGCCGGAAGTTTTTTCCAGAAGATATTCGGCTGTTACCGGAACTTTTCCACCGCCGCCGGGCAGATCTATTACCAGATGAGGGTTCGCCATACCCGAACTCCATCCCCGTAAAGCTGCAACGATTTCTCTGGCTTTGGCTAAAGGGGTGCGGAAGTGTTCAGTGCCGTAAATCAGATCGCACTGGAATATGTAATAGGGTTTTACCCGGTTTTCCAGCAGTTTCCACATCAGATCCCGCATAACTTCCGGGTCATCGTTGATGCCTTTTAAAAGCACCGTCTGACTGCCCAGCACGATCCCCGCATCGGCAAGGCGTTTCAAGGCTTTGCAGGTATTTACAGAAAACTCGTCGGGGTGATTGAAGTGTATATTTATGTAAAGGGGCTGATATTTTTTCAGCATCTTTACCAGTTTGCCGGTGATCCGCTCCGGCAGCACGCCAGGAGTGCGGGTACCGATACGGATGATTTTTACATGTTTTGCCTGCCTTACACCTTGCAGAATATACTCCAGCTTATCATCGTCCAGCAACAGCGGGTCGCCGCCGGAAATGAGTACATCACGCAGTTCAGTATGCTTTCTGATATACGCCAAACCATCGTCTATATCTTTTTGAGTAATGATAAAGGGCTGCCGGAACTTCCGCTTCCGGGTGCAGAACCGGCAGTACATGGCACACTCGCCGGAAACCAGAAAAAGGCAGCGGTCGGGATATTTCTGCACAATGACCTCGCTTTTTCTGAACCGTACTTCGCCCAGCGGATCGGTCATCAAAGCTTCGTCGGCAATCAATTCTGCCGGATCAGGTACGCATTGCCGGAACAACGGATCATCCGGAGAAGTGAACTTTTCCAGCCACGCTTGAGGTATCCGGCAGGGAAAAATGGCGTTGACTGCCCGCAAATTCTCTGCCGGAATACCGAATTTTCCGGCGATCACATCTGTATTGGTTACAGAGCGATGTAAAATTTTCTTCCATTTTTCCATAATTTCACCTGATTACGCTCAATATTGGAATGCTAAATATAGCATACTAAACACAAAAAGCAACCAACAAAGATATTTTTATATTACAATCACTCTATAAAAAAATTTGAAAAAAAGTCTGTTTTACAGTTGCAATAACCTTTTATGAGGTTATTTTAAATTACTGAAAATTGATTATGCGGCACTGCCGCAAGTAATAAAAATTGATAATTCGGTAAAAAATCAAATGGCGGATTTCAATCTCAGGAGTTTTCTGAAGCCCTACCACGGGCTGATATTTTTCGCAGCAGTTTCCAACATCATCTTCACGGGTTTGGCTCTTACCTTGCCGTGGATGCTTAAAATCGCCATCGACCGGGTGCTGCCCACTGCTGACTACGGGTTGTTCTTTATTCTGTGCGGTGCCATGCTTACAACTTATTCGGTGCGGTGTGTTGTCCGCTATATTGCCGGGGTGCTGGGCTCTTACATGGTCTACCGGGTGATGGTGGATGTAAGATTCAAACTTTTCCGCCATTTGCAGAGCCTTTCGCTGCGGTTTTATGAAGAATACCGTACCGGGAAAGTGGTATCGAATGTTATCAGCGATGTGGGATTGCCGCAGCAGTTTGTCAGTTCCATCGTCAGCATGGCAGACCAGATCGTTATGCTGCTTTTGATCAGTATATTGCTTTTGTTCCTCAACTGGCAGCTGGGGTTGATGGTTTTGGCGATCGCTCCGCTGCATTTTGTAAACTTTGCCTACTTCCGGAAAAAGCTGAAAATCACCAGTAAAAGTTTTCAGGAAAGAATGTCGGAAATCTCCGCCAACCTCGCCGAAACCATCAACGGTATCAAGGTCGTGAAATCCTTCGGACAGGAACGCAATGAGTGTATGGGATTTTTCAAATGTCTCCGGCCCACTCTGCCTTTGGGCGTGCGTTTGAACATGCTGGGCAATATCTGCGGTTCGGTGGCGGATATGTTGAGTATCTGCACCTATTTGCTGGTTATCGGCGTGGGGATCAGATTTGTTCAACAGCAGGTCATGACCATCGGGGAGTTTGTGGCATTTTACAGTTATGTGGGTACATTGCTGGGGCCCATAAGTATTTTTGCAACACTTTCCATGACTATTTCCCAGGGGCTTGCCGGGGCGGAACGGATCGCCAAACTTATGCGGATCATTCCGGAGATTCAGGATGTACCCGATCCCATCAAGCCGGATAAGCTGGAAGGAAAAATCGTTTTTGATAATGTAACATTCAAATACGATGAACAGCCGGTCATCAAGGAGCTTGATCTGACTATTGAACCGGGCAAAAAGGTGGCTCTGGTGGGGCCGTCCGGCTGCGGGAAGACTACGCTGGGTAATTTGATATTGCGTTTTTACGATGTCACCAGCGGGCGTATCCTCATTGACGGCATTGATATACGCAAATATGCCAAAGACTCTTTCCGCAACAATGTGGCAGTGGTATTACAGGAGCCGTTCCTCTTCAGCGGTACTATCAAAGAAAATATTGCTTACGCTAAAAAAGATGCCACCAATGAAGAAATCTATGCCGCAGCCAAGATGGCGAATGTAGAAGAGTTTGTCAACATGCTGCCCCACGGCTACAAAACAGTTATCGGCGAAAACGGTGCCAGCCTCTCCGGCGGGCAGAAACAGCGGATCGCCATTGCCCGGGCCATCTTGAAAAATCCTTCGATATTGATTCTGGACGAAGCTACCAGTGCATTGGATACGGTTTCCGAATATTTAGTGCAGCAGGCGTTGGATAACCTTATGGAAGGCAGAACCACCATTATCATCGCCCACCGGCTTTCGACCATCAAAAATGCCGATACCATTGTGGTACTCAAATCCGGCAAGATCGACGAAATCGGTACTCACGACGAGCTTATGCAAGGCAACGGTACTTACCACGATCTCTATACCATCCAGCAGAAGACTGCTCTGGAAGGGGCGGCTGATACAATAGTCGATGAATCAGGAAAGGCGGTGCAGAAATGAACATACTTGTCCCTCTGGGCGGACCGCTCAATTTCCGCAAGCAGCTGTTGATCATCCGCCGTCTGGTGGTTTCGCTGGTAGTCGTAATGCTGGCAGTGATTGCCGGAACATTCATCTTTTCCATGAACGACGAATCCATCGGCCGCGGCACCGTGGAAGGATTGCGGAATTACGATATGAAATCCTCGGTAAAAAGCCGTATAGCCAAGATACATTTCCGGGATGGCGATCAAGTAAAAAAAGGCGTGGTGATGCTGGAACTGGATTCCAGCGATCTCCGGGATGCCATAGAAAATGTAAGCAGCTCCATCCGGGAGCTGGAAGCCGAGTTGAGCGTAAAGCTTGCCGAACTTGAATTGTTGAAGCATAACCCCCTGCCCGCCGAATACCGCCATACCAAGATCGCATTGGAAGAAAGCCGTCTGCGGCTTGCCACCAGTCAGGCAGAACTCAACGCCTACAAAGCGTTGCGTAAGCGGGGCGTAGTTGCCGAACTGGACTACAACCGGCACGAAATGGAAGTTACCCGCAACAAGATGGAGCTGGAAAAACTCCAGAACGACTACGCCACTTTGTCCAGCGGGCTTGCCACTAAAATCATCGCTCAAGCGGAGGCGGGGATCGAACTGCTGAAGATCCGTATCGAAAATAAACGCAAAGAGCTTATTTCTCTTAACGAAAAGATGAGCGAATACCGCTTTGTTGCACCGGAAGATGGTCAGATCGCTTATATACCCACCAAGATCGGTACCTATGTGGAGCCGGGTATGTCGGTTATCCAGTACGCCGCCGGCAACGGCAGAAAGTTCGTTGCTTACATCGACGAAGTGGAAATTTTCAAAATCGAAGAAAATCAGAGTGTACGCATTGCTTCCAGCCAGTACAGTATTTATGAATACGGTTACTTTGGCGGCGAAGTTATGTATATAAGCGAGCTGCCGCAGGAACGGGCGGGCAGGATGTATTACCCGGTATTTGTAAAAATAACCCATTCTCCGGAAAATCTCACCTTGCGGCTGGGGTCATCCGGCGAAGCAAGGATCAGCACCGGCCGTGACCGGATCATCCGCACCATCATGGGCACCAACCGCAAACGCCGCAGCAGCAAATAGAGAGTTTGATTTATGAAATTGATAGTACAGCGGGTACGCAGTGCCAGCGTTAAAGTTGATGATAAAACAGTCGGCGAAATCGGCAAAGGCCTGATGACACTGGTGGGTTTTACCCACACCGACACGCCCGAAACCGTAAAATATCTGGCTGACCGGGCAGTGAAACTGCGGATCTTTGAAGACGAAAACGGCAAGATGAACCGTTCGCTTTTGGATGTGAATGGTGCAATGCTCATCGTATCACAATTCACCTTGTACGGCGATACAGTCCACGGTCGCCGCCCCGGATTCGATGCCGCCGCCAAGCCCGATTTGGCGATTCCGCTTTACGAGCAGTTTATTGAAGAAGTAAAAGCCTTCGGGGTAAATGTTGATACCGGAATTTTCGGAGCAGAGATGCTTGTAACATTGGAAAACGACGGCCCGGTGACTTTTACTCTGGAAAAGTGATCATTTACCATTTTTTTGGCGGTATTCTTTGGGCGTGCAGCCAAAACTTTTCCGGAATTCCCGGGCAAAGTAATAGCTGTAACTGTAACCGCATTTTTCTGCTATGGAAGCAACGCTTTCATGGGTATATTCCAAAAGATGGCGGGCTTTCTGCATACGCAAACTGGTTATGTATCCAGCTGCCGGGCAGTTTTTATACTTTTTAAACAACCGCTGTAAAGTCGAAATGCTCACCCCTGCCGCAGCGGCAATGCGTTCCCGGTCAAGCTCCCGTTCGCAAAAATGGTTTTCCACATAAAGCAGAGCCTGACTCAAAGCCGGCGGTTCCATACTCCTGGGCTGCTGAAAACTTGCCTCCTGCAACAAACAAAATGCCATAGCACTTAACATGGCATCATCGGGTTTGCGTTTTTTAAGCAAAGAACATATATCCTCAAAACATTTTTTCAAACGGGAGGCATCAGCGGCATAAAAACCATAATTGCCTGTGGGAAAAAATAATTTAAGCAAATTTTGCAGCAAGCCGGTATTTTCCAGCAAGATAAAATAGCGTTCCAGAGTTTCCGTGGCACTGCGCCGGTAATCTTCTGCCAGAAAATTCAAGTCTGATATATGGAAATACCCCGGAGATCGCCGGATATGCCCCTGCTCGCCGGTAGAATAAGCGTCGCTGCCGGAAAGAATGAACGATATAAGTATGTAAGGGCGGCTTTGGTGCAAACTCTGCCATTGAGGCTGCAAAAAAGAGTGGCAAAATGCCTGCACCCGGATCTGCTGGCACTCCATATTATAGGGAGCGGTATTGATATAGTAAGTTTCGTAAGCGTTTTCGGTACGCCAGATATTTTTCACGATTTGACCCTTTTATATTAGTTTTTTACCCGATTATATTATTTTAATATATTGCAAATTTTCCATTATGCAATTATCTTTTAAGCAATATGGAAACTTTTAACTGAAAGGCTGTCTGATATGATCGAAATAACTAATTTCCGTCAGGGTGCAGTGCTTAATCACAACCACGGTGTTGAAACAGAAAAAGCCCTTACCGTTACGATTCAGGGTGTATCCCGTTCCGGATATCCGGCTTATGTAAACGGCATAAAAGCCGAAATGGACGGACAGAACTTTTCAGTCGATATTGATTTGACTCAAAAAATCAATACCGTTTGTGCCAGCACCACCACGCCCTACGGCACATATTCGCAGGAATTGACTCTGGTTTGGGATAAAAAATCATTTTTACGCTGCAACTGTTATATTGATGACCACAGCTTTTTCTTTACCGATCTGGCAAAAGAACGCCCTAAAAGTGCGTTTGACCACTTTTATTTGAAAGGTTTGAAAAATATCCACGACAAATACGGACTTAAAGTTACGCTCAATTTGTTTTACCACAACGATCACTTTGATTTTGAGCTAAAGGATATGCCAGATATCTGGAAAAGCGAATTTATTGACAACTCCGACTGGATGAAATTTTCGTTCCACAGTTACAGCGAATTTCCTGACCGGCCTTATCTGGAAACCACCCGGGAAGAGTTTGCCCGGGATTGGGATCTGGTGCAAAGCAATATTTACCGCTTTGCCGGGGAAGAGTGTTACATTCCACCGGTAGTCATCCATTGGGCGAACATCCACCCGGTAGCGGCACAGGAGTATATTGCCAGAGGCTGCCGCTGCTACACCCATTCTATGCGTGCCAGAGTTATGGGCGGCCCGAGCCTGGCTGACCGTCAAAAGGGCGGCAATATGAACGATGTGCAGGCACGGAGTGCTTCCGGAGCAGACAAAAGCTGCAATAGCGATGCATTGCAGATGCATTACGGTTTTGCTGATGAAGCTTCCTACCTCCAAAAACACGGACTTTATTACGATGCCGGATTAGGTTTGTTTTTCTTTGGGCGTCCCGGCAAACTGGGTGGCTGCTGCTGCAATCTGGTGCCGTTGAAAGATATACCAGTGCGTTGCCGGAGTATGGTCGATAGTGCCAAAGAATCAGGCTGCAACATTGTAAATATTGGCAGCCATGAGCAATATACATTCCCCTACTACGCAAATTATCTGCCCGATCACATGCAGCGTATTGAAGAAGCTGCCCGCTGTACGCTGGAAGTCGGCGGCTGCAAACCGGTCTTTTTCAGCGAAGGCTTGATGGGTAATACAGCGTGGGAAGATTGAAAAAAATAACAGGAGAAAAAAAATGATCGAAATCACCAATTTCCGTCAGGGTGCTGTGCTTAATCACAACCACGGTACCGAAACTGAAAAAGCTCTTACTGTAACCATTCAAGGTGTATCCAGTTCCGGGTATCCTGTGTATGTCAACGGCGTAAAAGCCGATATGGATGGTCAGAGATTTGAAGCCGAAGTGGATTTGACCGAAAAAATCAATCAGGTCAAGGCGGTCACCACCACTCCCTACGGTACTTATTCCCAGGAGTTGACTCTGGTGTGGGACAAAAAATCCTTCAAACGCTGCAACTGCTACATCGACGACCACAGCTTTCTCTTTACTGATCTGGCAAAAGAACGCCCCAAGAGTGCCTTTGACCACTTTTATTTGAAAGGCTTGAAAAATATCAACGATAAATACGGCTTGAAAGTTACGCTCAACATCTTTTATCACAACGATCACCACGATTTTGAGCTTAAAGATATGCCGGATATCTGGAAAAGCGAATTTCAGGACAACTCCAACTGGCTGAAATTCTCGTTCCACAGCTACGGCGAATTTCCTGACCGGCCTTATCTGGAAGCTACTGCCGAAGAGTTCGGGCGTGATTGGGATCTTGTTCAGGGCGAAATCAACCGCTTTGCCGGTGAAGAGTGCTACATACCGCCCGTAGTTATCCACTGGGCAAACATCCACCCGGTGGTAGCCGAAGAAATGATCAAGCGGGGCACCAAATGCTATTCAACGAATATGCGTGCCAGAGTTATGGGGGGGCCCAGCCTCGCCGACCGTCAGAAGGGCGGCAATATGACCGCAGTGCAGGCACGGAGTGCTTCCGGAGCCGATAAAGCGTGCAACACCGATGCTCTTAACATGCACTACGGTTTTGCCGACGAAAGCAATTATATCAAAAAGCACGGCGTGTACTTTGATCCCGGTTTGAAGATATTCTTCTTTGGTGCTTGCGGTAAACTTGGCGGCTGCTGCTGCAACCTTGTGCCGCTTGCCGATGTGCCCGCCCGGGTGCAGAGCATGCTCGACGGATCAGCCAAAGTGGGTACCGAAGTATTGAACTTTGCCAGCCACGAACAGTACACCTTCCCCTATTACCCCAACTATCTGCCCGACCACATGCAGAGAATCGAAGAAGCTGCCCGTTGTATGATTGAAGTCGGCGGCTGTAAACCGGTATTCTTCAACGAAGGTCTGCTGGGCAACACAGCGTGGGAAGAATAAGGAGTGCGTGTTGCGGGGGAAGAGAAAAAAACCTTTTCAGGAAAGGTTCTTTTCCTCTTCCCCCC
>JAZSHD010000277.1:0-7131 GCA_045533055.1 Victivallaceae bacterium | reverse complement strand
GTGATCGGGTAGATCGCGGCTGCTTCGCTGAATGCGTAAGCTACATACGCTGCGGCGTAGTTACCGTCGATCGTCTGCATGACTTTACCCATTGAAAACCTCCAATGTTTGTTTAATGGTTGAATGGTTGTAAAAAAACTTATCCACACCGGAAAATTTTTCACTTTTCCGGCAATATATAATTAAATTTATATAATATACTCTATAAAAAGAATTTTTCAACCATTTTGACAATAAAAAATCGCTCCCGTTTGACTTTTATATCTATCCGGGAGCGATAAAAAATATTTTTATTCAAAAACAACAGTTTTTACAGTGCGGCAATACCGTCTTTAATAGCTTTGCCGAGAGTTTCCACGGAATATTCTTCCATATCCAGAATCAGGTTGCCGATGGTTATGCCGATGGTGCCTTCCACCTGCGGACGGGAGCTGAATGCTGCATCGATATCAACCATTTCCGCCAAGCCGTTGGCTTTGACAAATCCTACCAGGCCTGCCAGCAGCTGCTGACCTTTGCAATCCTTCTGCTGGGTGCAGATGGTTACGCAAATAGGCAGCTTCTTTTCCGCACTGCCGCAGAGTACATTCTGCCGGGCGTCGAATATCTGACCGCGGTTCTGATAACGGGTGTGCAACGCTTCGTGAGCTTCGTGGCTGCCGGGTTTGCCGCCGTAGCTCTCTTCGTAGCACTGGGCAACCAGGAAGTTGTCCTGCGACTTCTGCAAACGGCGGGTCTTATCTGCCGAGTAAAGTCCGGAGGCACGCTGCTGACGGAAGCCCGGGGTGGTGTTGATGGGCTGACCGCCGCCGGCAATACAGCCGCCGGGGCAGGACATGACTTCCACAAACTGGTAATCGGTTTCGCCAGCCTTGATTTTTTCAATAAGTTTGCGGGCGGCAGAAAGGGTGTGCACTACTGCCACTTTCACCTCTTTGCCGGCAACATTGTAAGTAGCTTCACGCAGGTAATCCATACCGCGGACTTCTTTGAAATCAACCTTCTGCAGCGGTTTGCCTTCCAGTTTTTCCACAGCGTAACGCAAGGCTGCTTCCATGACCCCGCCGGTTGCACCGAAGATAACCCCGCCGCCGGTGGAGAAGCCCAGAGGCATATCAAAGGATTCCTGCGGCAGCTGCATCATATTGATACCCATGGATTTGATCATTTGTGCCAAGCCGACGGTGCTGATGACATGGTCAACATCGGGTCTGCCTTCACGCTTGAATTTATCCAACTTTGCTTCAAACTTCTTTGCCACGCAAGGCATGATGGATACGATCACCAGATTTTCCGGCTTGATACCCAGTTTGGCGGGCAATGTCTGACGGGCAACTGCACCGAAAATCTGCTGCGGAGAACGGGTGCTGGAGAGGTTCGGCAGCAGTTCCGGGTAATAGATTTCGGCAAATTTCACCCACGCCGGGCAGCAGCTGGTGAACATGGGCAGCTTGCCGCCATTTTGGATGCGTTCCAGAAGTTCGGTAGCTTCTTCAAAAATGGTCATATCTGCCGAGAAGCAAGTATCGTACACATAATCAAAGCCCATCAATTTAAGTGCGGAGATCATCTGACCTTCCACATTTTCGCCAATTTTGCAGCCGAAGTATTCACCCAAAGCCACCCGCACTGCCGGAGCGATTTGAGCGATCACCACCTTCTCGGGATCGTTCAACGCTGCCCAGACTTTATCGTAGTCCGGTTTGGGTACAATGGCACCGGTGGGGCAGACTGCCGCACACTGACCGCAGTTTACACATTCCACTTCGTTGAGGTTTTTGTCAAAAGCCGGAGCAACTCTGGCCTTGGCCCCACGGAAGGCAAAGTCGATGGCACCGACGCTCTGGACTTCGGAACAGACCCGCACGCAGTCGCCGCAAAGCACGCACTTGTTGGGGTCACGCACGATGGAGTCGCTGGAGTCGTCGATGGGCAGAGTTTTTTCGGTCTGCTTGTAACGGATCTCGCTGACACCCAACCGGCGGGCGATATCCTGCAAATTACAGTTGTTGCTGCGGGCACAGCTGGGGCACTCCCGTTTATGATTGGCAAGCAGCAGCTCGATGTTGATTTTACGCATGTTCCGCAGCTGGGCGGTTTCGGTTTTGATGACCATACCGGCACGGGGAGCGGTGGAACAGGCGGCGGTCACGCCGCGGCCTACGACTTCCACCAGACACAGGCGGCACGCCCCATAGATGGAGAGTTCCGAGTGATAGCAGAAGGTGGGCAGATCGATCCCCGCTTTGCGGATGACTTCAAGCAAATTGCGTTCGCCTTCGATGGCAACTTCAATATTATTTATAGTGATTGTATTGGGTTTGGTTTCCATTTATATATTCTCCGTAATATTAAAGACCCTTGATGGCATCAAATTTGCAGGTTGCTTTGCAGGCTCCGCACTTAATGCACTTGTTTATATCGATCACATGGGGCTGTTTGACCGTTCCGGTAATGGCGTTGACCGGACACTTGCGGGCACAGGCAGTGCAGCCTTTGCATTTCTCCGCATCGATTTCCGGCTTGGCAAGAGCTTTACATTCGCCGGTGGGGCAGATCTTGCGGATAACATGATCTTCATACTCTTCCCGGAAATATTTGATGGTGGAAAGCACCGGGTTGGGGGCGGTTTTGCCCAAGCCGCAAAGACTGCCAAGTTCAACTGCCGCAGCGGTCTGTTCCAGCAGTTCCAGAGTTTCCATAGTCGCTCTGCCTTCGATGATGTCGTCCAAGAGTGCCAGCATCTGCTTGGTGCCTTCCCGGCACGGTACGCATTTGCCGCAGGATTCGTTCTGGATAAACTGCATGAAGAAGCGGGCGATCTTGACGATACAGGTCTGTTTGTTCATTACCACCAAACCGCCGGAACCAACCATGGCTCCCACTTCGGGCAGACTGTCAAAGTCAATGGGCAGATCCAGCATTTCCGGCACCAGACAGCCGCCGGAAGGTCCGCCGATCTGTACGGCTTTGAATCCCTCGTCGGTAATGTTGCCTTCGTTGTCGGTAACACCGCCGCCGATGTTGTAGACGATTTCCCGCAAAGTCGTACCGAAAGGTACTTCGATCAAACCGGTGTTGGCAACATGCCCGGAGAGAGCAAAAGTCTTGGTTCCCGGAGATTTTTCCGTACCAACTGAACGGTAGAAATCAGCTCCTTCCCGGAAAATGATTGGCAGCGAAGCAAGGGTTTCCACATTGTTGATGATCGTGGGTTTGCCCCACAAGCCCGATACACTGGTACGGGGAGATTTGGGACGCGGCATACCCCGGCGGCCTTCGATAGAGGCGATCAAAGCGGTACCTTCGCCGCAGACAAATGCCCCGGCACCTTCCATGATGTGCACCCGGAAACTGAAATCGGTACCAAAAATATTGTCGCCCAGAATACCGGCTTTTTCGGCATCAGCTACTGCTGTACGCATTCTCTGCACTGCCAGCGGGTACTCTGCACGCACATAAACATAACCTTCGTCGGCACCGATACCTTTGGCGCCGATCATCATGCCTTCGATGACTGAATGGGGGTTGCCTTCCATGACCGAACGGTCCATGAATGCACCGGGGTCGCCTTCGTCGCCGTTGCAGATAATATATTTTTTGTCGTTCTTGCTGCTCAAAGCTGCCAGCCATTTTTTGCCCGTGGGGAAGCCCGCACCGCCGCGACCCCGCAAGCCGGAGTCGACTGCACACTGGCAGACCTCTTCGGAGGTCATTTCCTGAATTGCTTTGCGGGCACCTTCATAACCGCCCCGGGCAATGTATTCAGCAATATTTTCCGGTTCGATCATGCAGTTTTTCATAACCAGCCGGTGCTGACGGTTCTGGAACGGGATCTCGGCATTGCCTTTGCAATGTTCGCCGGTTGCCGGATTGCGGTAGAGCAATTCTTCGATGATTTCACCGTTTTTCAGGGTTTTTTCCACAATGGCAGGTACATCGGCGACTTTTACCTTGGTGTAAAGAATGTGTTCCGGTTCAATGTGCATCAAAGGCCCCTGCTGGCAGAAACCCTGACAGCCGGATTTTGATACATACACAGCGTTGTCGTGTTTGTGACCTTCTTCGCTTTTGATTTCCACAACCACATCCATATTGGCGTTTTTCAATGCTTCCACTAAAGCATCACGCACTTTCAATGCACCATTTGCCACGCAGCCGGTACCGCCGCAAAGCACGATCCGGCGGGCGAGTTTGCCGGTTGCCTCTTTATAATTATCGGCAATTTTTTTGAGATCGATATTCATATTAGAAAAAATCCTTGCTGTTTGTATTTTTACTGCTGTTCAGCGGCGTCGTTCTTGGCAATTTCATCGACCAGTGCAACTGCCTGTTCGGGCTGCACCTGACCGTGGACTTCGCCATCAACAACCATTACCGGTGCCAGACCGCAAGCTCCGAGGCAGCTTACAGTTTCCACTGTAAATGCAAAATCGTCGGTGGTGGTTTTGCCGTCGGCGAGTTTCAGGTGATTACGCAAGGCGTTGAGTATCCCATGAGATTTCTTTACATGGCAAGCTGTACCGTCGCACAACCGGATGATGTGCTTGCCTTTGGGCTCAAGCGAGAAATGGGCGTAAAAAGTTGCCACACCGTAAACTTTTGCCGGAGGTACGCCAATACTGGTAGCTACATAGCTGATGACCTCTTTGGAAAGACACTTGTAAACTTCCTGTGTTTCCTGCAGGATGGGGATCAGCTTGGCTGCACTGTAATTGTACTTTTGGAGAATTCTGTTGACTTCGGCAAAGTGTTCGATCATTGCCTGGGTCTTTTCCATGGATTCTTGCATCTTTTTTCCTTTGTTGTTGATATGTTGAACTGCTGTTTGTTTTTATGATCAAATGTCCGAGGAGTTATCCCACAATTTACCGGAGAGCTTTACGGAAAGCTCTGCCAGATCGCCAGCCATATTCACCCGCTGCTGGACAATATCAGGCGGCAAAGACAATGGCGTATTGGTAAAATTCCAAATCGCTTTCAACCCTGCCGATACAATGTTGTCCGCCGCTTTTTGAGCGTACTCGCAAGGTACTGAAAGAATCGCTATTTTTACTTGCATGGCTTCCGAAAGTTCGTGCAGCTGATCCACATGGTAAACCGGTTTTGCATGGACTGCCGTACCGACCTTTTCCAAATCATTATCGAATGCTGCAACGATATTGAATCTGTACTCTGCAAATCCCCGATAACCGAGCAATGCTGTTCCCAGATTGCCTACGCCTACCAGAAAAACCGGCGTTTCATCGTTCCACCCCAGAAAGTTTTCGATGCCTGAAATCAAACTCTGCACACTGTAACCCACTCCGGGGGAGCCGGGGCTGGAGGCAAGTTCAAGATCTTTCCGGACGATTATCGGCTCAAGACCGAGTTTCTGGGCAAGGTGGGTAGTGGAAACCATTTGTTGCTGTTGATCCCGCAGCAATTTCAATTCGTGCAAATAAGAGGGAAGCCGTTTGACAGACGGTAATTTAGGTATTTTCCGGTTGTCGTTCATGATGCCTCCATTTAAGATATTGTATTCAATGTCATTTTTCAGTGTATAATCAATATCTTGTAATATAGCATGCTTTATAAGATAATTCAATATTTTTTTATCTAATAATAAAACTTTTTCATTAACAAATGATTTTTTACGCAGGATGAAATAAAATAAAGGGGCTGTTGCAAAACTAATTTTTGGGCAACACCCCTGTATCATTATTATTTAAGCTTAAAAATCATAATACAACAAGCTGTAATCGGCTAAAAAGCTTCTATGATCACTGCATTCAGCTTTTTGCTCAAACCGAATCTTTGAGCAATATAAAAAGGGGAGTGTTGTGCGGCATACTTTTACCGGCAGCAATATTGTATCTGCCGCACATCCCAAGGGGAGATTAGCATTCTCCCCTTGGATCCCCTTTGCTCATTGCCCTGCTATATCCAGCGTAGTTCTTCACGATTTTTTATTAACGGCGGGGGCTACGCCCCCTTAGAGCGATTTTGCAACTTGTTGCAAAATCGTCCTCAAACGCCGGATGGCTTCGCTCGACTCCGTTCGACCTCGCAGCATGCTGCCTCGGGTTTGCAGGAATTTATCCTGCAAACTGCTCTCACATCCGCTCGCGGGGCTGACCGCCCTTGTTGCTGTTGGCAAACAACATCAATAGTTACGCAGCAGCCCGCTGTACTCAATCAAAGCAGACCGGCGTTTTCTGCCAAGCCCATACGGATATTCATGCACTGGATCGCCTGACCGGATGCACCTTTGGTCAGGTTGTCAATGCAGCTGGTAACGATGAGCTTGTTGGTTCTCGGATCGATGTTGTAACCGATCTGGCAGCAGTTACTCATGGTCACATATTTGACATCAGCCGGCTTTTTCGGCGGCAGCACCATGACAAATTCTTCGTTGCCATAAACTTCGTCGTAAACCTTTTTGACATCATCCAGTGTCACACCCGGCATCAAATCGTAAATGATCGTGGAGTTGATACCCCGGTTGAAAGGTGCCAAGTGGGGAATGAAGTTGAGCTTGAGTTCATCCACTCCGGCGGCAACCGCAAATTCCTGCTCGATTTCGGGAGTGTGCCGGTGACCGACCACGCCGTAAGCCTTGAAACTTTCGTTACATTCCGGGAAGATGTATGCTTCGGCAACCTTGCGGCCAGCACCGCTCACCCCGGAAGCACTGCAAATAATGATGCCTTCGGTGCTCACAAGTTTAGCCGCCAGAAGCGGGGCCGACGGCAGAATACTGCTGGTGGGGTAGCAGCCGGCACAAGCGATCAGATTGGCAGTTTTGAGCTGTTCACGATAACGCTCGGGCTGACCGTAAACCGCCTGTTTGAGCAGTTCCGGCGACGGGTGCGGTGCACCGTAATACTCTTCGTACTTGGCGGTGCTGCGTAAACGGAAGTCCGCAGAAATATCAATAACGATCAAACCGGCTTCCAACAGCGGGATCGCATATTCAGTAGCAAGACCATGGGGCAGAGCCAGAAATGCCACATCGGCAAGTTTGGTCAGCTCCGACACATCCGGATTGCAGAACTTGAGATCGCTCTTGGCAAATCTCGGATAAACTTCGCCAATGGATTTACCGGCATTGGCACGGCTGGTTATGGCGGTCAATTCCACATTGGGGTG
>JAZSHD010000213.1:0-4513 GCA_045533055.1 Victivallaceae bacterium | reverse complement strand
AGCAGTTCAGACAGTGCGGCTTCTGAAATTGATTCTGCTGCCAATACGCCGCCCGGCAAGTGAGGTTTAGAATGTAAACAAACCATAAAAAACACTCCGGGTATGGGGATTTATCACACACACCCAACAACCCGAATTCCTGTACCCGGAGTTCTTTACGCTCTCCCGGACAGAGTGTCGGCATGGAACAGAAGTGGATCATCTTCTGGAGTCTGCTTCACATTGCTACGCTGGTCTGTTTTGTTCTGGGTATTTACTATACCAAAGAGTATATGCTTATGCCTGACCGGGTCATCATCTGCGATCAGGCGGGCAATCTCTATCGCGGCAAAAGCTGCAATATCTTGTGTCAGGCAACGGCAGAAGATATTGCCCGAAAATCTGCGATGGCATTTCTCACCCGGAATGGAGAACACAGCAACCAACAGGCATTGGAGGCTCTCTTTGGCAGATCCGCACAGAAATCTTTGCGGATACTGATCGGCAACAGTCAGGAAGAGTTCAAAGAACAATCTATCCGGCAGATTCCGGTCATTGAAACGATTGAAATCGCCGGAACTCCTGAAAAAGATCAATGCCTTGCTTTTGTGCGGGGAACGCTTCACAGAAATGGTATTTATATGAAAATGCCGTACTACCAGAAACTTGAGTTTACTCTCGGTTTGCGGTTGATGCGTTCCGGAAGTTTATCTGAATATCCGTTGCGGGTATTGAGGATGGTGTACGATGAAAAATCTATCTACGACAACAAGAAAGGAGAGAAGCAATGACTTATAAAAACTGGCACGAGGTGCTGAAATGTGCCTTTATCCTCTATGTGCCGTTGTCATTCCTGACACCATTATTGATGTATCAGTGGCGGGATAACAACCGGCTCATTGTGATGGATCAGGCAAACAGTTACCACATTACCGAGTATTCATCGGAAGAAGCATTGAAAAAACTCTATGAATACCAGATCAAACAGGCGGTCTTTGCATTTCTCATGCGGAATCCGCAGGGATTTGACAATCCGGAACTGCTTAACGCTATGTTTGTGGGATTTGCCCGGCAGGAGGCTCAAAAACAGTTTGAGTCCGAAGCGGCACAGTTCAAACAATACAAGATGCACCAGAAACCGGAAATCCTCAACATCCGTATTCTCCGGGCTGACCGCAGACATTCTTTTGCCCGTATCAATGGACAACTGATCCGGTACTATATCACGCAGGAGAATATGCCACGGACTTTCAGTGCCGACTTTGAACTGAATGTGGAACTTGCCGCCAATAACAATATGGCGACCAATAACCGTTACCCCTTTGTGGTAAGCAACTTGAAATATACTCAACATGAACACAAGGAGAACTCAAAATGAAATTATCCAAACTTTTCATCCCGCTTATTCTCTGTCAGGTAGCAGCGTTTCCGCTGTTTGCTTCAGAGCCGACTGCTGAAGAGATCCGCTTGCAGAATCAGTACATTGAATACCGTTTGGCACAGGGGGAAATTTACAAGGTCTATGTGAAAATGACCGACGGTGTAACCACCGTTCAGTTTCCCTCAAAAATCAGTGAAATTTCTGGAAAGAATATCAGTATTGACGGCAAAGGAACCGATTTTCAAATTGCGGTTCAACCGGACTCTTACTATTTTGCCGTATCAGCGTTGAAACCGGGAGCGACCGGAACTTTGACCGTAACCTACAACCGTCAGCTTTATATCCTTTATCTGATCCAGTCCGATAAAGAGGCTTACGCATCCGTGGTATTCGGTAAAACTGCCAACCGGAAGAACTTTACGGATAATGTTGTAACCAAAACTCCGAAAGTAACTCCCGCGCGGCTGGTTTCTCTGATTGATATGGCAAAACGCTATGAAGTATTGAAAGAAACTTATCCTGAAAGCGTTGCCGGAGTGGAACGGGCTCTTTTCAAGAACCGTTACCGGTGCGGAAAGTACGACATCCATCTGGATGAAGCGGTCCGCTTTGAAGAGGAAGATACGGTGATTTTCAAACTGCGTCTGGTCAATCTGACCACCGAAGAGATCGCTTATGACAAACATTCCTTTTCTGCTCATGCCGGAGACGGTATATATTATATGAGTGTTTCCGACGCCTCCGGAATTATGCCGCCAAAGAGTCAGACTTATGCCTGGTTCGGCATTACCTCCACACCACGGGGCGGTAGAAATAATCTCAAAGCGGACAATGATTGGTTGATCGCGTTGACCACCCGTGAAATGCATACCTCTCAAATTCAGTCAGTCAAGGATGAGATCAAAGAAAAGGAACGCAAAGCAGAACAGGCAGCTCTTCTGAAAGCAAAGGAACTGAAACTTGCCGAAGAAAAAATCGCTGCATCCGAAAAACTTGCTGCGGAAGTCAAAAAACAGCAGGAAGAACTTTTGCGTGCCAAAAAGGAATTTGAAAAGTCCGTTGTTGAACTCCAGAAAAAACTGGATGCTGAAAAGAGTGTCGTTGCCAAAAATAAAAGCGAAGCGGATAAACTTTTGAAAGATGCCGAGGCTAAAGTCAAGGCTGCCAGAGAGTACGAAGAAAAAGTCAAAGCCAAAGCTCATGCCGCTGAAAAAGCGACTCCCGCTTCTGCCGCCGTTAAAAAGGCTCAAACTGCTATAAAATCCATGCAGCAGCAGACTGAAAAGGCGATAAAGGAGATTCAGGAAAGAACAGCACCGAAGGTCAGGTCGGCTACCCCTGGTAAGAAAGCTCCTGCACCAGTTCCCCAAAAAGAGGAGAAGTAAGCTATGACCGGAACAGAACTTGTCAATATCTTGAAATCTCCCACATCGAAAATCATCTTTTTCGGTGTCCTGCTTATCGGCGGAGCTTTGGTGTTGATCCCGATGCTGAACCGGGATGAAGATCCATCTGCTATTCAGGAAAATACGGAACTCAAACAGGAAGAAAAAGCTCCCATTGAGATCGGCAGCGATATCCCGCAATTCAAAGCAGACCGGGAAAGTGAAAAAGGTGCAACGCCGCCACCGGCAGTCATTTCCCGTAACGGCGAAAAAAAGATTATTCCCAATAAAACGGTTGGAACAAAAAGACCTGCCGTATCCGGTCAATCCCGGAGAGAGCGGAATTTATCCAATCTTTTTGACAACCATAAGAGCAGCGGAAACGGCAGAACTTCCGGCAACGCCCAAGGGAGAATTTTCTCTTTGAGTGCCGGAAACAAAAGTGCTTCATCCGGCAAGAAAGATGAGGCGTTCCTCTCGGAACGGTATGCTCCCTTCGGGCGGTTGCTGGACTGCAAACTGGTGAATACTCTGGAAAGCAATGTGGATGGAACTCCTTTGATTGCCATTGTCATACAGGACTTGTGGTGGACAAATGCCAAAGGGGAACGCAAACTTATCATCCCTGCCGGAACGGAAGTTCACGGCAAAATGGGTAAATGCGTCCGTAACCGGATGATGAGTTCCGGCAACTTCGTGCTGGTCTGGCAGATCACCTCTGATCAGGTTGGTTTGGAGTTGCAGCTGCAGGGACGGATATTGGAAAAATCCAATCAGGCTGGCGACAAAAGCAAAGCCACCATTACCGATATGGCAGCAGGCATTCCCGGAAGGGTGATGAACAACAACAATCTCAACGAGATGCTGCAATACACAATGGCGTTTGCCCAGGGACTTTCTGCAGGTTTCCAGACCAAGACCACCTACGATAACGGCAGTACCATTGTTTCCCGCAACGACGGTTCCACCAAGAATGCTCTGGCAACGGCATTTGAGTCTTTGTCCAATGTGGCTCTGGAAAACATTACGGACAAGATTTCCAAAGAATCCTATTATATCCGGGTTCCTGCCGGTACAGAATTCTATCTCTACATCGAACAGGTGACCAATATAGAAAAAGCTGCCATTGCCGACACCGCCCTTAACAAACTGGAGGAGTTGAAACTTGCCCCCGGCAAAAACTCTTCCGAATCCGATGTTGAAAAAGCCTCCCGGCTGCACGATGCTCTCGGTCAGGCTCTCCCTAAATCATTAAAAAAAGAATTGAAAGGAATCCGCTGAAATGAAAAAACTTCTTTACTCCACACTCACATTCTCCGCTCTGGCGTTGCTGATCACAGGCTGTTCCAGTACCAAGAAAGAGATCAAACCCAAAGAGTACACCTCTGTTCCTCTTTATATGGCAGGACAGGAAATTCCGGGAGACGCTCAGGAAAAGTATCTTTCCAATGCCGGAATCAAGATGTATTCCGTTGGCAGAATGGTTGATCCCGGCAGCGGCACTATGCGGGAGGCGGGGACCGTGTACCGCATAGAAACGGCTCCCAAATGGAACCTTATTTCCCAGTATGATGCCAATCCGGAATCTTTTGCCCGCAAGCAGTTGAAGGCACAGTATGCTCAAACGCTTGCCGGACAAATGAGCCATACTCTGGCAGAAACCCGTTCCGTCAAAGAAACTGTGGCAGATTATCAACCCCGTTTTGAACAGGCAGGTAAGATGTTTGATGATGTTTTCAAAGAAAATGAGCGGATGCGTAAAGATATT
>JAZSHD010000010.1:0-40076 GCA_045533055.1 Victivallaceae bacterium | reverse complement strand
TTACTGTTAATCAACCGATATTGGGAACAGAGCCTTTTGATAAATCAAATCTTAAAAGCGGAACAATGCTCCCAGCTTTTTGCCTAATATGGCACTGGCGGCTCCTAATGTTGCCCCCATGAATACCATTGTCCAGACCCCGAAGGCACTGGCGGTCACGCCGCCGGCTCCCAGCACTTGCGATAACTCAAAAATCGCTTTGGTTATGGGGTAAAATACGCTCTTTTGCACCAATATCAGCGAATCCGATACTTCCAGCATGGAAAAACTGAATGCAAACAATCCACCGATCAGCAGATTTGCCGCCAGCAGCGGTACCAGAATCTTGCCGAACACCTGTTTGCGGCTGGCTCCCACGCTTAATGCCGCTTCTTCCAGAACCACCGGGGTTTGTTCCAAACCCGATGCTACTGAACGCATCACATAAGGCAATCTCCGGATGGCGTAAGCTCCTGCCAGCAGCCACAGCGGCGAATTTACCGGGTCAAAAATCGCTCCCGCCCAGCTGAATTTGATGGTCATACCCAAAAATCCGAACGCCATCACTATCCCCGGTATTGCCAATGGCAGCATGCTCAACAAGTCAAAGAATACGGCTCCACGGGGTTTCCAACGCACCACCAGCACGGCACACAATGTGCCGCTTAAAGTGGCGATCAAGGTTGCCGCCAGCGAATAACGCAAACTGTTGAAGATGCTGGGCACTACCAGTTTGTCGCCCAAAGCATTTTCAAAATTCATAAGTGTCCAGCTGCCGGGGATCACAGTTCCGTAATAGTCCCGGCTGAAAGCTATCAGCAAAAGTGCCAGATGGGGCAGAATTGCCAGAATAGTTACCACCGCAAAAACGATTCCCGGCAGCCATGCAGAAAATCCGTGCAGTTTTTCAGCCACGCTGCCGCTGGACCCTTTTACTGCCGAAGAACCACCGCCGCCGCCAGCCAGCAGACGCCCTGCCAGATACAAGAGCGAAGCAGCGATCATCATAACCAGCACCAGAGCGTAGGGCATGGGGTTGCTTTCCAGCTCGCTTAATCCGTCAAAAACCTGTACCGGCGTGACCCGGGTAAAACCGAACATCAAAGGCGTACCCAATTCAGTAAAACTCCAAATCAGCACCAGACTGCCCCCGGCTAAAATCCCCGGTCTTATCAACGGCAGAGTCACTTTGAAAAATCTTTGCATACGCCCTGCCCCCAGATTCCGGGCTGCTTCCTGCAAAGCGGGGTCGCAGTTGGCAAGTGCCGCCGCCAGATTCAAATAAAGTATGGGGTAAAGGTGCAGTGCTTCAATCAACGCAACGGCGTAAAATTTGCCGCCGCCGCCTAAAAAATCCACTCTTGCCAGACCGCAATCGACCAGTATGGTGTTCAAAACGCCATAATAGCCGAACACCTGCTGAAAGCCCAACGCCCCCACAAATGGCGGCAATATCATGGGGGCAAGGATCATAGCGTTCCAGAAACCTTTGCCCTTGAAATCGTAACTGTCGGAAAGGATCGCCAGCGGCAAAGCCAGCAAAAATACCAGAAAAGTGGTAAAAAGAGCCAAAGCAAAGGAGTTGGTGATACCGCCCCGGTAGACCGGATTTTCCCACAATTCAGCAATGATTTTCCACGAACAACCTTCGGCAATGACTGTACCTACCGGCAGAATCAGAAAAACCGCAAAAAAGCCCGCCAGAGCCAGTCCACAGCTGAAACGCCACAATTTTATGAACATAAACCCTACCCTGTAAAAAGTTGAAAAAAATATTCAAGCATTTAAAATGCCTTAAAAACTCAAAAATGCAAATCTTTAGATTCTTTACCTTGCAAATAATTCACTTTTAATTTGGAATCAGTTGACTTTTGAAATCACCTCGTCATATTTTTTTCAGCAGCCTTTAACAGCCTGACACATTCCGGATCTTTCTCCCGATCGCTCAAAAACCGATTATAATGCTTGTACGGTATTGCTCCATATTTCAACAAAAGCTTCAGAAATGCCGCTTTCACATCTTTATCTCTGATTCGGTAGCTTTCAGATATAAAACAGTGCAATATTCTGTTGCCGTTGATTTCTTTATTGATGTCAAAGTTTTTCCCGTACTGGCAAAGCGTTTCCATAAGTTTCAATGCCGATCTGTGATCCAATTTGCCGTCTGTCAAAAGACTTGTTATCACGCAGCCCAGCGGAGCAGCACCATTCAGAGAATAGTAGACTTTTATCTGCGGGTCAGCACCATTTTCAAGCAATGATTTCAGCAGTTCAGGGTTATTTTTAACGATGGCTATCTCTTGCGGACTGCTGATGTAACAGTTGTATCTCATACTGACATTATCGGGAGATATTTTTTGCTCCAGCAGAAATTTCACCCCGGACAAATCACCTGCTGCCGCAATGTTCTGCATGGTATTCAACCCATTGAACCAATTTTTATAAGGATCGGCTCCGGCAGCCAGCAATTTTTTGCACTTATCGTAATTTTTCAGCAGGATATTTTTACAAAATTCGTACTGTATAAGCTCCTCTGGCTGACTTTCTGTATTCAAATTATATTTTCTCAACAATTCAGCTGTTTCCACACTGCCGCAGCTCAATGCGGTCTGCCATGGTGATTTACCTGCTTTATTAAGTTTTTTCGCCAGATCAGCACCACTGTAAATAAGAGCTTCTGCCAATTCAAGGTCGTTTATCTTTGATGCAAAGTGCAGCAGATTATTACCATCGCTGTCAATTACCCGCCCGGTATCCGGAGCCAGCAGCAGGAGCTTACGCAGCAAGCCTGTATCATAACTATCCCCCACCGGATAGCGGGATTGCCAAACTTTACAGTTGGTAAATAACTTGACCGGCGGATCAGCGTTCTTTGCCGGATCACCCAAACAGTCAACATTTGACAGTTCAAGGATCGTCGGATAATATTTTTTAAGCACGACCCCATGACCAAGATCCGGGTCAGCATGACATTTTTTCAATGCTTCATAAAAATCATTTTTGATGTTTTTATTCACATCAGGATAAAACCTTCCGGTCTGCACCAGATCCCAACTGACGATTTTTTCCGGCAAATATTTATCTTTATGTTCCAGAACTATTTCCACATTGGGGTCGACCCGGCCGGTTTTCAACAGTGCTGCCAGCTCTTTACCCGCCTTTTTTACAGCAGGGTAAAATTGAGGGATCATGAATTTTTTTGAATATTCTACAACTTTCCGCTTGTAAAGTTCTGTAGTTTTCTGGTCATACTTTTTCTTCTTTGCCTGCTCAATGACCTTGCGGTCGGCAATAAATTTTTTCAAAGCGGCAATTTGTTTGGCGGTGTACTCTTTTTGTTTGACGATCAGCTCGTTTTCCGGCTGTTTTTGCAAAAACTCCAGCCGTTTTTCACATTCTGCCAGCCGGAATACGGGAGTACGCTTTTGGTAATCTTTAACTGCATACACGCTTTGCAAGTTTTTGTCGGAAGAATTGAACGATTTTCTGAATGCAGTGATTTTTTTCATATCACCGGGATCAAGAGTGCTCTCTTTTATGACCGGAATTTTTTTAACAGCCCTGGGTGCTGCCGGTTGTTTTCCGGGTACTGCAGAAGCAACTTTTGCCGTGTTCATTTTGGCTGTTGGCTGAACTTTTTTGCTCTTTCCGCCCACGATTAAACATACCCCAACTGCAATCACAACGGTTGCCGCCCCCGCCCATGCCACTTTTTTCAGCGGAAATTTCCTGCCCACAGAGTTGTTTCTTTTATGCACAGCACAGCCAAATTGCAGCAATTCAATAACTTCATGGGGTGTTTGAGGCCGGTCAGCGGGAGATTTCTCCATCATTTTTTCGATCACAAAAACCAGCTCATCTGAAAGATCCGGCCGCAGTTCCTTCAAGGACACCGGTTTATCTTTCAAAACTCTCAAAACAGTATCAATAGCCGTCTTTCCGTTAAATGGCAGTTTACCGGTGGCAGCATGATACATCGTTGCCCCCAAGCTGTAAATATCAGATCTTATATCAACATTATGGGAAGATCGGCACTGTTCCGGCGAGGCGTATGCCGGAGTACCGATCACACTTTTTTCCATGGTCAAAGTATTCTCACCCGCCTCGGGACGCTGAAGTTTGGCGATCCCCAGATCCATGAGCTTATATACGCCATCGGCAGTACACATTATGTTGGAAGGTTTTATATCCCGGTGGACGATCCCGGCACGCTCCAAAGCACTCAATGCATTAGCCATTACAAAAAGTATTTTCCGGAGTTCTTCTTCAGAGAGCTGGTTTTTCTGCAGACTCTGCTGAAGTGTCAACCCTTCCACCAGTTCCATAGCTATAAAGAGATGCCCGGTCTGAAAATCACTGCCGGCATCCAGCACCCGCACAATGTTCGGATGTTCCAAAGCATGAGTCATCTTGGCTTCACGCAGAAAACGCTTGACAAACACATTATCGCTATTGCTGTTTTCATTACGCATCAGCTTGAGGGCATAAGTTTTTTTCAGCAGCAGATGCTCTGCTGAATAAACCTCCGCCATCCCCCCACGCCCGAGAAAAGATTTGATTTGGAATTTATCAAATATATCCCCCGGCTGCAGCAACTGGCGTTTTTCCGCAAGTCCGTCATCAAAGTAAGTTTCTTCATCATCCTCTACTGCTTCATTTTTGCTCCATGTGCTTATCAGGGCACTGCATTTGGGGCAGCAAAGATCAGAGTCTTCAAGCATATCCAGCGGAATTTTCAGCTTGGCTCGGCACTGATTGCAAAATATTACGGCACAATAATCTGCACACGCCCGCTCCGTTCCACACTCCGGGCAAGTTATCGCCCCAGAAAGCTTACTGGCACTCTGCTCCAAATTAAATCGGGCATTGCACTCCGGGCAATCAACGATCAAACTGAACATTATGATCTCCTGTCAGTAACCATTTTCTGCAAAATATTCAAGCATTTAAAATGCCTTAAAAACGGCAAAATGCAAATCTGCTGCTGCAAATACACTCAAGAAAAATCGCCTGTATATAATCTGAAAGATTTTTTCCGTTTGCACGGCAGTAAATATTTGCAATCGGATTATTGCGGGTATATATTATGCTTTCAGACAATGTATCCCTTGCGGGATAATATGCCGGAAGTCCGGATTGGAGAATACTTTATGCAGAAAAAAATCGAAAATATCTGTTCGCATTTTCATATATACGGCGATTATGTACTGGCGGTTCCATGCGGCAAAGGGCATATCAACGATACCTATCAGGTAACATTCGATCAGGGCGGAACTCTCCTGCACTACACTTTGCAGAAGATCAATACCAATGTTTTCCGGCAGCCGGCTCTGGTCATGGAAAATTTCAACTGCGTAACCAATCATATTTTAAGCAAGATCCGGCAGGAAAAGACCCAGCGGGGCAGAGCCAAACGCCGTACCCTGCGGCTGGTCTTTACCCACGATGCCATGCCTTATTACAAAGACAGTGACGGCGACTACTGGCGGTGCTATGTTTATGTGGAAAACTGCCACAGCTTTGATGTGCTCGATGAACCAGATCAGGCGTACAAGGCCGCCCAGGCATTCGGTCAGTTTCAGCTGGACTTGGCAGATCTGCCCGACCGGCTCAACGAAACTATACCCTACTTTCACCACGCACCACGCCGCTTGAAAGCTCTGGAAGAGATGATCAAAGCCGACCGCTTCGGCCGGGTCAAAATGGTGGCTCCGGAAATCGACTTTGTCATGAAACGCTCTTGCGAGCTGGATAAACTCATCAAGCTCCAGCAGTCCGGCGATATTGTGGAAAGAACCACCCATAACGATACCAAGCTCAACAATGTGTTGATCGACGATTTTACCGGCGAAGGTATCTGCGTACTGGATCTGGATACTGTTATGCCCGGCTTGCCCCATTACGACTTTGGCGATATGGTGCGTACAGGAACCTCTCCGGCTCCGGAAGACGAAACCGATCTTTCCAAAATCTACATGCGTTTTGATATGTTTGAAGCCCTCCTGCGGGGGTATCTGGATAAGGCCGGAATGTTTTTGAACGATACGGAAAAAGAGCTGCTGCCCTTCTCCGGCAAACTTATAACCATGGTCATCGGTATAAGATTCCTGACTGACTTTCTGGATGGCGACAACTATTTCAAGACTTCCCGGGTCAATCACAATTTGGAGCGTGCCCGCAGCCAGTTCAAGTTGGTGGAGTCCATCGAAGACCAGTACGACGATATGATGAAACTGCTCAAAGAGCTTAAATAAATTCCTGAAATTTTCAGGCAGAAAGGATTCTTTTTCATGCGTATACTCATAACCGGGGGAGCAGGTTTTATCGGCAGCCATATTGCTGAATATTACAACGGCAGGGCGGAAGTCAGGATATTGGATAATCTCCGCAGCGGCAGCATGAAAAATCTGGAAGGATTGAATGTTGACTTTATCCGGGGCGATGTCCGCGACCGGGTCAAACTTGCCCGTGCCATGAAGGGCGTGGATTATGTATTCCATCTGGCAGCTATGATCGGCGTGCCGGAAAGTATGGAACAGCCGCTGGATTGCATAGATATAAATGTAAACGGTACACTTATGGTGCTGGAAGAAGCCGCCCGTGCCGGAGTCAAAAAACTTATTTACGCTTCCAGTGCGGCAGTTTACGGCAACACCTCCGAATTGATCCGGAGGGAGGATATGTGCCCGGATCCTGACAGTATTTACGCAGTGACCAAGCTCAACGGCGAACAGTGCTGCAAGATTTTTTCGGAAAATAAAAAGCTCAAGACTGTAAGTTTGCGTTACTTCAATGTTTTCGGCCCCCGGCAGGATCCGGAGAGTGCCTACGCCGCCGCTCCGGCAGTATTCTGCAACAAAGCCATCCACGGGCAGAAAATCAAAATTTTCGGTGACGGCGAACAGAGCCGGGACTTTGTATATATTGATGATGTGGTAAAAGTCAACGCCTTTTTTATGGAAAATGATCTGGAAGGTGTATACAATGTAGCCACCGGCAAAACGGTAACGATCAACGATCTGGTCAATAAGATATTGTTTATGACCGATTCCCAGTCCGAAGTGGAACACTCTGCAGAACGCCCCGGCGATATACGGCATTTGCAAGCCTCCACCGATAAACTTGCGGCGGCAGGCATCCGCTGCGATGCAAGTTTTTCTGCCAGTTTGGGTGACACGATAAACTATTACAAATATTGAAAAATTGCCGGACGATCGGGTAAATGAGTAAATCCGAAGCAAATCCAAACAAATACAATGCAGAATCTGCCGGAAGTTATTCCGACAGTTGGGGTATTTCTGACGGGTCTGTAAATCAGGCTATGCAGAGCTATCTCCGGGAATTGGGGCAGATTCCAAGACTTACCCCGGAAGAACACGAGGCTTTAAAGCAGCAAATATTGCAGGCGGAAAACCGCTGGCGGGAGTTGCTTTACAGCTTTGCCTGGATCGCCCGGTTCCAGCGGGAACACTTGCTGAACCGGGATCACTCTCAATGGTTTGAGCAATTCATTCCATCGGCAGTAAATGATGGTGTAAATATTGAAACCCTGCAGGAAAAACTGGAAAAAATCAATTCCATTGAGCAGAAACTCCATAACGCTTTTCAAAACAAAAATATTCAGGAAGCGGAAAACTTACGCAAAGGACTCATTGCCGAACAAGCCTGCTATAAACTCACTTGTGATATTCTTACTGTAGGCTACAAGCAACTTTTAAGTGCCACAGAAAATGGGGCAGAAAATCTGCTGCAAGTATTTGCCGAAGAATCCTGTTACACGGTTGAAGAATTCAAAAAAAACCTTGATGAAGCAGTTGCCGCTCATCAGAAATTGCTGGATCTGCGGCAGAAGATGATCGAAGCCAATCTGCGGCTGGTCGTAAGGATCGTCAATCAATACAGTTACCGGCAGCTTTCGGTAAGCGATCTGGTGCAGGAGGGCAATATCGGGTTGATGCGGTCGCTGGAAAAATTCGACTTTAATCTGAACCATAAATTCAGCACCTACGCCAGCTGGTGGATACGCCAGAGCATCGGCAGAGCCATTGCCGAACAATTCCGCATTATCCGCATACCGGCACACATGATCAGCACCATTGCGGCGATCAACCGTGCTGAACAGAGGTTTATTCTGGAACACGACCGGCTGCCGGAAACTGAAGAAATCGCCGCCATACTGGAAATGCCCACCGCCAGAATAAGTGCCATACGCAAAATGGCACGGCAGACCATCTCGCTGCAGTCACCGCTTTCGGTGGATGAAAACGGCAGCAGTCTGGAAGATGTGATCCCGGATGAACAGGCAGTTGACCCCTCACAAGATATTTCCAACGCCTCCAGCCGCAAACAGCTGGCAAAACTGCTTGCCACGCTGTCGGAGCGGGAGCGGCAGATATTGACCATGCGTTTCGGTTTGCTGGGCGAACCGGTACGCACTTTGCAGGAAATCAGCGAACACTTCAACATCAGCCGGGAGCGGGTCAGGCAGCTGGAAATGCAGATACTCAACAAATTACGCACGCCGGAAAATCTGCGGATCTTCGGCTCGGACAAGCTGTAAATACAAATAAAGGTATGGTTTTATGAACATAAAAATCGAAAATTTAAGCAAATCTTACACCAAAGGCAAATTGGTTTTGCAGCCGCTGGATCTGGAAATATCTTCCGGTGAACTCTTTTTTCTGCTGGGGCCCTCCGGCTGCGGTAAATCCACACTTTTGCGGTTGATCGCCGGTTTTTTGCAGCCGGATTCGGGAAAAATATATTTTAACGGCAAAGATGTAACGGATCTGCCGCCGGAAAAACGCAACGCACCTATGGTGTTTCAGAATTACGCATTGTGGCCCCATTTGACTGTTTTTGAAAATGTGGCATTTGGCTTGAAAGCTCAAAAACTGCCGAAAAATGAAATCAAAGAACGCACCATGGAAGCGTTGAAAGTTGTCCGCATGGAAGAGTTTGCAGAACGGAAAACGCCCCTCCTTTCCGGCGGTCAGCAGCAGCGGGTGGCTCTGGCAAGAGCGTTGGCAGTAGCCCCGGAACTTATATTGCTGGACGAACCATTGAGCAACCTTGATGCCAAACTCCGGGACGAAATGCGTGACGAATTGCGAACCATCTGCCGCGACCGCAAACTGACTGCTGTTTATGTGACCCACGACCGCCGGGAAGCCTTGAGTATGGCTGACCGCATGGCGGTACTCAATGGCGGAACCATCTCCCAAATGGGCAGACCCGATGAGCTTTACCGCCAGCCCGCCAACCGCTTTACTGCCGAATTTCTGGGCGATATAAATATTATTGCAGGCGAAGTTGTTGCCGACGGCGATGTAAAAACAGCTCTGGGTATATTCAAAAATGTAACAACACACCCTGCCGGCAGCAGTGTAACATTGGCTGTGCGTCCGGAAGCGGTAGTGATCGACCC
This sequence comes from Victivallaceae bacterium, assembly GCA_045533055.1. Classification (GTDB taxonomy): domain Bacteria; phylum Verrucomicrobiota; class Lentisphaeria; order Victivallales; family Victivallaceae; genus SIG78. Next base: position 30,670 of record JAZSHD010000010.1, on the reverse strand, counting down.
GGCAGCAGAATGTGCGTGGCAAGGAGAATTACCCCTTACCGGCGGCAGTTACCTCGGAGAATTTGCCTCGTGGCAGTTCGGTGATTTGAAAGTCAGCGAAATCGCTCCGGAAGTCCGCAACATCGGCAGCTGCTGCAAACTGGGTATTTGCCCTGAAGATGTAATCGTATTTGCCGACGGGGTGAAGTAATGAAACACCGGATCATCGGGGCATTGGCTTTTCTCGGCTTGCTTATACTTTTACCGGCACTGCTGCGGGAAAAACCGCCGGTTGCAGCTGCCCCAACCGGCGAAAGCGATACAATCATCATCATTACGCCCCACGCCGAATCCATCAAGCACGAATTTGAGCGGGCATTCCAGCGGTACTATGTTGAAAAATATGGCAAAAATATCTTTATCGACTGGCGGAGCCCCGGCGGCACGGCCGATATCGTCCGCTACATAAATGACCGTTACGAAGCGGCGTTCCGCCACTATTGCGAAAAAAATGATTTGCCGTGGAACTCCGAGATCGCCGCGGCTTTCCGCAACTACCGCATCAAGCCCGATGCCAGCGGCAAATCCGGCGAAGCGGCAAAAGCCAGAGCGATTTTTCTGGCTTCGGATGTATCTATTGATATAGATGTATTTTTCGGCGGCGGCACTTACGACCACAGCAATCAGGCCCGTAAAGGTTATGCCGTGGATGCCGGGATCAAAGCCAGACACCCCGATTGGTTCAAGCCGGAGATCATGCCTGAAAGATGGAGCGGTGAAGATATTTACGACCCCAATGGCGGCTATTACGGAGTATGTCTTGCCACTTTCGGCATTTGCTACAATCCTGACCGGCAGAGCGAGCTGGGTACGCCGCCGGCACGCTGGAAAGATTTGACCGACATAAAATATTTCAACAAACTTGCCGTAGCCGACCCCACCAAGTCCGGCTCTATCAACAAATGTTTTGAGGTCATATTGCAGCAATGTATGGCAGAAGCCGTTGCCGCCAAAAAGAGCGTTGCTGATGGCTGGCTCGATGGATTCAATCTGATCCGCCGTCTGGTGGGCAACGCCCGGAGCATTACCGAAAGTGCGGGCAAAGTCACCCGGGAAGTAGCGTCGGGCAACGCCGCCGCCGGTATGGCTATTGATTTTTACGCTTTGAGCGAAGCACAATTCGCCTCGGTGCAGACCAACAATCAGGCTCAACGGATCATCTATGTACCGCCCAAAGGCGGCAGCAGTGTATCTGCCGACCCGGTACAGCTTTTGCGGGGGGCTCCAAACAAAAAGCAGGCACAGGCATTTATAGAGTTTCTGCTTTCTGAAGCAGGGCAGAAGATTTGGCAGTACCGGGCAGGAACTCCCGGCGGCCCGGAAAAATACACATTGCGTCGTCCACCGGTGCGGCGTGACCTTTACACCGCCAAACACAAGCCGTTTATGGCCGATGCCAACTACAACCCCTACAACGCCACCAATGATTTTGAGTATAAAGGTGCATTGACCGGCAGATATTTCAACTTGATAAGAGTTTTGATCCGTACCACCATGCTGGATGCTGCCGACGAGCTGCAGCTTGCCTGGCAAGCTATTGCAGAAGCTGGCGGCGAAGCTGCCGTTCCGGCTGCGGTTGCTGAATTTGACAAGCCCATCGTACCCTACGCCGAAGCAGCCAAAGCGGCCGCCGGGTTGTCGGTAAACAGCAAAAATCCCATGAGCGAAGTTATCAAACTCCGCCGCAGTTGGACCATGCGGGCGATCAAACAGTACCGCAAAGCTGCCGAATTGGCAAAAAAAGTTAAGTAATTAAAGTTTTTTTGCAGTTCAAGCTCAATATTTCATCGGCAGCAAGCATTATTTTTGGTGTATCCGATTTTGCAAGGAGGGGTTTTATTGTGAAAAACAGAAGAATTTATTTGCCGCTTGCCGCTGCCGGTCTGGCCGCCGGAGTGTTGAGCGGGTGCTTGAATTACCAGCGGCCGCCGCTGGCAGTGGATCAATCAAGCTACACAATATTGCAGGAAAATGAAAAATACCTGCTGCCGGCTGATTTGAAAATACTTACTCTGGAGCAAGCTCAAGAGCTGGCATTGAAAAACAATCCGGACTTTTTGAGCATCAAATTTTCCATTGATTCGGCACGGGCCCGCTACTATCAGCAGTTTTCCAACTATGCACCAACCCTTAATGCGGGCATAAGCCTCTCCCAGAGTTTCAGCAAGGTTTACGCCAGCAGCAGCCGTTTGGAGCCCCGCAGTCAGCACGACGGCATATCGCCGGCATTATCCGGGCAATGGCTGATTTTTGACAGCTTGAACCGGGAAATGAATCTCTTGAGTGCCAAACACACCCTCAAACAGACCGAAGCCAATGTAAACGACGCCCGCCGTCTGCTGCTCCGTGCCGTAGCCTACGCTTACAACGATGTGCAGTTATCGTATGCTCAAAAAGAGATCATCAAAGCCCAGATCGAATACAGTAAAACCATGCTCAAAGATGCCGAACGCAAATACAAAGCCGGTACCACCTTAAAAAGCGACATGCTCAACTTCCGGGTAACTTTGCGTAACGGTCAGCTGGATCTGGTCAAGATCAATTACACCATCAAAGCCAATTTGTATGTTTTAGCAGGCTATTTGGGGCTTACCGATGGCACGATCCCTGCGGGTGTAAAATTCCCGCCGATCAAGATGCCGGAAGATAATTATGCTTCCAGCATCGAAGTTTACCTCGATCAAGCTCTGGCGAACCGTCCCGACCTGAAAGCAGCCCGGGAGCGTTTGCAATCATTGCGTTACGCCTTTTACGGCAGCTTGAGCAAGTTCGGGCCAACTGCCACATTCAATTACCAGCTGGGTTACGGCTATGACCGGGGTATCACTCACGACAGCTCCGGCGACGGGCACAGCTGGTCGAGTACAGGAAATTTCAACTACTCATTCAATGTAACATGGAATCTTTTCAACGGTTTTTCCGATTACTTCAATGTAAAAGCCAGCAAAGCGGAAGTTTCGGCGGCGGATTACATGCTCTATCAGCTGTGGCTCTCGGTGATAACCGATGTCAGAACCGCTTACGAAAATCATAAATCCAGCATTATTCAGGCAAAGATAGCTCAAGATATTTGCAACCTTACCCGGGAAACCCGGGATCTGGTGGAAAATGAATACAACGCCGGAACCGCTCTGGTGACCCGCTTGAACGAAGCGGAGCGTGACCTGGTGCAGGCTCAAAACAATCTGGCTACTGCCATAGTCAATATAGCCAACACTCAAGCCCAGCTGGATGCAGCTATATACAGCTTTACGCCCACGGAAGAAAGTGATGAAGAAAAAACTCCCACGGCTGAAGATAAAAAATCAAATGCAAAATGATGAGGTAAAAATATATGAAAACTTTTATTAAATATCTGATTATTGTAATCGTACTTGCCGCAGCGGCAGCCGGAGCGTGGTTTTTCTTCCGCAAACCGGCTGAAGCGGCTCCGGAAATATCCTTCCGTACCGAAAAAATCACTCTTGACCATGTCAGGAGAACCATCTCGGCAACCGGTACTGTGGAGCCGGAAGAATTGGTCAATGTGGGTGCCCAGGTCAACGGTAAAATCATGAGTTTCGGCAAAGATTCTGACGGTAAAACCGTAGATTACGGCTCCAAAGTGACCAAGGGTATGATCCTTGCCCAGATCGACGATGTAACTTACAAAGCCGATTTGCAGGAAAAAGAGGCCCAGCTGGAACAGGCCAACGCCTCCATAATCAGTGCCGAAGCGGCGATCAACGAAGCCGATGCCAACGAAAAGCTCGCCACTGCCAACTGGGATCGTGCCCAGCGGCTCTACAAGCAAGGCTCCATGACCTTGAGCGATTACGAAACTTATCAGACCAACTACTTTGTAGCCCGTGCCGCCTGTGCCAAAGCCAAGGCTTCGCTGGCTCAAGCCAAGGCCCAGAAATCCATTGCCGAAGCAGCATTGGTCAAAGCCAGAAGAAATCTGGAATACTGCACCATTATTTCCCCGGTGGATGGGGTGGTCATCGACCGCCGGGTCAGCGTGGGACAGACCGTGGTATCCAACCAGACCGCCAGCAGTATCTTTCTGGTAGCAAGAGATTTCAAGAAAATGCAGGTGTGGGTGTCAGTCAACGAAGCCGATGTAGGGGCGATCAAACCGGGTATGAAGGTGATTTTCTCCTGCGACGCATTCCCCAATATGGAATTTGCCGGGGTGGTGCACCGGCTGCGGCTCAACGCCACTCTTTCCAGCAATGTAGTTACTTACATTGTGGAAGTCAATGCCGATAATAAAAACGGTAAACTCATCCCCTATCTGACCGCTAATGTAAAATTTGTCCGGGCAGAAGAACTCAACGCCATGACCGTTCCGGTAAATGCGTTGCGGTTCATGCCGCCGGAAGAATTGCAGACCGCTCCCGCTCCCCAGGTCAAGCGGCGGGAAGGCGTGCTGTGGGTAAGTGACGGAAAAGGCAAACTCCGCCCGGTCAAGGTAAAACTGGGTTTGACCAACAACATCATTACTTCCATAAAGAGCGATGAGTTGAAAGCCGGCGACAGTGTTATTACCGGCATCAACCGGCAAGCTCCCGGCAAGAGCAAAATTTCTGATGGTTCAACCAAAAATCCCTTTATGCCCAACATGCCCAAACGCCGTGCCCGGGGCAGTGCCGGTCAGCGGGAAAGAGCTGCCGAGCGGGCAAATCAGGCTAACAAATAAGTTCAGCAGGAGAGCACAGTTTTATGGGTAAACTCATTGAACTTAAAGATATATACAAAACCTATTTTCTCGGCGAAATAGATGTGCCGGTTTTGAAAGGCATCACATTAGATATTGAACATGGCGAATATGTAGCCTTGATGGGTGCTTCCGGCTCCGGCAAAAGTACGCTTATGAACATTCTCGGGTGCCTCGACCGCCCAACTTCCGGTGATTATCTGCTGGAGGGCGAAGAGCTGGGCAGAGCCTCCGGCGACCGCCGTGCCATGATCCGCAACCGCAAGATCGGGTTCGTTTTTCAGAACTTCAACTTGCTGCCCAGAACCAGTGCGTTGGAAAATGTGATAATGCCTTTGAACTACACCAACAACTCCTTATCCCGCAGCGAGTGCCGCAAGCGGGGACTTGCCGCTTTGGAGCAAGTGGGCATTGCCGACCGGGCGGGTCATCACCCCAGTCAGCTCTCCGGCGGTCAGCAGCAGCGGGTGGCGATTGCCCGGGCGTTGATAAATCGCCCTCCCCTGCTCTTTGCCGACGAACCGACGGGGAATCTGGACAGTCACACCAGCGTGGAAGTTATGGAAATGTTCAGCAAGCTCAACGCTGAAGGCATCACTGTAATACTCGTTACTCACTCCGAAGAGATCGCCAACTACGCCAAACGCACCATCCATGTAAGCGATGGACAGGTGATTTCCGGGGCATTCAAAAGCAAAGGAGCGTAAATTATGCGTACAACCACAACTATCCGCATGTCGCTTATATCGCTCAAACGCAATCCCACCCGCACCATGCTGACCATGCTGGGGATCATTATCGGTATTGCGGCAGTTATTACTATGATGGAAATCGGCAACGGCTCCAAAACTTCTATCCGTACATCCATAGAGAAAATGGGTGCCAATTCGGTGATGGTCATGCCGGGGAGTATGCGTCCGCCGGGGGGAGCCAGAGTGGGAGCGGGCAACGCCGTATCGCTGATTCCGGCGGATGCTGAAGCTATTGGCAACGAGTGCCCCAGCGTGGGAGCGTATTCGCCGGTGGTGCGGGGTTCGGGTATCCATGTGGTCTTCGGCAATGTGGACTGGGAGCCGGGCAATATTTACGGTATAGCTCCGGCGTATCTGGATATAAGAGCCTGGGAGATCGCCGACGGCAGAGCCTTTACCAACGCCGAAGTGGATGCCAACGCCCGGGTCTGTCTGGTGGGCAGCACCATCGTTAAAGAGGTCTTTGGCGGCATGTCGCCACTGGGCTGCGAACTGCGTATCGGCGAAGTGACTTTTGAAGTGGTGGGCGTGCTGAAAAGCAAAGGAGCCAACATGATGGGTATGGACGAAGACGACTGCGTTTTCACGCCATGGACAACATTGCGGATGCGGGTGACCGGTTTGCGTTACGGCAACGCCACCAACACCTCCAGTACCATAGCCGACTCTCCCGGCAGTAAATTTGCCATCAGCGGGCTGGCACTCTATCCGGAGCCGGACAGCCGGATAACCAGAGATCATTTGTTTTACGCCAAACACACCCAGCTCAATCAGATAATTTTTTCGGCAGTGTCGGTAGATAAAATCAAAGATGCCACAAGAGAAGTATCGCAGCTGTTGCGTAAACGCCACCGGCTGAAAACCGATCAGGAAGATGACTTCCGGGTCTTCAACTCGTCAGACTTTATGAATATGCTCAATCAAACCTCGACCTTGATGACCAATCTGCTGTTGGGCGTGGCACTGTTGAGCTTGCTGGTTGGCGGCGTGGGCATTATGAACATCATGCTCGTATCGGTAACCGAACGCACCAGAGAGATCGGTCTGCGTATGGCAGTAGGAGCAAGATCCCGGGATATATTAAAGCAGTTTTTGATTGAATCAGTGGTGCTCTGCCTTTCGGGTGGGATCATCGGTATCCTGGCAGGGCACGGCATGTCAGTATTGATCGAAAAAATCGCCCGCTGGCCCATAGAAAGCAGCCCGGGAGCAGTAGCCGCAGCCGTGCTGGTATCAGCTTCAGTAGGCATACTCTTCGGCTTCTACCCGGCATGGAAAGCCTCCAAATTAGACCCGATAGAAGCCTTGCGTTACGAGTAATACCCCCAAACAAGGCGGCGAAAAGCCCCCACCGCCTTGTTTGCATAATTCAACTTGTCCGACTTGTCCGACTTGTCCGACCTATCCGAAAAAGTTTTCGGCAAAGTTTCCGGTAAATTCTTGAAAAAAGTTTGATTTTTTATTTGCATTTATTTTTATTGGTGCTATTATAGCCTTGGAAGACCGGTTCGCCGGAAACGCCAGAGCCGGTTCTGTTTTTGCCAAGTGCCTGCTGGACAGCACTTTGCAAGACATTGTAAACTTTGTCCGGCAAAGGAGAATCTTGTAATTATGGTTACCGGAATTGCGTTGGTCACCGTCGAACGGAAAATGTTGCGTCAGGCTACAGAAGCTCTGCTTCAGATACCGGGCGTTACTGAAGTTTATACCGTTGCCGGAGAATACGATCTTGTGGTTATGATCCGTGTCAGCACCAATGCAGAACTCTCTGATGTTGTCGCCAACAAGATGACCCGTGACATTCCGGGCATTACTCACACCCGTACCATGATCTCGCTGCAAGCCGACGCCAAAGTCGATCTTTGCAAATTCTATGATGCCAAACTGCAGACCGAACCCAAAGTCTACGCTTGATAAAGCAGTAAACATCTGAAAATACCAAGTCCCGATTGCCGCAACAGCAACCGGGACTTTTTATGTAGCGTAAGAGCGAATAACATAGCGGGGAGTGGAATCGAACCACTGACCTTCAGGTTATGAGCCGCAGCTAATACGCTGAAAATCAAAGATTTGCTTACAATTTGCTTACACTTGACAATTTTGGCAGGAGCCAAAATTGAAGAAGTACACCGGTTCAATCGTGAAGCGTGGAGACTCGTTCCACTGGCGTTATAAGACCATTGATGGCAAGTACACTACCCGCACCATCAAACATCCGGAAGGTGGTCGTGTAACCACCATTGTCGAAGCTGAACGTATCGTTACCAAGTGGTCAGCCGAGCTGACCTCACTCCATCAGCTCAAGACCAAAGAAGAGGTCATTCAACACATTGCTGAAGTCAAAGAAATTTTAACCGTCTGCAAGGTTCCAATCGAACAGATTGAAACAGCATACTTTGATCATCCCGATGCTCCGGATATTTCACCGGAGCATCGGAAGAACTATCATTCTGTTTTGAAGCACCTGATTGCTTTTATGACTGTGCGAAATGTCAAGATCTATTTTTGTGCTTCCGATTGTTTTGATAAAATCAATGGAAAATCCATTCCCTAAAAGCAATACAATATCCTTATTTTTGATCATATCCTATCACTCCATTGGTTTGATTGCGGTTTCAATGAAGTTGATTTCATCGGCGGAAAGATTGTATTTTTCATACAGCTGCTGGTCAATTTCGGGGATAGAGACGCTCCAATCAATGTCACTTGCAGAAGTAAAATCCTGCATCGGAACGAATTTCCATACCTCTTTATTATTATCTTGGGTTACCTTTAAAATTCCTAGCAATGCTCGTGCGAATTTTGATTTGATATATTTACAAGCGGAGCTCGCTTCAAACAATGAATCAAAAGCTCCTATACTAATGAATGATTGTGTAAAGCCATCGTTAGGTTTCAAAATTTCAGGTTCTCCAATAAGAGCGGTTGGCCCCGACTTCCCAATAGCACCTGATCCGTTGCTTTTGGGAAGTACAACCTTGTATTTTTTTAAGTTTTTACTTACTTCTAAATATTGTGCTGGAATAAAGCGGAATGTTCTATGACCAGAATCTAGCCCTAATATTCGAATATCAGATGCAGAATGAGGTTGGTAAGAAAATAAATTAATAGTTTCAAATATGGATGTAGTTAATCTTTTCTCCTGACCATTACTACCAATACATATTCTATATTCAGGATGCAAAGTATAGAGTATATCCAGATTAAATTTATTCTGTAAGTAAATGATATTTTCTAATGTCTTGCCTTTTACGCTGTTGTGTACTTTTGAGAGAATTTTATTAAGAATAGGGTACGGAGTAAAAGCTTTAATTCCGCCTGTTTTAACAGACAAGTCTCGGTATGTGACGGCTACTCCCCCCTCAAACTTTAAGCCCTCAAATATTTTGGAGCAATCCATTTCGCAATGTGTAACTTTTAAATATTCATCATCGAGCATTTTTTGGTTCCATTGCTTTGGGGTCTTTCCAACATTAAATAAGAACTTAGCTGGAGTAATAAAGCAACATATCGGCGAAATACCATAACCGATATCTAAAAAATTGTGATAAATAGGATTGTCGCTAGTACGTAAAGTATTCTCTTGGTACGGTGGATTACCTATAACTGCTTCAATATTCACTTTTTCTTCTCCTTCATTCACCGTATCGGCAAGAGTAATGGAATTAAACTGCTTATTCTGTTTTAATATACTGCAAATTCGTGGATAATCAATTTTGCCTGAATCATTCTTTATATCCAGCAAATCGTAAGCGGTGAAGTTACTGGCAAGGCATGACAAATCAAGTCCAAGTTCTTCATAAATTCTTCTGGTAAACTCATAGGCTACCGTCGATGTCGGAATCGCCAATATGGAGTTTTTGAACTGGTCAGACTGGTATCCCAACGCTTTAAGTTTACTGCAAATGGCTACGGCGAACTCTCCGACTTTACTGGCGATGTCCAATATCTTATCCCCATTGTCGATAATGCGTTGCCATTCGTTATCCGGGATCAAGTTCACCATTTCAGAACAAATATGTGCTGGTGTGACAATTTCAGCTTCGCTCAATTTACCAAACTTTTTAATTGCGACTTCACAGCGTTTCAGAGGATCAGCATTATGATCTCGAGACAATGTATTTATATTTTGTATTTTGTAATCCAATATCCGTAATGCAGCCCAGTGCATATCTTTGATTGCAATCAAAGCCTGCCTATCAATGCCGAGATTACTTATAATTCTGGTATTATCGCTTTTATCTATGCAAGCAATAACATCACTGAGCGAGGCAACTCTGTTTTTGGTCAAGAAAGCAAAAAACAATATCCGTGAGTAAAAGGTTCTAAATTGTTTTATCCGTTTTTTCGTATCCTCATTACGGGAACGAGAAGACTGGGAACTATCGTCATCATCCGCATTTTCTTCTGTTGATGTAATGTATGCTTCATCGGGTATATCAATATCATCTCCTTTTTCATCTCCTTGGTGAGCTGTGGTACTCAGACCTTCTTTGCTTCCAAGTACATTTTCATTTTCAATAACGCGGCGAACATCTTCATTTTCCAATAACGACAGATCGACAGGAATATCGACAACTTCATCTGCAACACCACGGGATTGTGAATATTCGCTGACTGCATTGAGGATGTCACCTGCGTTAACCTGAACAAGTTTATCCTTATTAAGTACGATGATAGGAGAAATTGAAAGCTCTTTTGTTAACCGGTCTTTCAAATGAGTATTGCCGCTTTCATCAGTATTTACATTGTAGATTTGTGATTTCTGCTCTTGCATACGGAACATTCGATCAGGCATGAAATCCACCAGCAAGGTCTGTGGCTTCATATTGAATTTGATCTCGTTGCCGTCCTCATCTTTGAAAACCTTGATGTATTGATTCTGCAAACGGAATATCGCTTGATCATATTCCTGCGGAGAAGCAGTATCTTTCAAATAGAGCATTGTATCCCATTGTGGAACTGTACTACCAGTCAACATACGGTTGACGGTCAACGTAATTGTTTTTTGACCATTGTCTTCGCAGGATTTGATAGCACTTTTGATTGATTCAGGAGTTTTATATTTCTGGGGGTGGTCAACACCGGAAATATTGATAATCTCGTATTCATTGAGATTGCTGAACTCATTGGCGTGAGATTTTATCAATGTTTCCAGTGCATCACATGAAGCACAATACGGCAGCACTATGACGATGTGACGGCACATCTTACCATCTTTTATTTTGTCATAATTCAAAAATCCCAAAAGTTCTTCATCATCTTTGCTGCCGTCGATAACCTGCAGTAAATCCAAAATCTCTTGTTCATACTTGAATTTCTTATGTGCACCATCGCTCTGTTTTTTGATCGCCAGAGGCTCGAGTAGCGCAGAAAAGGCATAGGTTACACCATTCTCTTTTAACTTAGCCAATCTCTGACGCGATGATTCATTGGGATTAAAAGCAAATCTGATCATTTCCGGGAAGCCGTAGTACGGATTACACCAATCATCTTCTGTTTCAGCTTCTGGCTTCTTGCGGTTTATGTCGTCCCACTTCTTTTGTTCGTCAACAATATCAGAGAATTGGTAGAAAGCAATAATATCTTCCTTTTGGAATTCACTTCCCATCAAGATGCGGTATGGTGTGCCGGAAAGATGAATTGTTACTTCTGCTTTCAGTTCCTTGGTTATCTCGTCTGCATCAGAAGCCATTTCAAAGTCATCAGCATCAAATTTATGCTTTGTACCCTTAAGAACCTTTCCGTATTCTTCCGCTCTGGCTCCGAAATGGGTTTCGTCAACCAACAGCAAATCAATCTTGCTATTTAAGATTTCCTTATGCTTATCTTTGATGGCATCGCCTTGCAAATCCTGCAGAGTAAGAAAGACTACACACTTCTTATTTTTTGCGAGCAAGTTTGTAATTTTATGTGCATCCGCAGCTAAATCACCACTGGAAACAAAAACATACCCTTCAAACTTTACATGACTTTGGACGGTTCTCTTCCACTCCTCTTTTACATCAGCTTTTGCAGAAACTACTACAACCAGTTTGGCGTTCATTTCGACTGCACAGCACATTGAGGTGAAAGATTTACCAAATCGCATTACCGCATACATCAAAAGGTTGCGGTGTCCTAACGCACGCACTTTGCTGAATTTCTGGACTGTAGCCTGTTGAATTGAACGAAGATCAAATGTCTCTACACGCGGATATTCATCCAGTACCGGTAAGTTATCTTGGGCGTTATAAAACTGATATTTGCGGCTGCCTGAGTTGGCGTAATCGTGATTTATGTCATCAATAGCCTCTTGAACGTCATCAGCGGTGGCGTCTTTGAAGAACTCCTTGGAGTAGTACAAATCTGCTGGAATATCACCTGGTTGAAGCCTTATTCGCCCCTTTGCATTTTCTAAATAGTGATGCACTGCAAAGTCTCTGAAATATATTTCGTCATTGATCTTTGCACTGCCTTCAAACTGTTCCTGCAACTCTGGAAAATATGTTTTCCATTCTTGCAAGCGTAACGCAACTGGACGATAAGTGTCGCCAACTTTCAGGTAGTTGGGAATCGTATTGGTTGTAAAGGCGTAGATATGCGGTTCAACTCTGCCAACGATAATTGTGTCCAAACAAGAAGTATCAATCATTTCTTGTTCTCCTTTTTCAACAGATCTGCAAAGCGGATAACTTTATTTTCCCCCCAATCCATGATCAGACAATAGATGCCATTGTGCTTGAAATAGTCATTCTTCTTGCAGCCATAGCATTCTTCCTTTGTCACATCGCCAAACAAATCTGAGTGTTCAACTTCATGGCAACTGCCGGGGATAACAAATTTCAAACCATCCATTTGCCAAACATTCCAAGAAACAATATCAGCGATGTATCTGATAGACTTTTTTTGTGGAGCCTTACCGAATTTCAATTTGTAATTCTCAATGAAGGTATAAAGCATAGATTCTCTTGCCAACAGCAAGCTGTCGCCCTGCCATTCAAAGGCGTAAATATTGCGGTATGCTTCTTGAGCAGCCTCAAGCCATTCTCCTGAAACGTGAACATTTTCATTGATAACCCGAAGTTTACGATCAAGCATTCCGATACGCTGTTCAACAGGGATAAACTCACCGGTGGTCGTATCGTAGCGACTGGTGATATACGGAGCCTCACCGCAGGTTATTTCCAGCCGAGTGGCTTTTACATAATCCCACCATGTCTTACCTTCTGGGAATTTGACAGGGCTGGAATTAACCTTCCAAGTATGACGACCATCCGGGGTATTGATCTCTTCGTTGAAAGCCCAGTCGTAGCCGAACCATGCATTGTCAACCAAATTGATTTGGGCATTGCAAATCCACGAAGGAGTGAATACTTCAGCCATATCACGGACTCTGGCGGTCTGCAGTTCTTTATCTTTCTGAACCCGTGGACGGATTATCTTGCCGTATTTGCCGGTAATACAAGCCGGCATTATCTCATCATAGTAATTGAAACCTTCGCCCATTTCTGCATAATTGTCAGTCGCCCAGAAGATGTTTTTACCGGTGGTATGATCACGTAACAAAACCTCCAATACTTCAGGGTATCTCTCGCGGAGATCATTCTCTGAAACATCGGCTGCATTAGTATTTAATTGAAGTTTTGATTCTGTCACGCTCTCACCTAATTTTACTGGATGTACCCTATCGTTAGTAATATATCACTCCGACAATGTTTTTTCAAACTGAGATTCAATTTTTTGTCAACCTTTGGTTGACATTTTTAGATGGTTGTGCTCAGTAGACCAGATGAAGTAAAACGGTGGTAGTTTGGTAGGTGCTACCCCATTGATTTGTTATAGTTTTGGGGCTTTATTTGTTGAAGTTGCAAACTGGTGTTGCTCCCCAAGCAACACCAGTTTGCTGTGGTTTCATCAAAGGGCTACACGTTGTTGAAGCTTCAAAAGAAATTATCTTAACCAATGGATACCAAAGTTGTCAAGAGAGGTGAGATGTAAGCGTAAATCGTTGATTTCAAGCAAGAAAAAAGGACTTGCGTTAACAAGTCCTGTAAAAATCGTTGGTAGCGGGGAGTGGAATCGAACCACTGACCTTCAGGTTATGAGCCTGATAAGCTGCCACTGCTCTACCCCGCAGCATTGTTTTATAATATATTACTCTTTTCTTCATTTGTCAAATTTTTTTCTGTTTTTTTCTTGTTTTTTCTTGTTTCTTATGATGGTGCTTCCCATTTTTGCTGCAGATTAAGGAACTTTTTATGGCGATTACTTTTCTCAGACTTTTTACTGCAAAAAACTCTTTCTCCATTATTTTTATGTTTGCATTACAGTTTTATTGGTGTATCTTAAAGCCGGTAAAATTCTATTTTGATTCAAGGAGATTTATACATGAAGGAACAATCTGCGGCTGTTTTGAATGATTTCCGCAAAAAGTATGATCGTTATTACTCTATTGGCGACCTTACGCCCACTCTCTGCGAACTTTTCGGCATTCCCGAACCCGCAGCCTGCGGAGCTGTTGCCGTTGCCCCTATTGTTGACCAGGCAGCCCGCACCATGGGCGAAGGCAAGCTGGAAAAAGCGGTGCTTTTCTGCTGCGACGCCATGGGTGAACACCAGCGGGAGCATTTTCCGGAAGTTTTTGAACGCATCGAAAAAGTCGCCCCTTTCCGCATTCCCTCGGCAGCGGTCATGCCCAGCGTCACCCCGGTTTGTTACGGAACGATCTTTTCCGGTGCCGCACCTTGTGTGCATGGTATCCAAAAATACGAAAAGCCGGTTCTGGAAGTGGAAACACTTTTTGATGTGCTGGCTGCTGCCGGTAAAAATGTTGCCATCGTGTCGGTAAATACTTGCAGTATCGATATGATCTTCCGCAAACGCAATATAGATTATTACTCGTTCCGTACCGATAAGCAGAGTTTTGACTGCACGCTGGAGCTTATACAGAAAAATTCTTACGATCTTATTGTTTGCTACATGACTGAATATGATTCTTTGCAGCACAAAACCGGTTGTTTCTCGCCGGAATGTACCGAACAGGCATACCTTGCCGCCGACCGCTTTGAAATACTTGCAGAAAAGATGGATGAGTATTACAAAGCTTACAACCGCACTCTGGTCTTTGTGCCGGATCACGGCGGACACCTGATCGGAGAAAATAAAGGCACTCACGGTTTTGATATACCCGAAGATATGCTCGTAAGCCACTACTATCGTTTGGAAGAAAAAGTTGAAAGGTGAATCTGTTATGTTGGAACTTAACACCCCTGCCCCGGATTTTACACTGCCCGATGCTGATGGCAAAATGGTATCTTTAAGTGATTTTGCAGGCAAAAAAGTGGTACTTTACTTTTACCCCAAAGACAACACTCCCGGCTGCACCCGGCAGGCGTGTGCCTTTGCGGAAAATTTTGCCGAATTCAAAAATCGCAATATTGCCGTTATCGGCATAAGCAAAGACTCCGTTGCCAGCCACCGGAAGTTTGCGGATAAATATGATTTGCCCTTTATTCTGCTTGCCGACCCGGAACTTTCTGCTATTCAAGCCTACGGCGTCTGGCAGGAAAAAAAGCTCTACGGCAAAGTATCTATGGGCGTAGTGCGGACAACTTTTATCATCGACGAAAAAGGCATGATCGAAAAAATCATGCCCAAAGTCAAACCCGATACCAACGCAACCGAGATCCTGGCAGCGTTGTGATCCTTTGTTCGCGTTTTTTACAACCTGACTGTTCAGGGGCTGTTGCAAAACCTCATAAAAGGTTGCAAAGCCCCTGTTTTTTTGTATAAATTTTTATTTGCTGTCGAAAAAATCAGCAATCTTGGATTTATACAGCAACAATAAAAATTATTGCAGGTAAAACGTTGTATCTCTTTTATATAAAATAAATTGGAATTGCTTTTATTATTTGTAATAAAAGCAATTCCGGTGAAAGTTTTTGGAAAATGGGGTTCCACCGTCGCCAAAGGCTATGGCGGGACAAGGTGGGGAAGAGAACCTTTTTTCAAAAAGGTTTCTTCCCCACAAAACAGTTTTACAACACCCCGCTCTTTTTGCGGCGTTCGTTGGAAGTTATCAAATCTTCCGGCAGAAATGAAACATCAAAAAGCTGTATCATCTGCAGTTTGCCGCCGGGAATAAATTTATATTCAGATAGCGAGCAGTTCCAGTTCATCGGCATTTTGGGCCACACATTGCCCCGGTGATCGATACAATAGAGCTGAAACCCTTTGGTCACGGCTCCATGGGTAACAAAAAGCCAGTCTTCAGCGGCTTTTTTGGCGGGCAAAAGCTGCATTTGTTTTACGATCCGGGCAATGACCGTTTGCGGTGTTTCCGGCCCTTGCAGCAGCCAATCATCTGCCATGTTTTCCGTGCGGATCAGGGGAAATTCAGCTTTAAGCGATTTCAGCGGCCGTGCCAGAGTGCGTGCTTTGCCCTTGTGTTTGACATATTCCTGAACCAGCGGTGCAACATAGAGCGGAGCGTTGAGTTTGCGGGCAATAATCGACGCCGTTTCCAGCGTGCGGCGGTAAGGTGAAGCATAGATTTTACCGCTGAATTTGCGTTTTGCCAGCTCTCCGGCGACCAGTTCGGCCTGCGATCTGCCGACCGCAGTCAGCGGCGGGTCAAAATCCGGGGCCTTGATCGCGGCACGCTGACCGTGGCGGGTGATAAAAACTCTGCCGGAGTGTTGGCTTAAATCCCCATTACCGGCAGCTGCGGGTAAATTGAACCCGGTCAAAGCCAGAACCAGCGTCAGCAAAGCCCCTAACTGTTTGAGTTTCTGCCGAACCGATACACCATCGAGCTTGCGGGGCGAGCTTTTTTCGCTGACCGCCATAGCCGCGGCGACACCCGCCGCCTGCCCGATGGATATAGCCGTGGGCATGATACGCAAACTGCTGTGCATAGCCATATCAGCAGATATGGGTCTGCCGCCAATGAGGAGATTATCGCAGTCTGCCGGGACTATACACCGGTAAGGTATTTCGTAATACTCTCCGGCGGCGATCCTCTGGCGATAGGTGCCGCTGCCGTTGGGCGAATGTATATCAAGGTGATAATTACTGCGGGCGATGGCATCCGGGAATTTGGCGGCATGGTCAAAGTGTTCTTTTTTCAGCGTAAACAGTCCGTGGATGCGGCGGCTTTCCCGGACGCCTATTTGCACGCCCATGGAAAGGATTTCGGCATTCTCAAAGCCTTTTACCTCTTTACGCAGCCAGAAAAACAACTCCCGCATCTGCCGTCGGGCTTCGATTTCCGCTTCCGAAAGTTCTTTACCATTGATCCCGGAGTGCTTTACCACCCGGGTGGTGTTGAAGTGGATTATATTGCCGCTTTGTATTTTAAATGGAAAAAGCAAGATATCCTCCCGGTCGCAATGGAGTATTCCATCTTGAACAGCTTTGTTGTACTGTTCATTGAGTTTCTGCCGCCATTCCGGGTCGATCAAATTCAACGCTTCATCTTTATTGATATGAGGTATATGCACATTGCCCAGCTTAAAGCACAATGTCATGGGCTGGCAGTTGCCGTTTTCATCGCCCATATCGAATTTGCATCCGGCAAGTGCCGCCAGATCGCCGTCGCCGGTGCAGTCTATATAAATACGGGCAGAAATTTTTTCCATGCCGCTTTTGGAATGCAAAGTTACGGATTTTATATTATGTTTTTCAACTTCCACATCCACCAGCTGATGGTGATAAAGCACTTTTACCCCGGCAGCAAGCAGAAGATCTTCAGCCGCCAGAGCGGCGATCTCTTTATTGATGTTGCGTGGTGCATAGCCTTTGTCGCTATTCCGCAACTCAAGAGCGGCTGCCGAAAGATATTTATTCATGGCTTTTTTCCACTCCTGATAGACCGGATAGTCCAGATCGCTGCCCTGGTGCGAGCTGATCATAAAGGGCTGGACTTCGGCAATAACTGCCATGCCGCCGGGGACGCCATAGGCTTCGGCAACCATGGTTTTCATGCCCGAGCGGGCACTCATGATGGCGGCACCCAATCCGGCGGGACCGGCACCTATAACTAATACATCGGTATCATACTGCATATTTTTCACCACAATTTTTCGTAATAAATTTCGCTGTTGTACTCCAGAAACGCCCGGTAATCAGCCATGAGCTTCCAACTGTCACGGCGTATATTTTTCCGGATGTCAAAGAGTTCGGCAACCGGATATGGCGGCGTGGGCGTTACATAGCAGAATATATCCAGTATGAATGGATGGGTGCGGCAAACCATCTTGCCGTTGCGTTTGCCGGAAAAGTGCTTTTGACTGAATGTACTGAACTGCTCCTTAAAAGGACGCATGATCTCCGGCAATCTGGTCATGATTATAGAGTCATAATAGGGCGTTGCCGGATAGATGATCCAACTGAAAAATCCGCCCCGTTCATTGATTTCGCAATAGCGGTCAGGGTAGCTTGCTTCCAGCATATCCACTTCGCCTGCCAGTTGGTGATCCGGCAGTACCGGGCGGTTTTTTCTGACAAATTTAATGGTTTCAGGCGAAACGCTGCTGCCCATACCCACTAATTGTATCAGCGAGTAGTAAACCGCCCGATCCCGTTCCGCCGTATTGCCCGTTTGGTGCATAAGCCGGGCGTAAGCGGCAAATCCGGCATGGAATATACTGCTTTCCTGCAAGCCGTTACCAATGCGGCACCCGGCAAAAGAGTCCCAGCAAAGCGAATACGCCCAATCGTGGGAATTTACGATCATGTTATAGGATTTTTCCAGTTCGGGCAACCCTTTTGCCAGCCAGTCAAAGTTGCCACAGCGATAAGCGTAGCTCCACACCAGACAGATCCGCAACGCTTCCCAGCAGGGGCCATCTATGCCATTGTCGGCAACATGCCGGGTTGATGTATTCAAATACTTGTTGGAAAGAGGATTGTAAACAGCAGTATTTACTTTGATAAGAGATTTTTTGCCTCTCTTCTTTTCCAGAGCTTTCAGTTCAGGATCCAGAAAAAGCGGGAATTCCTGCGTAACTTCCTTGATTATCTTTTTTTTGACATTTTCCAGCAGAAACTCCATTGCCAGCAAAAGATTGGTAAAATCCGCTTCCAAAGCCCCCGGAGTCCACGCTTTGCCCGACTTATTGGCAACCAGCCGCTGCCACGGATGAGCTGAAATTTCGGGAATTATCTTGCGGCGAACCAGAGTAAGCAAATCTTTTTTCACGGCTTGAACTTCCGGAGTGTTTTTAAGATTTCTGCTTTTACGCACCTCTTGAGTCAAATGCACCACATCTTTAAGTACAAAGGTGTAACTCTCAACATCTTTTATTGCGTAAAACGGACCATTCAACCCGGCGTAATCAACATCAGTTACCGGGTGGGAAATGGCTGTTTTCAAACCGCTGGAGCTTGCCAGCATCAGCGACGGCGGTACCGGAACCAAGTGCAAAGGCGGCGTGTTCCAATCATCTTTAATGACTTTGCGGGCAAACGCATCCCGCACCAGCATATTGTTGGCAGCATAGTCGATCTTGACCGTGCGGGTGACTTTTTCCGGCATCGCCAGAAGTGCCTGCGACCAGAATCTTGCCCGCTGCTGCAAGTCAGCAGAAAATTTGTCTTGTGCCTGCAGTTTTACCCCATACAGCGGCATGATCTGCACCAAACCGCTCTTGCCCGGAGCAAAAACCACCTTTACGCCGTTGGCCAGCAGTTCCACTTGCCGGGGGCGTTTTTCAAAAACCATCAGATAAGGTATATCAAACTCCTTCCAACCCGGAGCGTTGCGGAACGATACTACCAGATAGTTTTTCTCAAACGCAGTTATCAGCTTGCCGCAATCAGCAAGTTTGCCGGATTTTTCGCTTAAAATCATGCGTGGGGAGCCGATTTCCCGGAAATTTTCAAAGCAAATAAGTTCATTGGTATTTCCGCTTATCTGCAATGCCGGAGAAAGCTGGGAGACAGTCATATCCAGAAAGGTTTGATTTGGATACTCAAAGCGGATTTTCTTGAAAGTCCAGGCAGTTTCCAAGGTTTTGATATTGCTGATTTTATTGCTGTTTGCCGGACGGATCCACCCGGCACTCCAGCCATTGGTCAAGCCATCATATTTCCAGCCGATCTGGTCGATAAAATCCGCACTTTTTACACTTGGAGTGTTTTTGATATGGCTGTGCAGCAGCACCATGCCGGGATATTTTTTATTGATGCCGTAAACATTGGCAATGCCGCTACGGGCATCCGGAGTATCGTAATTATCAAAAAGCGTATAGTTTTTGTCAATATCACGCAAGCCGAGATTACCGTAGGAAAATTCGCCGGCTTTTACCGGAAAATCTGTTGCCGGAAGTTTTGCCAATGCGGGCTCAACAGTTATGGTAAGCGGCGTTTTGGCTGTTACCTTAAAGTTGTTCTGCTGCTGCCAAATGGTTTGGTTGGCTGCTGAAAAAGTGCATTCTATCTGATAAACGCCCACGCCGGGATTTTTGACTTCGCAAACTTCCGGCAAAAGCCATTTGCCCTTTTCCAGCACCAGATTTTTTGTTTGCTTAAAGAGTGTTTTATTCTCTTGCCGGATCATTATATCAAATACTCCGGCAAGTTTTTCAACACTGCCGCACAAAGTCAGCTGCGGAGCAATAAACAAGCGGTCTTGCGGGTAAAACTCGTTGATCGCATCAATGGAACTTATATGGCGGTGGACGGCACCTTTGCCGCCGGAACGGTTGTTGAGCTTGCCGACGATTTGCGGCTCATTAAGTTTCCGCAAAACGGGGATACCTTCGTACATACCAAATTTATGACCGTTTTTTACCCGGACAGCCAATACATTGACTCCTTTTTTCAGGATATTATTATTGATAAAACGGTAACGGCGGCGGTGTTCAGTCGATTGCTTGACCACTTGCGAAAAACCGTATTCGCCGCATTTTACACCATTGAGAAATACCTGATCCCCGGCTGAAATATATCCCATATCCAGCTCGTAAAAGCCTTTTTCCGGAGCTTGGGCAAGTTCAAACTTTACCCGGTACCAGTAATATTTGCTTTGATTATTTTTAGCAAGGGGCGTATTTATTTTTATATTCTGCCACTGGGAATCGTCAAAGTTTGCTTTAGCATAGGCAAGGTTGTCGCCCTTGCAGAATTTCCAATTATTTTCAAACACCTTGAGTGTTTTACCGGAAAATACGGTATTATTAAAATCACTTTCCCCTACCGGAAGAGTGGTATTCGCTGCAAGAATTGCTATACCGCTCAGAAAAAATATAAATCCAAAAAACTTTTTCATAAAATCACACTCCAATCAATCAACTTGTTTTTTGGTATTGCTGCTGTCGATATAATATACCGGATCGGGCTCGTTATTGGAATTTTCAAACATGATTTCGGCAAATTTTTTCAACCCGTTGCCTTGAGTGGAGCGTACCGAGCCATCAGCAAAACAAATATTGCCCACATTGCCGTGCAAAGTATAGAAGTGCCCGGTGCGTTCGGTATCACTGGATTGAGGATCTTTATCTGCCAAAACCAGCCGGCAGGCACCTTTGCCGGAGCCCGGCACCGCCGAATCGGCGTAAAGTATGTAGCTTGAAGGATCATTGATCCTGCCCATATTTACGCTGCCAAGTTTTGCTGCTACCGGCGAAGGCACATAGCACTCCGAAGGAATAGTACCTTGAGTTACCAGCATACCGTAAGTATGCCAGGTGTAATCAACAATTTCAGTAAGGGTATCTTTATGTGACGGGCAGCGGAATGTGCTGAGTTGCAAAGAATTTTGTTTGACAAATTTGGTCGGTGTACCACCGCCTACAACTACCCCCCATTCCACCAACTGTGTACCTGCATAATAATAAATTCCCGGCAGAATATTGTTACTCTGATCGGTATACATCTGGGCATTCAATCCCAGCTGTTTAAGGTTAGCTGTGCAAGTTGCCGCCCGTGCCCGCTCCCGGGCAGCAGAGAGTGCGGGCAAAAGCATTGCCGCCAATATGGCGATGATGGCAATTACCACCAAAAGTTCGATCAGGGTAAAGAGTTTACAGATCTTTGCCGGGCAATAAGTTGTTGATTTTTTCATAGCATCATCTCCCGATTTTGGACAAATTTTATCATTTAATATTGTGTCAGATATAATTTACCAAAAAAAATTTGACTTGATTATTTTTATCAAGGGGCGTATTTATTTTTATATTGTGCCACGCGGTATCATCGTAATCCGGCGAGGAATATTCTTTTTTATCACCTTTGCAGAATTTCCAGGTTTCATCCAATACTTTAAGCGTTTTGCCGCTGAAAACGGTATTGACGAAATCGTTTTTTTTCACCGGAAAAGATGTATTGCCGGCAACAGCAAACATGCTGAACCAACAGCATAAAAGTACAATAAAATTTTTCATTATTCAAATCCGTGTTCCGGCTCAATTCACCTTCTTTTTAGTACCGGAAGCGTCAATATAATAGAGCGGATCGGGTTTATTGTCGGAGTTTTCAAACATGGATTCCACAAACTTGGTCAGACCGCTTGCCTGACTTGAACGCACCGAACCATCGGCAAAACAGATGTTGCCGGTACTGCCGTGAACCGTATAAAAGTGTCCGGTACGAGTCGTATCGCTGGTTTGAGAATCCTTATCGCCAAGTACCAGACGGCAGGCCCCTTTGGATGTACCCGGAACCACAGAATCTGCGTACAATATGTAATCACTCGGATTATCAACGCCTGCCAGATTCACACTGCCCAATTTGGCAACCACCGGCGACGGCACATAGCATCGGGAAGGAATTGTGCCTTGAGTAACCAGCATACCGTAGGTGTGAAAAATGTAATCATTGTCAGTTTCAAGTTTGTCAGTATGCGAAGGACAGGTAAAAGTTTTTACCTGAAAAGCATTCTTCTGGGCAAAGTTGGTCGGAGTTTCATTATAAATAACCACACTCCACTCCACGCGTTCATTGTTGAGCCGGTAGTAAAGCCCCGGCAGAATATCCTTATTGGCATCGGCATACATCCGAGCCTGCAAGCCGCACTGTTTGAGGTTGGCGGTGCAAGTTGCCGCCCGAGCCCGCTCCCGGGCTGCTGAAAGTGCAGGCAAAAGCATGGCGGCAAGGATGGCAATAATAGCAATTACCACCAAGAGTTCGATCAAAGTGAATTGTGATTTTTTCATAGCAACATCTCCTTGATTTGGATAAATTCTATTTTTATATGGTATTATTTATAATTTACAAAAAAATAATTTGATTTGCTACACAGTTCATGCTATATTTTTACAACATAAAGCTATATATTGATAAAATACGATATAAAAGTAAAAAAAATGGAAGATTTGATGCAGACAATAGATCAGCGTTTGCAGCTCATGGGTTCGCTCATCGGCAGCTGCTGCGTTTGGAAGCGGACGGAATTCTGCCTGACCGAGCGGCGTCTGTTAAATTGTTACATGCACGATCACCCCTATTGTGATGCGGTCAAACGCCAGTGCGGTCTGAAATCCTGTCAGCGTAACGATACAGACTTGATCATCAGATATTTGCGGAGCAACGGCAATAAGCCGTTTCTCCATCAATGTCATGCCGGAGCCTGCGAACTGGTGATCCCGGTTTGCCGTACCGGTCGGGTGTTGGGCTGTGTTTTATGCGGCCCATTCAGCATGGCAGGCAAGGAAGAGCCGCTGCTGACGCCGTGGCGGGAGAGTTTGAAAAATACTTTGCCGGAGCTGGTAAATCTTTTGCTGGCTGATCTGCTGGAAAGGTTTTACAACCGTTATCCGGAATATACCAAGATGGATAACCGGATAGTAAAAGCCTTGAATTTTATTGCTGCAAATTATTCCAAGCATATAACACTCAAAGCAGCCGCCGAAGCCGCCGCTTTGAGTCCTTCCAGATTTTCCCATCTATTTAAAAGCAGTTGCGGAGTGGATTTTACCGGCTATTTGCTCAACTTGCGTTTGTCGGTTGCCTGCGACATGCTCAAACAAACCAATATATCTATTGGCGAAATCGCCTTATTCTGCGGGTTTGCCAGTCAACAACACTTTACGACTATGCTTAAAAAGCACCTGAACACCACCCCCGCCAAACACCGGCAAGCAAAAAACTGAACAAATTTACCGGATTTGCCAGAAAAATCGCTGATTTTTTCTATTTATACCCTTGACAAATATTTATAACCGTATTATAATAGAACAAGAGTAAAACTTGAAAAATAGAACCAAGATAGTACTTGAAATAAATCCAATTCTTATACAAGGAGAAAAAAAGATGAAAAACGCCCAACCATTTACTCTGATCGAACTTGTTGTGATCGTTGCCATTGTCGCCATTACTGCTGCCATGTTATTACCCGCTACTGCGGTGGTAAGCGAACAAGCCAAAGTCACCGGCTGTCTGGGCAACCTTAAAGAGATCGGCAGAGCAGTCCAGACTTATGCCAAAAACAACAACGGCCATATCGAAGGACTTACCGGCGAATCCGGCTACAAAGGCAGCATGGGTCTGCCCTGGAGCCAGAATGTATACAACATTCTTAAAGACCCCAAACTCATGCTCTGCCCGGCAGACATCACCAAAAACGACCGCCGGGGCAAACCTGCCAAATGTTCTTACGGCGTAGTCAAGATCTCGCCTGCCATCTGGCCGGAACGCATGAAGTCTTTCACCATCGACCGCTTGATCGACCCGGCAAAGTTTCTGCACATCATGGATTCCCACAGCTCCTGGAACAATATCGGTCACGCCAGCGGCGGCTGGCAGATCATACTCAGCAGCCGGGGCGGGTATCTGGATAAAAACCGGATCAAGATGTATGCTCCCCACGAAGGTTTTACCGTTTCTTCCGGATTGCATTACGACGGCAGTGTAAAGACTTACCGTTATCCGGAAGCTGCCAAAAACTTCCCCTCCCAACGCAAAGAAGAAGTCTTTTTCTGAAAAAACGGTGTTGAGCTATGAAAAACCTTTTTGTATTGCTTGCCGTCATGGCAGCAACGACCCTCTGCGGGACGGAAAATCTGATCAAAAACGGGGATTTTTCGGAAGTTGATGCCAATGGTACACCCAAATACTGGAGTTTTTATCCGGCAAAAATGCCCAAAGGTGCCAGTGCGGTGGTGGACAGCACCTTTGCCACCAGCGGCGGTACTTCGGTAAGATTTCAGAATACCGAACTCTGGCACTATACCCGCATTGATCAGGTGGTCAAAGTCAAGCCCAACACCAACTATATAGCATTTTTCAAAAGCAAGGGCGAAAATATCACTTGCCCCAACGGCGGCATGGTCAGGATGTATATCGGGCACAACGGCAATCTGGATCGTCCCACCAAGCAGTTCGGACCTTTTTTTGACTATGTAAAAGAGGGCAGACCGGCAAATTGGAGCTATAAGTGGAAGCGTTACGAAAGCGGCGTTTTCAACAGCGGCAAAAATACTGCATTCGGTATTTGCCTCTTTCTCATGCGGGGCAAAGGCACGGCGTGGGTGGACGAAGTTGAACTTTACGAATACACCCCCGATCTGCAGAAAGCCATCGAAGCCGGTCACGCCCGCACCTTGCTGAAAAACGATATTGATAAACTCAAAGCCAACGCTGCGGGTAATGCTGACATGCTCAAAAAAGTTGCTGCAGCCGAAACAAAACTTGCCAACTGGTTCCCGGAAAAGCGGACCAATATGCAGTCGGGGTTCCCGTTCTACAAATTCCAGAGCGAACTTTTTGCAATAAATGCCGGGAATCTCCAACGCAATCACCCCGGCAAATCCATACTTGTCAGCACCGGTGATGCTTTGAAGCCTTACGATCACCTGCCGGGAAAAGTTGCGGACTTCAACAACAAAGTGGTAATCACCGGTGCCGGAAATGATATTGAAAGTTTTGCACTGAACTTTACCAATTTGGAAAAAGATCTGGCAGTAGTTACGCTGGAAAGCGACAACAAACTTGCTCTGGAATTCCGCAAAACCACCTTTGTTGCCGCCGAACTCAATAAGGCTTTTGACGATGCTTTGGTGCTTATACCCCAAACCGTCAACGGCAAATACCGTTTTGCCATACCCGGCGGTATGACGGTACAAATTTACTGTACGGCGTTCCTGCCGGAAAAACCGGGCAGAACCGTTTCCACGCTCAAGTGGTCAACATTCAAAACTCAAGGCACTGTCGGGCTTGAGCAGAATGTTATCAAAGCCGTGTTCCCACGGGAGATGCCCATTTGGAGTTTCTCTTACCTTTACCGCTGCCGGGGGATCATGCACCGTAATCCGGAAGCTACCGCCAAGTTCCTTAAGCGGATGCACCAGAACGCCCACATGCTCTTCCATGTAACAGAGTTCCGGCCGGTTTTTGACGAAAACGGCAATATACAAGTCGATAAAATGAGGTGGGATGTCCTTGATAAAGACCGCACAGGACTTATGCTTCAGCCGGGTATGCTGATAATTAATGCATTGTATTTTCAGGAACCCTATTTGACGCTCTTTCTGGGCAAAAACAAAGATGGCAGCAAGATCGCGCCCTTCTCTCCGGAGTGGGAAAAACGGGCGGGAGCGTATATCCGAGCTACGGTGGAAGGCTTGAAAAAGCGAAATGTGGGCTATGACCGGTTCGTCTTCTTTTTGCGGGATGAACCCATGTCCAACAGTCTGGCTGCCATGGAAAAGATGGCAAAGTTCATCAACCGGGTCGATCCGAAAATCAGAGTGACCAACAACTCCAACAACCTTTTGAATCATAAAGAGATCGACCGTCTGGCATCTTTTGTAACTGTTCAGGCCCCCCATGTGGATTATCTGACGCCGGAAGTCCTTGCCATATTGAAAAAACACAACAACGAAGTCTGGACATACTGGGTGCAGAATAAAAGCATCAGCGGCAAGAGCTTGCGGGATGTATTCTTAAAGCTCAAACGCCTTGATGTAAAAGCCTTCAGCTACTGGTGTGCCTACGATACCGGCGATACCTGGAGCGGGGTCAAGCAGAGCTATTCAGTGCTCTTCAAAGGCGAAAACGAGTGGATACCCTCCAAGCGTGCCGAAGGCATCCGCGAAGGCATTGAAGATTACACATTGTTGAAAATGCTGGAAGATAAAAATCCGGCAGCTTATAAAGAGATCATCAACCGGATCACGCCGGAAAACCGTTCTGAACTGCGGAAAAAAGTTCTGGAACTCTTGAACCGGTAAGGAATATTTTTTATGGAAAAACATGTATCCTGCGACTGCTGGCAGACTTTGCAGCAGAGTATCAATGCTGTATCCGCTGCCGGCGGCGGCAAAGTCGTTGTGGAGTGCAACATCAATAACGCCCACACCATATACCTCAAAAGCAATGTGGAATTGCACATTGCCCACAACTGCACCATTACCGGGTCGGCAGATTTTCACGATTACGACGATTTCAACCCTCCGGAATTGTGCAATATCAAGCCCGAAAAATACAATCACACCCTGATTGCGGCTGTCAACGAAAAAAATATAGCCATAACCGGCAGCGGCACATTGGCGATCCCCGGCGTAAAGTTCTACGACGAAAGCACCCTTAAAGGCAGATTTTTTGCCAAGCCGACTACGCCCCGCCCCCGGATACTGCATTTAGTGGACTGCAACGATGTGTTTTTAAGCGACACGCTTTACAAAGATGCCCCCTGCTGGACCATCTGGCTCTCCGGCTGTAACCGTGTGGCAATAAAGGCTATCCGCATCGAGGGCGATCAGCGGATGATCAACAACGACGGTATTGATATCGACGGCTGCCGGGATGTAACGCTTTCGGATTGCCGGATCAAAACCTGCGACGATTGTCTGGTGCTGCGTGCCATGCCCCGGGATAAGGAAGTGGTGTGCGAAAATGTGGTGTTGAGCAACTGCGTGCTTTCCAGTGCCTGTCAGGGCATCCGCATCGGCTGCCCCTCCGACGATATCATCCGCAACTGCCGTTTCAGCAACATGGTGCTGAACTGCCCCGGCAACGGTATAAATATTGATAACCCGGTGCGTTATCTCAAAGAGGGCTGTACCGGCAAACTGGATTTAAGCAACATAACCTTTGCACACATGACCATTGATTCCGGCTGGCTGCCGGTGCGGCTGGGGGTGGATGAAGGGGTAAAACTCCGGAGCATACGCAACATTGTCTTTGACGATATTATCATGCAGTCCAGCTACCCCTGCGACTTCCACGGTTCCAGCGAAACGGTACCGGAAAACATAGTTTTACGCAATGTAAAGTATATCCAGACCGCCCCCAGCGACCGGGAAAGCAGCATCATCGTAAAAAAGTGCCGCCGCTTCCGGCTGGAAAACTTTGAAATGGATACCGTGTAAGTATTATTTTAACGGCAAAACTCTTATTTCCAGAAGTCAGTAAGTTCTTTGACAGCATTATCTTTGGCGTTATACACCGGTTCAATGCCCTGTTTGCGTTGAGTTGAATAGTTTTTCAATGCAATATATGCCACTGAACCGATCGCTGCACACACGGGTATATTGATGAATGCCAGTATGCACTGGGCTATATCAGCAATCCCCCAGGCTATATCCATGGGCATTGCCGCACCGAAAAAGATGAGTATACCGCCAATTATGCGGATGATGTTCAAAGTAACTTTGCCGGGCATCTTGCCGAAAATATAGGCAAAACAAACTTCCACATAGTAGAAGTTGCCCAACAATGTGGTAAAGGCAAAAAGGATCATTGCCGCAGCAATAAAGACCGGCCCCGTCATACCGAAGGTGCTTTCCAGAGCGTTCTGCACA
The DNA here is from genome assembly GCA_045533055.1 of Victivallaceae bacterium. Lineage (GTDB taxonomy): Bacteria > Verrucomicrobiota > Lentisphaeria > Victivallales > Victivallaceae > SIG78. The sequence goes on along the minus strand of JAZSHD010000010.1, from coordinate 2,456 downwards.
TAAGGTGCCCCGGCAACGGATTTATCGAACTTTACACCGCTTGAAAGGCACATCAGAGCCGTGGCAGTACAAAGTATATTTGTATCAATAAAGACCGAAAGCATTTGTACCAATCCCTGTTTTACCGGGTGGGATACCGAAGCCGCCGCCGCCGCATTGGGTGCCGAACCGATACCCGCTTCGTTGGAGTACAGCCCACGCTTGAGCCCCATCATCAAGACCGAACCGGCAAAGCCGCCGAAGATCGCCTTAAAGTCAAAAGCACTGCGGAAGATCTCCACGATCATTGCCGGGAGATTTCCGGCATTGACGATCAGAGCGATCACCGCAAAAAGCACATAGGCTATCCCCATAAAAGGCACCAGCATACCGGTAACTTTGACCAGCCGCTTGCTGCCGCCAAGCATGGTAAAAAGAAAGAGTGCCGCAGTAATACCGCCAAAGATCCAGCACCAGTAGGGCTTGTAAAAGCTGAACCGTTCAAAGGAGCTTTGCAGATTGTACGATGCAAGCATGTTGTACCCTACACCATAAGTAAAAATCAGAGCCAGTGCAAAAACGATTGCCAGAAATTTGCTGCGGCATGCTGTTTCGATGTAACAAGCCGGGCCGCCGTAGCTGGAACCGTCGGGATTTTTCCGCTTATAAATCTGGGCAAGAGTGGATTCAACAAAAGCCGAAGCTCCGCCGATAAGGGCAGTAAGCCACATCCAGAAGACCGCCCCTGCCCCGCCAATGCAAATAGCCGTGGAAACCCCGATGATATTGCCGGTACCCACCCGGGAAGCCGTGGAGATCATCAAAGCCCCGAAGGAAGATACGCTCCCGGCAACTGCCGGTTTTTCCCTGATGACCCTGATGGCATCTTTAAGCATCCGCAGCTGAACAAAGCCGGTACGCACAGTAAAATAAAGTCCGCCCAGAATAAGCACCAGTGCCAAGGGCCACCCGGTAAGATACATCAAACCATTGTAAAGAGTTTCCATAAAAACACATCCCTTTTTTTGTAAATAATTGAAAATTATAATATAGCACCAAAAGAAGAGTTTTTCAAATAAGCAGTTGATAAATCTGTAAAGTTGTGTTATATTAACTCAAAACAATTTCAACAACGATTTTTCTTTGGGCTTATGTTTACACCTGAACGGATTTTATTGATGGTTTTCGGCTTTACCTTTGCTGTGGGGGCTGCTGACTATTTTTGCGGCGGCAGACTCAGCTTGGGTAAAAAGTTTACTGATGGCTTGCAGACTTTCGGACCGCTTTTCCTTACCATGGCGGGATTTCTGGTTTTATCGCCCTGGCTTGCCCGGGTGCTGGCTCCGGCGGCTTCCGCCCTCTTTGAGTCGCTGGGTGCCGATCCGGCTTTGGCTGCCGGTATGCTGTTAGCCAATGACAACGGAGCTTACCCTTTAGCTCAAAGTCTGGCAAAAGTTCCTGCTGCCGGGGGCTTCGGCGGCATGCTTTTAGGCAGCATCGTGGGGGCAAACATCGTTTCCATGCCGCTGATATTTGTTTTGCTGGATAAAGAAGATCACGCCTACTATTTCAAAGGTTTGATGTACGGCATTATCGCCATGCCCCTTGCTCTGTTTATCGGCGGATTATCTGCCCGGTATGATGTAATGTTTATTCTCCGGCAGATGCCGCCCCTTTTGATTTTGGCTTTTACAGCGGCACTGCTGCTTTATCTGGTGCCGGAACTTTTGACCGGAGCACTGCGGATTTTTGCCAAAGCCATGGAGTTTATTTCGCTTGCCGGCATTACCATTGCTTTGTTTATGGAGCTTGCTGGCAAGCCTCTTTCCGGCATAACTCCGGTGGGCGAAGCGGTAAAAATCATCGGTTTTATTGCCGTCATGCTGGGAGGAGTTTATGTTTTCACTGAACTTTTGACCAGACTTTTGAAGAAAATACTCTCTCTTGGCAAGCAGAATAAAGAGTTTGACGAAACTTCCGCCATCGGATTTTTGACCACCCTTGCCAACGCCATACCTACCATGGCGGCCCTGAAAAAGATGTCGCCCAAAGGCAAGATGCTCAACTGTGCATTCCTCTCCTGCGGAGCATACGCGCTGGGTGACCACCTGGCATATTGCAGCGCCGAAGCAAGCCACCTGATCTTCCCCATGCTCACAACCAAACTCACCGGTGCAGTCATAGCCGCAACGCTGGCACTATTTTTCTGGAAAGAAAAATAATGGCTGGGGATAATAGCTGGGGTCTTGAGTTGCTATGTTAAAAGGAAACATTTTGTCGTAAAAAAGTGGCTGATTCTCAAAAATGTGATACTGTGTAACAAAGGCGACAATGTTGTAGCTTACATTTCGCAAACAGTAATCCATTGAAAAAGGAGACATCAGCCATGACACAATGTAGCACACTTTCGTTCAAAGGTCAAATTATTTTTTGCGGAATTGATGTACATAAGAGCAGTTGGAAGGTTCATTTACGCC
>JAZSHD010000188.1:0-2961 GCA_045533055.1 Victivallaceae bacterium | reverse complement strand
AACCCCATCACCCTTTTCCAAACCTTTTATTGGCATTTATCTATTTGTTACACAAATAGATAAATGCCCTTTAAGTTTTGAAAAGATTTTATTCAACATCTTTACTGTTAATCAACCGATATTGGGAACAGAGCCATCAATAAAAAACCTTTATTTGATATTGTTTTGAGCTTGTAATATACCACAAAAAGATTTTTTACCAATCAAAACTGCCGGATCGGTTCTGTTTTCAGCTTGAATTGGTTGTTTAAGGTCTGGCACTCTCCGGAATCACCGGCAAGTTCCGGATACAGCTCTTCCAGCAGATCGTAAGTGGCATCCACAGCGGTTTTCACCATGGCTATGGAGTACCGGGGCGGAAAATGCTGTTTTCTTGCTTCGTACCCACCCTGCAGGATGAAATTACCAGGGCACATGTAATCCTGATACCCGGTGGCTCCGAACGCAATGAAATTTTTCCGGAAAGCTCCGTGCCACTTTACTTCCGCACCCAATTCGGCACACCATTCGCCGGGGACTCCCACAAAACATACATCGCCAATGGCAAGGCACTGGATCTCCAAGGTAATATCATCCTTGCCCAGATCCCGGTCGGGGAGCATATCCGGCTTGTTGCGGTACAAACTTCGCAGCGGAACAGTCAAACTCCGGCAGAGTGCCCCCACTTTTGGGGAGTTCATGCAGAATCGCTCCGGGTTGCGGGTGGCGTCGAGCAAACTGCGGAAGATTCCTTCTGCCAGACTGCGGCCCATGGCTTCAGCACCGTTGCTGCCCAGTTCATCTTTTTTGGGGATCATATCGCCGCATGCCCCGCTGACAAACATGGCTTCCGCCCCGGTTTCTTCAGTGATATATTCCCGGAAGGGTGCGGGGTAGTCTGCCGAGATCCGCCGTGCCCCGGTACCCAGTGGATGTGCCGCCAGCGGGTGAGCTGCGTAGTTGCCTATGATATACAGTGGAAAACGCTCTTTGCCTTTTTCAGCGGGGATAAATATCAAACTGCCCAACTCCTTATCGGCAAATCCGTTGGCAAGTTTCCGCAATTCGGCATTGTGGGGGAGGAATGCGGCGTGATTATCTCTTGATACCACCCGGCGGTTGAGGTTTTCATCAACTTCGATGCTGTAAAAATATGTGCTGCACTCCACGGATTGCGGGTTTTCTGACAAACGGCGGCACTCTTCAGTAAGAGCAGCTTCCAGCATTTCCATATAAGGTATATTCAAGTGGTCGGCAAAACCTGCTTCGCAGTTGGTTTGGGGGCCGCCGTGAGTGTGGGTAAAAGTCAACATCACCGCTTCGGGCGGTATGGCAAGAATATCGCCGCAGAGCTTGCGGAATTTATATATGTACTCTATATCCATACACTGCAGGTCAAAACTTATGAGCAAAACTTTTCTTTCGCCGTCATCCGCCAGCAGCCCGGTCATCAAAAGGTCGCTCCACCTGGAAAAAGTTACATCTTCCATGCCGTAACCCGATACCCGGGTGCCGATCTCCGGCGTGATATTGTGTTTGAACCACGCTATTTTCATATATTATTTCTCCCGCAAAAGGATTTATGTATTTACCACTGAACCGTTTCGCAAGTCCAACTGGCGGTTTGTCCGGTTTTCTGCTCAAAGTTTATACCGGTAAGGTGCAAATCATATTTGCATACAGTACTGGCAGCGATCTCTCTTATAACCTCTACTCCTGCTGTAATATACACTGCATAAAACTATTTTCAATTCAGTATTTCAAGAAAACATTTAAATCTGCAGCAAGGTTATATGCTTAAACTGACACTGAAAACAGAGTTTTATTGGTTTTTTATCTGAAAAATGCTGTTTTTCAGACTTTCTTGTTTGAAAAAATGTTTAAAAAAGCTATATTGCAAACGCTGATGAGATATGATAAAAATCTCCGGGCAGGCAGTTTTTGCTGTGACACAATGTTATGAAATAAGATTTTTAAGCCAACGGCACTTGTTATGAATGAAGAAAAAATTATTGCTTTCTGGCCCATGAACTTTTCCTGCCTGGGCGAAAAAAACCTTATTACCGGCAGCCCAAACCGGAGCGAAACCAGATTTCTTTTCCGCGATGACGGCGGCAGTTCTTATATTGCTGAAGGTTACAGTTTGGGTAAACAGCAAATGCAGATACGGCAAAACAAGCTTTTAGAATTTTTTGCCGGAAGGCAAATCAAAGCCGTTCACCCTTTCTGCCGCACCCGTTCCGGAGAACATGGAGCGGAGCATAACGGGCTTTTTTGGCAGATAAGGCCCTATATCCCGGCAGAAAATGTTCCCCGCACAGCCTTTGCGGAAAATCCGGATCACGGGTTTTTATGGGCAGAATTCCTTTTGCAGATTAAGGATTCCATCCATGGTTCTGACACTCCGCCGCCCATGCCCAATGTGCCTTTTTACATGTTGGATTTTCTGCCGAATCTTTTGGCTCACGCAGAAAGATCAATGCCTTCAATAGTTGGCGAACTCAATAAAATCATCACGCTGCTGACAAAGTTTTTCAAATGGGAACGCACAGCCGGAAGCATGTTTGCTCACGGCGATTACCACCCGGGCAACATTCTTACTGCCGGCGGAAAAATTCAGGCGGTTATTGATTGGGAGTTTGCCGGATTGAAATTCCCCGGCTATGATATGGCTCTTTTGATTGGCTGTCTTGCCATGGATGACCCGGAAAATCTTTCGTCACCTGCAGTTACAGCATTGCAGAATACGCTTTACCGCAACGGTTTTATGCCGGAAAGTGCCTGGGATCTCCTGCCGGAAATGATTGCCGCCACCCGGCTGGGCTGGCTGGGCGAATGGCTTACATTAAATGACGAAATGCTGATCAATCAAGAGCTGGCTCTGCTTTCGATCCTGCTGAAGAATTGAGCAGGGCTCTGCTGCATAACCGGTGCTGTTTTCAATAAGCTCTGTACCCAATATCGGTTGATTAACAGTAAAGA
>JAZSHD010000154.1:0-5377 GCA_045533055.1 Victivallaceae bacterium | reverse complement strand
GGTTTGGGGAAGAGGGAAAGAACCTTTCCTGAAAAGGTTTTTCCCTCTTCCCCAAGCGTCTATACCCTATTTTCCCACAACTTTTTCGGCTGTTTTTATGCCGTCTATGGCGGCGGATACTATGCCTCCGGCGTAGCCGGCACCTTCGCCGGCTACATAGAGATTCTGACAGGAACTGCACAGGGTTTCGGGGTCGCGTTTAAGTCTTACCGGGCTGGATACGCAGCTTTCCAACCCTACGCAGTTGCCGTCGGCAAAACCGTGCATAAGTTTATCGAAGTGTTTGAATGCCAAAGAAAAGCGTTCAAATACTTTTGGGGGTATCAAATCGTGTAAAGCAGCTGATTTCAAGCCCAAGCGGACGGAGGTTTCAAAGTTTTTCAAGCCTTTTTCTTTTCGCATAAACGATTTTATACTTTGGGCGGGAAAAGTGTAATCCCTGCCGCCGGCAGCAAAGCAGCGTTTTTCCAGTTCGCTTAAAAAGTCGTATGCCGCTTGGGGCGAAGCAAATTCTTTGCCGTCCAGTGTGGTGATTACTGCTGAATTGGCAAATCTGCCATCTCTTGCGTGCAAGCTCATGCCGTTGCTGCAAAGCTGACCAGCCCAGCCGGTGGCGGGGACGATCTCTCCCCCCGGGCACATGCAGAAAGTGGTCACGCCCTCCCCGGCGATCTTCTGCGGCGACTTGCTTATCATATTATATTCTGCAGCGGGCAGTGCCGCCGGACGGGGCGAAAAGCGGTATTGCCGGAAGTCCACAAACTCCTGCAAGTGTTCCACCCGGAAGCCCAGCTGAAAACCTTTCATCTCCCACTCCAGATATTTCGTCAGCATCAAAGTCAGATTTCTGCCGCCCAGCCCGTGAGCAAAAATCACTTTGGGGGCATAGATTTTTTCGCCATTGGCAAGCACCACGCCTTTGCACACATTATTTTCCACAATGCAATCGCTGACGGCGGCACCGTAACGGAAAGTTCCGCCGGCTTCTTCGATCATTTTCTGGAGATTTTTTACGATATTGCGTAACAGATCGCTGCCCAGATGGGGGCGTTTGAGGTAAGCTGTATCCGCCGGGGCACCGGCAGCCAGCAAAACTTGCAAAACTAAATCCGCCCGGGGATCATGCACCCTTGTATAGAGTTTGCCGTCGGAAAATGTTCCGGCACCACCGGCACCGAACAAAAGATTGCTTTCGCTGTCAAGTGTGCGTTGGGCAAAAAATTCTTCGCAATCGCGGTACCTTGTATCAATATCAAAGCCACGATCCAGCACCAGCGGAGCAGTTCCGGCTTTTGCCAGATACCACGCCGCCAGCAAGCCCGCCGGGCCGGTACCGACCACAATGGGATTACGCAAAACATTGCTGCGATCAGGTATTTCGGGCATAGCACCCAAAGTAGAGCTTAAAAATTCTTCTTCGCTTAAAACCGCTCCGAAATCGGCGGCACTTTGAGCGAAGGCATCCTTTATTTCCACATCTATCGTGTAGATCAACTGGGGATTGCCCCGGCGGGAGTCGATGCTTTTGGCACGGATGCGGTAATCAGTCGAGAGGGCATTAGCCGGAATTTCCAGCGTTTCGGCAAGTACGCTGTGGAGATTTTCGTCCACATACTCCGCAGCAAAGGGTATTTTCAGGGCATCTACCCGGAAGTTTTCCAGTCTTAAATACATTTTTACGCCTGATTCCGCACAACCCGGTCAACGCCGTAAGCGATAAATGCCACCGTAGGAGCCAGCCCGGCGATCATGGGCGTTACATAACCCTGTTTGCCCAGCACCAGAAAGATTTCGGCAACCACGATGTATGCTACAATGATCACCACCGCAGTTACGATGGAAGACAATATACCGGTACGCTCGCTTTTGGTCGCCAATGGTATACCCAGAAAGCAAGCCAGAAAGCACGACCACGGGAACGCCAGCCGGTAGAAAAACACCGTCCAGTAAACATTTCTGCTCCGCTGGGACATCTCTTTGGTTCTCACTACCAGATCAAAAATCACCCAGCTGGGCAAATCTTCCACCGGTTTTACCGAATACTGTATATCCACCGGGGTTTCCATAGCTTCTTCCGGAGAGAGCCGGAAACTTGCCAGCTTCTTCGCCGGCTTGGCAAACAAACCGTCGGAGCTGTATTCGGTTATGGAAAGATTTTCAAAAACCCAGCCCAAACCATCTTTGTAAATGGCATTTTTAGCGGTCAGATCCTTTTCCAGCGAGCCGTCGTTGCGGTAGAATTTTACAGAGACATCGTATTGCTTGCCGTCTTTACCGGCAACGCCCAATGCCCCGTCAGATTCTTCGGGCAGCTGAAAGAGCCAAGTGCGGCGTTTATCGGGGCTGCGGTAGGTAAGTTTCTGATCCTCAATAGTCATTTTTTTGACATTCCCGGAACCGATTGCCAGCAGATTGCCCGCCCGCCGCTCGGTGTAAGGCACCAAACCTTCGTTGAACCAGATATTGAAAAAAGTGGTTATCAAACCAACTGCCAGAATCGAGTATCCGCAGCGGAAAAGCGACACCCCGGAAGCCCGCATAGCAGTAACTTCCATATTTTTCCCGAAAGTTGCCATTGTCCACATACAGCCCAGCAAGGTGGCAATGGGCAGCACAAATCTGATGTTGCCGGGCATTTTCAAAAGAAAATAAGGCACATAAAGCCGCCACGAAGCGTCGTTGTCCATAAAGTCCGACAAATCGTCCAGCACATCGCTCAAAAGAAAAAGTATGCTGGAAACCAACAGCAGAATGGAGAATTTGATCATAAATTCCCGGAAAATATACCCATCCAAAGTGGGCATAAAAAACCATCTGCGTTTCTGATTGTCTTTGATTGTACTTTTATCTGTCATAAAATCAAACTGCCTTCCCTGACGACGGCTCCCGTGTTGTGATCATATATTGCCGTAAAGTCCGCCAGATTGAATACTATAACCCAATGCCGGGTTATTTTCCACTATTTTACACGCTTTTTTGGCAAAAAAGTTACAGTATGGTGTTGCACATAGACAATTTTGGCGATATATTATCTAAAATCATCACAAATTTAGAGTGGAAGTGTGTGTTTATGACTACCGAAGAGTTATTGTTCAAGACTGCTGAAGACTGCAGCAGTGCCAACCTTAATGCCCTTTACAACAACCTCAACGAAACCAACGGCAGTGATCTTGGAAGTTTTGCTGAATCTTTTCAGCTGCTTTGGGATAACTTTCCGGAAGAGCCGGATTTTGAACAGGCAAATTTTTGTCTGAAGATTGCAAAAATGCGGATCCCGGACAGTCCGGTATTCCGGCAGGTGCTTGCCGATTCGGTAAAAGCGGTTTTGCCGCCCTACCTGGCAAAGTTGGGCGTATTGCGTGCTTTGGGCTTGCGGGATAATTCGGTACACCCCAACGAAATTGTCCGCCGTTTGGAACGGCTTATGGCAATAAAGTCCGGTATTGTAACTTACATCATTGAATCCGGCAAATGGGGCATCATCACCAATATTGACGCTCTGAACGCCACAGCTGCAATCAATTTGAACGAAGGCGGCTCGCTGGCAGTAGGATTGGATAAAATGCTGACCCGCGGATATTTCTTCAAAAATTCGGTGGCCACCAATAAACTTACGACTCCGGCGAAGCTGTTCCAGCTCTCCGGAACTGATTTCCGCAATATAGTGAATAGCGAAAGCGTAGTGCATATAAGCGATGGAGCTATCCGCACGATGGCAGAACGCATGCTTACCCCGCAGCCGATGACTGCGGAAATTTTTGAAAGCTGGTTCAACAGCTCCAGTGCTCCGCAGACAGCGGCAGCCCCTGCCAAACGCTGTGCAGCAACCGCCCGCAGTCTGAAAGAAATGGATCTTTTGCTGGACGAAGAAATCAAAGCCGGTTCCAGTGAAATCGACGAAGCAATGATCAACGCTTTTGCCGCATTTTTCACTAAACTCAAGCCCGAAATTGCCGTCCGGGAAGCAAAAATGCTTTGCGGAGTCATTGCCAAGATCACCGACCGGGCTCAAGCTGCGGCTTGGGAAGAGGTGTTTGCTCCGCTGAAAGGCAAAGCTTCTTTCTGGCCGCAGGATCCAACCAATGCCAAGTTGGAAGATCTGGAAGTCTGGGGTACATTGGCAGTTAAAATTTCCAGCAAACTTGCCAAAGCGACCATTGCAGTCTTTGATGATGAATATTTGACCTACATGGCAGTAAGACTGCCTTTGAAAAGCATAAATGTATGTGCCGAACAGCTGGATGCCGAACTTATTGATCTGGTGTTTGCCAATCCGCCTTTGACCACAGCCGACCTGCTGCTCTGGGCTTGGAAAAACCGCAAAAAACATCCGGCTTTGGAAGAACTTATCAAGCTGGAAAATGTGGTGGTTAGCCTCAATTACAGCCGTCTTCCCAAAGAGTGGGGTGCCGCCCAGCGGGAACTGCACACGCTTTTGCTGGATAAAGAAGAGTTCCAGAAATATATCGTGCAGACTGCTGGCAGTGATGTACCGGCACTGGTAGCAGCACTGGCAGGTGCTTCGACCTTTACCACCGGCGAACGCCAGAGTTTGCTGGTCAAGCTCTCCCGTTACAGCACCGCTATCAAAGAGCATTTGGAAGCCGGTGCCGGCAGCAAATTGCTCAACGCCGGGGGTGCAGGTCAGGAACCGGCTCCGGCAGTGGAAGAAGCCATCTACACCAGTTTGGCATCGCATCGCAAACTGGTGCAGGAATTGCATGACATCATCAACATCCATCAGCCGGAAAACCGGGAAGCACTAAAAACTGCCCGTGCCCACGGGGACTTCCGGGAAAATGCCGAATTTGATGCCGCCAAGGAACGGAGAAACTTCCTTACCCGCCGCCGCAACGAGCTGGAACGGGATCTGGCAAGAGTCAACGCTCTGGATTTTTCCACAATCAAGCCTGCCGGCTATGTGGATTTGGGCGTAACAGTAACGCTGGAAATCGCCGGAGCCGCTGACGAAGTATACTACTTCCTGGGAGCCTGGGATGGCGATCCGGATAAAAACTATCTCTCTTACAAAACCAAACTTGGCGAAGTTTTGCGTATGCACCAGGTGGGCGACGCCGTGACCTTGCCGGACAACCGCACCGCCAAGATCAAAGCCATTGACGCCCTGCCCGACGCAGTACTGGCTGATATGGCGTAAAACGCAGAGCGGCTGTTGCAAAACTTGTTGATGTCGTTTGCCAACAGCAACAAGGGCGGTCAGCCCCGCGAACGCATGGGAGGGGAGTTTGCAGGATAATTTCCTGCAAACCGAGCGGCAAAATGCCGCGAAGCCGACCGGAGTTGAGCGAAGCCATCCGGCGTTTGAGGACGATTTTGCAACAAGTTGCAAAATCGCTCTAAGGGGGCGTAGCCCCCG
>JAZSHD010000250.1:0-9041 GCA_045533055.1 Victivallaceae bacterium | reverse complement strand
GTTCCCAATACGGGTAGTTCAGTAAAAATCTTTATGATCAACTTTTGTATTGGAACTTTTTTAAAACTTGAATGGCATTTATCTATTTGCAGAGCAAATAGATAAATGCCGGGAAAAGGTTTGGAAAAAGGGGGTGGAGTTTGAGGAGGGGGAAAAGGACCTTTCCTTAAAAGGTCTTTTCCCCCTCCTCAAGTACCGACCCTTATTGTAAACATAACAAAAGCCGCTGCAGAAAAATGCAGCGGCTTTTTTTCACGCCGGAAGATGCAAAATGCAGTTATAAACTCTTGCTTTTTTGGCGAAATATTGTATTTTATAAGCATGGATTTTTTGCATCAAGGAGTTGATTATGGAACTGGTGATAACTTCAGAAGCCATGCGTTTGTGGGAGCAAACTAATTTTGCATCTCAACTTGCCGACCCCATAGAACTTATGTATATTGCAGGCAGCGGCTGTACGGAGTATTTTCTGGAATTCAGCAGCCGCTACCGGAATTTCCGCCGGGTGGTCATCTTTGCCGGACACGGCAACAATGGCGGCGACGGCGTGGTCATGGCGTCGCTGCTGGCAGAAAAGCTGGCTGCGGAAGTGGTTCTGGCTTTGGCAATGGAGCCGGAAAAACTCTCGGCTGCCAGCAGATTTTACTTTGAAAAACTCCCCGGCAAGGTAAAAGTAATGTTGGCAAACCAGGTGGTCATAAATAAGTATGACCTGATCGTGGATGCCCTGTTGGGTACCGGTTGCTCCCAGCCGATGCGGGACCCATACAAAAGTTTGATCACTCGTATCAATCAAAGCAAGCAGCCGGTATTTGCAGTGGATCTTGCCAGCGGACTGGGTGCCGATGTGGCGGTAAAAGCCGATATGACTGCCGCCATCGGGGCCTTCAAGGATATACTTTTTACTGAAGAGGGCACAGAAAATTCCGGCTTGCTCCGGAAAGTTGATCTGCCGCTGGAGTTGGCTCCGGAAAATAACAGTGATATTTTTGCTGCCAGTTTGCAGTGGTACCGCTCGACCATGCCGGAGCTGCCCCGTAATGTGCATAAATATCAGCGAGGCAGTGTATTAATTGCTGGCGGCTCCAGGGAGTATTTTCAAGCTCCATACCTCACCGCCCGCAGTGCTTTGCGTGGGGGAGCGGGGCTGGTGCGTTTACTGGTACCTTTTGCCGTTCAGCCGGGTAGTGGCTGTTTGAGCATTATACCCGTGGGGATCGCCGCCGGGAATGGGGCGTTTGACCAAAAATCGCTTGAATATGTCAAAGCCGACAGCGAAAAAGCCAACTGTATAGCCGCCGGGCCCGGCATGGGCAGAAATCTATGCACCAAAGAGTTTATTGCCGGTTTGGTGGCAATGGAAAAACCGTTGCTGCTTGATGCCGATGCATTGTTTTTTGCCGCTCAAATGCCGGAACTTTTCCGGAGTCGCCGGTACCCCACTGTATTGACTCCCCACTGGGGCGAAGCTCAAAGGCTCGCCCGCAGTGCAGGCATAACTTTTAACGGCGATAAAATAGCCTTTGCCCGTTATCTTGCAAAGGCTTACAACTCAATAACTGTGCTTAAAGGTGCCCGCACCCTGATTGCTGAACCTGACAATAAAGTATGGATCAACACCAGCGGTACACCAGCACTTGCCACAGCGGGCAGCGGCGATGTGCTTACGGGTTTGATCGCCGCGGAAATTGCCGGTTTGGGCAAAGAAACAAGTTCCGGCAAGGTCAGGCAGGCGGTCTGCCGGGGAGTTTTTCTGCACGGCTTGGCGGGTGAACTTGCTCAAGAGCGTTTCGGCGATACAGGAGCTATTGCCGATGATCTGCCGGAGCTGGCGGCAGAGTGCAAGGCAGGAGTTAAATTTTTTCTTTAAAAATGTAACTTGACAGCACTTTATTGACTTGCAGAAAACAATTTTTGAATTATATTTCTTCACTCAAGGAGAATTGTGTTATGAACAACCGTGTGGATTATTTAAGCGATAAATTGGTGAATTTACGCGGAAAACTCAAAAGCGTGGAAGAAGTCGTACCCAAAGACTCTATCGTTAATGGTGTTTCGGCACCGGTCAGCAAAAATGCTTCGGCAACCAGTGCCCGAGAAACTTCTTCGGCAGAACGGGCGGCACAAGCTCTGGAACGCCGCCGGGAACAAACCTGTCAGCTGCACAGCGATTACGAGCAGCGGCTGGTGCGGCGTATGCGGCAGCTGGAAGTGAAAAAAGCTAAATTAGATCAAACCATTAACGGGATAAATTCTTTGATCAGTCAGCTGGAACTCCGGAAGAACAATCTGGAAAAACTGCGTATCTCCGACAGCGAGAACCTTTCGCAAGTGGAGTTGGGCGAACGCTTCCGTGCCATCGATCAGGAGCGGCTGGCGTTTTACTCCTGCGATGGCGAGATCGAATTGCTTTTAGCCGAAAATAATTCCGGCAGTGCCGCAGAAGAAAAAGCTGCTCCGGCGGTTGAGGATTTCAAAACCATGCTCAAAAAAGGCTGGGCTTTGGCATTGAGTCTGGGCGTGGTAGTAGGAGTATCGGCAATAATTGCGGCATTGATAGTTTATTTGGGTTGGAGATAAATTTTTATGGCAAATAAAACAGCACAACGCTCGCCGGGGCAGAAAAAACTTGCCCGCTACCGGCATACACAAAGCTGTATAAGAGTAGCCGGATTTGCTCCGGGCAGAGAGCGGGAAAAAGCCCTCTTTCGGTGCCGGATAATGGCGGCAGTGTATGTGCTGATGATTTCAGCCGGAGCAATAGCAGTTTTCAAATAAGGAATGGGTGGATCAAATGGATAATGATGCTTTACAGAAGATCGGTTACGGTTTGTATGTTTTGACCAGCCGTGCCAACGGCAAAGATAACGGCTGTATCGTCAACACTTTTGTTCAGCTGGCAAGTTCGCCGCTGCGTTTTGGTGTGTCGGTCAGCAAAAGCAATTACAGCTGCGAACTCGTTGACCGCAGCGGGGAATTCAATATTACAGTTCTGGACGAAGGTGTCAAGTTCGATGTTTTCAAACGGTTCGGCTTTCAGTCCGGTAAATTGACCGATAAATTCACCGGCTTGGAACTGCCCCGTACCGATAACGGTCTTTATTATATAACGGAAAACGCCAACAGTTGTTTTTCCTGCCGGGTGGTTGAGCGTGTGGATTTATCCAGCCACATACTCTTCATTGCCGAAGCGGTGGATATGAAAATGCTGAATAAAGCTGCCGAAACGGCAACTTATTCATACTATCACCGTAAGATCAAGCCCCAGCCGGCAGCCCAACCGGCGGCGGTCAAAACTATTTGGCAGTGCAGTGTTTGCGGCTATGAGTATGAAGGTGCGGATTTGCCCGCAGATTACAAATGCCCCTTGTGCAAACGCCCTGCTGAAGCATTTAAAAAAGTGGAAACAGCCGTTGAACTACCGACTATCTGGCGGTGTTCGGTGTGCGGCTTTGAGTATGAAGGAGCAGAATTGCCCGCAGATTATATTTGTCCGTTGTGCAAACACGGTGCAGCGGATTTTGTAAAAATAGAACCCCAAATTCAGGAGGAAAAAGTTATGGAATTCAAAGGAAGCAAAACCGAAGCCAATCTGATGTACGCTTTTGCCGGTGAGTCACAGGCCCGCAACAAGTACAGCTACTATGCCAGCAAGGCAAAAAAAGAAGGCTACGAACAGATCGCAGCTCTGTTTGAAGCCACTGCCAACAACGAAAAAGAACATGCAAAACTCTGGTTCAAGGCGTTCCACGGTATCGGCACAACTTACGAAAATCTGCTGGATGCCGCCGCCGGTGAACACGAAGAGTGGACCGAAATGTATAAGAACTTTGCCGAAGTGGCAAAAGAAGAAGGTTTTGACGAACTCGCCGCCCAGTTTGCTGCAGTTGCCCAGATCGAAAAGCGTCACGAAGAACGCTATCGTGCATTGGCCGCCAATGTGGAAAAGGGCGAAGTCTGGACCAAGGTCGGCGAAAACCGTTGGGAATGCCGCAACTGCGGACACATCCACACCGGCGAAAGTGCCCCCGAACTCTGCCCGGTCTGCAAGCACCCCAGAGCCTACTTTGAAATCGAAGCTAAAAACTATTGATTTCCCGGTAAACAAAGCAAAAACCGTCCCTCAAAAAGGGGCGGTTTTTTTGTGCAGTAAGATTGTGAAATATCGGGAAGGATTTGGGGGTAAAGCTTCGTGATAATGCACCGCAACAAGCCCCGTAAGCCATGCACCGGGTAATGCCAGCTGCTACGCACAATGTGGTGCCAGTTGGCGGCAATGTTCTCAAAAATTCCCAATCCCTCTCAAAATTTCCCAAAACATCCCAATAAAGCCGCCATCAACCGTATCGCCCGCGAATGCGGAGCGTTTAAAACGCAAAAAGCCCCACCGTTTCCGGCAGAGCTTTTTTCCGATCTTTGTAAAAATTACAGAGAGATCGCACCGCAGGGGCATTCGCCGACGCAAGCACCGCATTCGATGCATTTTTCTTCGTCGATCTTGGCGACGCCGTCCACGATTTCGATAGCTTCGACCGGGCAGGCGGCCACGCACACGCCGCAACCGGCGCAGGCAGAGGTGTCAACTTTAGCAGCCATTTTCTACTTCTCCTTAAGGATTTCAGGTTGTTCTTGCTCGCTGACCGGATCGCGTATCCGATCAACAACCTATTCTTTAATATACATCCAAATCGGTATTTGTCAAACTTTTTGAGCTAAATTCAAATATCGTACTTGACGGTTCCGGTCACGCCGAACCGGAGGCAATCTTTCAGATATTCCATACCCTCTTCGGCACTGTCTACGATGTGGTAGAGTTCAGTATCTTCCGGCGAGATATATCCGGAGCCGCCCAGCGTTTCGTCTATCCACTTCACCGCCCCGCTCCAGAACTCTTTGCCCACCAGAATCAGGGGTATGCGGTTGACCTTGTTGGTCTGCACCAAAGTAAGAGATTCAAAAAACTCATCCATGGTTCCAAAACCGCCGGGAAAAATGAATACGCCCACGGTGTATTTGAGGAAATTGACTTTCCGCACAAAGAAATAGCGGAAGTTCAGCGACTTGGTCTGGTAGGGATTGGGCCGCTGTTCATGAGGCAGAACGATGTTCAAGCCCACGGTTTCGCCGCCCGCAGCAAAGGCTCCTTTGTGAGCGGCTTCCATGATCCCGCCGCCGCCGCCAGTAAGCACGCCGTAACCGTTTTCCGCCAGCAGTCTGCCCAGCGTTTCCGCCTGCTGGTAGTAGGGGTGATCCTGGGGGGTGCGTGCCGAACCGAAAACCGTAATAAGGGGCGTTTCGATTTCCGCCATATCTTCAAAGCTTTCCACAAATTCGGACATGATGCGGAAGACCCGCCAGGCGTCAAAGTGCGAGTGCTCGATGCTGGAAGCAAAACTCTGACGGGCAGGATGGTTGGCGGGATTGACTTTCGGGGGGATCTTTTCACTCATAAACGGCTCCTTTCGTACTGGTGTTCTGTTGGCAATATAATCCTGATTTGTACTTCTGCAACTTTTTTTTGCTGTTTTTGTTGCAAAAAACCGTCTAAAACTGTATATTATAAGAGTTGATTTGTATAATAAATGAATTTTTAATATAAATATACAGCTTGGGAGCAAGCAAATAATGGCTGAATTTTATCTGGATTTTGAAAAACCGATCGCAGAACTCAGAACCAAACTCCGGGAACTTTCTGAGATCAGCACCGCCCATCCCGGCGATGCCATGGCTAACTGTGTGAAAATGCTGGAAGAGCAGTTGGACGAAACCATCCGCAACACCTACGCCAATTTGTCCAGCTGGCAGCGGGTGCAGCTGGCCCGTCATCCGGAACGGCCCTATGCTTTGGACTACATCAGCCGCATTTTTACGGATTTTATGGAATTTCACGGCGACCGCCGTTTTGCTGACGATAAAGCCATCGTCGGCGGTTTTGCCCGTTTCAACGGCAAACCGGTGATGGTGGTGGGAACCCAGAAGGGCAGAGATATGCGGGAAAATTTGTTCCGCAACTTCGGCTGGCCCAGTGCGGAAGGCTACCGCAAAGCTATGCGGCTTATGAATATGGCAGACCGGGCAGGTGTGCCGATCATTACTTTTATTGATACGCCCGGAGCATTCCCCGGTGTGGCTTCCGAAGAACGGCACATCGGCGAAGCTATTGCGGTGAACTTGCGGGAAATGTTCGGCTTGAGCGTGCCGGTGATTTGCGTAGTTATCGGCGAAGGCGGTTCCGGCGGAGCGTTGGGTATCAGCGTGGGCAATAAGATATTGCTGCTGGAAAATGCCTACTACTCGGTCATCACCCCCGAAGGCTGTGCGGCTATTCTCTGGAAAAACCGCTCCTTTGCCCCCCGGGCGGCTGAAGCACTGAAACTTACCGCTGCGGATTTGACCAGACTGGGCGTAGCTGACGAAGTTATCAGTGAGCCTATGGGCGGGGCCCATGTGGATTACGACAAAGCTGCCGAACTTTTGAAAGCGTCGCTGGAAAAGAATCTTGCTGAACTCAAAAAGCTCAGTGCCGCCAAATTGCGTGAACAGCGTTACGAAAAGTTCCGCAAGATCGGTCAGGTTGCCGAAGCTATTGAAGAAGCTCCGACCGAAGAAAAATGAGTTTTCTCCATGAGTGAACAAGTCATATTGCGTCCGGCTGAATTGCCGGACATACGCAATATACATCTTTTACTGCACGATTACGCTGCCGAAGGCGTCTTGCTTGACCGCAGCGAAGAGGATATAGCATTTTATCTCAAGAACTTTACCGTGGCAGTGGATGAAAACAGTAATCTTCTGGGCTGTATGGCAGTGCGGGATTTCGGCAGCGATCTTTTGGAAGTGCGGTCGCTGGCGATCCGGCGGGAACTCCGGAAATCCGGCATTGGCAGAAAGTTGATCGCCAAAGCCATTGAAAGACTTGATGCCCAACGCACTGACTACCGGCTTTTTGCCCTCACTTTACAGCCGGGATTTTTTGAACGGCTGGGGTTTGAAATCGTGGAAAAAGAGCTTTTCCCGGAAAAGATCTGGGCGGATTGCAGTCATTGCCCCAAACGGGATCGCTGCGACGAAATTGCGGTGATCTACTACGGTAAAAATCAATGAAACGGCGTGTAGCGGCACACTTGCCTGCCGATGCCGAAGGCCGGACGCTGCTGGAATATTTAAGCGGAAGATTTGCCTATCACACCCGTCAGGAGTGGCAGAAAAAAATCCTCAATGGCGAGATCGCCCTCAACAACGCAATCACCCTTGAGCCGGAAACTCCACTTGAAAGCAACATTCTTTTGGAGTATTTTCCGCAAAACCTCATTGAACCAGCCGTCAACACCGGTTACCGCATTATTTATGAAGATGAATATTTGCTGGTGATCGACAAACCCGGCAATCTGCCGGTGCATCCGGCGGGGCCTTATTTTGCCAACACCCTCTGGGCAATGCTGGAAGAGCATGGATACGGCAAAGTGCATCTGGTCAACCGACTTGACCGGGAAACATCCGGCTTGCTCATTGCCGCCAAAACCGGGAAGATAGCCGGAGAGATCAGCAAAAGTTTTGCGGAAATGGAAAAGTGCTATTATGTGCTGGTACACGGCAACTTTCCCAAACAGCTCCACGCCTGCGGTTTTCTGGTGCCGGATAAAGACTCCCCCATCAAAAAGAAGCTGAAATTTGTTGAAAATGCGGTTGACATCTCTGAAGCAATGGCGGTGGAAACTTACTTTACCCGGTTGAAACAAAGCAATGGTTTTTCGCTGCTTTCAGCCCGGCTTTTGACCGGCAAGATGCACCAGATACGGGCAACTTTGAGGGGCTTGGGCTATCCGGTGGCGGGCGACAAACTTTACGGGCTTGACGAACAGTTCTACCGCCGCTTTGCCCTGGATACTCTTACTGCTGAAGACCGGCAGGCGTTGATACTTGACCGTCAGGCACTGCACTGCTGCAAGTTGAGTTTCATCCACCCGGTAAGCAAAAAAAAGCTGGATTTCAGTTCGGTTTTGCCGACCGAAATCCAGGCATTATGCTGACCGGGTCAGCGGCTCAAACTCCAGATTTCGGTATGGGTGGCACTTTCGTTTTCTTTGAATTTGATCATGGGCGAAAGGGTTTCAAACTCCAGAAATCCGGGCATGGTGAAAAATTCGCAGTTGCAGTTCATATCCGGATAGACCGCATCCTTTATACAGCTGTAATCTTTGCGGAAAGTTTCGCCGTTAAGCTCGTACAAAGCGTATTCCAGCTCGTTGAGCATACCGACTTTCAGCTTGCCGGAATAAGCGTCGTTCTGGTGCATTTCAAAAAATTTGTCGCCCCAGACCAGCCGGGGATCGTTCATGGGTGTGTAGGGCCAGATCACGATGTTCCGTGCCGGATCAAAGGTTTCGCCGGGGCCGCTGCCGTGGTTGATGAATTTGCTCTGGGGTACTTTGAGCGTGCCGCCGGGAGCCATAACTGTCATGCTCCAGATAGATGCTTCGATGGGCCACAAGCCGATATTTTTGAAAGTGTGGTCGATCTTGACTTGAGTGGACTCTTCGCTTAAAGTTATGACAATGCGTTTGCCGATCCAGCGGGATTTTTCATCGGGGCAGAACAAAGTCAGCTTGTTTTCGCTCAAATCCCATTCCACCGGGTCGTTATCCGGGTAATAGGTGCGGTGTGCCGCTTCGGGGGCGTACCACAAACGGTGCCCGCCGTAATTGTGCCACTCGCCATCATGGATGGGGGCGGATTCGTGGTCAAAAACTTTCATGAAGTTCTGCCCATTCTCATAACCGTAAAAGAGGATGCGGGGGCCGACATCGGTGGTCACAATAAGTTTTACAATACCGTTGGTAAGTTCCAAAGCATTTTTGAAACCGTAAAAATCTACTTGCTTAAGTTCAATCATTTTTCTCTCTCCTCACGCTTTTTTTTAGCTCTGTTCCCAATAAGGGTCGGTACTTGAGGAGGGGGAAAAGACCTTTTGAGGAAAGGTCCTTTTCCCCCTCCTCAAACTCCACCCCCTTTTTCCAAACCTTTTCCCGGCATTTATCTAT
>JAZSHD010000197.1:0-15083 GCA_045533055.1 Victivallaceae bacterium | reverse complement strand
AAATCCGCCGATACCTTTGATGGCTGCTATCTTGCCTTGCATTTGGAGCTTACGGCACTCGGTAATGGCTGTACCTCCCCGCAGATTCGCCCCCAATATATAAACTTCCGGGCCGCAATCATTGCAGCAAACCGGCTGGGCATCATAACGGCGGCTGGCAAGGGAGTAATACTCTTTTTCGCATGCCTGACACATGGGGAAATGTTTCATGCTCGTCCGTTCCCGGTCGTAAGGCAACGCCTCCAGAATGGTCAAACGGGGACCGCAAGCCGTGCAGTTTATAAAACTGTGCAAATACCGCCGGTCAGCGGGGTCAAACAGCTCTTTGCGGCACTGGTGACAAGTTGCAATATCAGGCGGTATAAATATTGCCCCTTTATCCGCTTGGCTTTCCAATATAGAAAATTCTTCAAAAACTTCAAGTTCAACAACTTGTTCTTTTATATCAACAATATTTGCCCGCTCCGGAGCTTCATTAGCCAAAGCGTTGCAGAAATTCTGCAAATCCTCATCACTGCCTTGAGCCACTACCTCCACAAAGCTGCCGCGGTTGATAACTTTGCCGGTAATGCGGTGAGCCAAAGCAATGCGGTGAACAAAGGGGCGGAACCCCACGCCCTGCACCACGCCGTAAATATTGTATATAATGCTTTTGACCAAATTTGCCATTCAAAGCTCCTCAAGCAGTTTTCCGGAAACCGCAAAATGGGGAAAATCCACCCAACTGCCCTTATATATATTATGCACGATCCGCTCAAATGCACGGTCGGCATAGACCACATCAAAGGTGTTTGTTTCAAAGAGTTTGCGGAAATCTTCTTCGCTGTTGAACTTGAAATCAGCATCTTTACTTACTGCATTAAAGAAACTGCCGCAAACAGCTTCCG
The DNA here is from genome assembly GCA_045533055.1 of Victivallaceae bacterium. Lineage (GTDB taxonomy): Bacteria > Verrucomicrobiota > Lentisphaeria > Victivallales > Victivallaceae > SIG78. The sequence goes on along the minus strand of JAZSHD010000197.1, from coordinate 14,196 downwards.
CATCGGGGAAAGTGCTTGATATGCGTTTTTTCAGCTCCAACGCCGCAAAGTTCTGGTGGACTATCAACACTCTTTTGCCGGATAGATCACCAATTTCAAGCTCATCGGCAATACCGGGAGCTGCGATTTCGTATGGTGTGTTGAAAGATTTTTTCAAATATTCCGCAGCTTTCAATCCGGCGGGCGATACCACGATATTTTTTTCAACTTCCGAAGCCTTTGCCACATCGTCTAAAGTTCCACCCATACCGTAAATGCGAACATCGCCTGTCAAATGTTTTCTGATGACCTTTGCCGCGGCAAGGGTGCTGTAATCCAGCGGTGTGGCACCCAGCACCCCGATCGCTCCGGCTTTTACCGGAAGAGCTTCCACGGCAAAGGTTTTGAATAGCGTTGTATAGGCTTGCGAGGCACCAACCTCGTAATACTTTGTACCGCTTGCCTCCAACGCCATGACCGGTATATCCAACGCCTTTTGGCACATTCTCTGCAAGGCAGGAAAATCGGTGGCGATCACTGCCGGTACCGGCGAACCGATTACCGCCATAAATTTGCGGCTGCTGATTTTTGCCGCAGCAATAAGTTTATCTGCCAACATCCGATCCCGCCCCAGAATGGCATCCATATCCCGCAAACCGGCACTGAACAAAGCACTTTTGCGGGTGAACCAGCGGGGTTCGTCAAAGCCGCAAATATTGCCGGTGCAGCCCCCGGCATCGCAAATCACGATCACGCCATCAAGCTCGAACAATACCGAAACCGCCCCCGCCAGATCGGGTGCAAAGGGCGAAAGATATTTCAAAAGACTTTTCATTGCAGCACCTCCCCGATGGCAGAAAATAAATCATTGACCGCCTGATAGCCAAACTGCCGCACTTCAGAGTTCCATTTGATCCCCGGCTTGTCGGCGTGATAATACATGGCATCCTGCCCGATGGCAAAATCGATTTTTGCCTCTCTCTTATCATAATAAAGCATGGTGGGCGACAAATTGCTGTAAACTCTGGTTTCCGGCGAAATGGCAGCGAGCTTCTTCAAGTAAACAAAGTTGCTTTCGCCGATGGTTCCGTAAATTTCATTTACTTGCAAGCCCATTTCCGCCAGCGAGAGAGCCAGCTCAAAACTGTCGGCATTGAGCCATTCGCCCACGGCAAAACGCAAATTACCGAACCTGTCTTTGAAGTTTTTGATTATTTCAGCACTTTCCGAATAAAACTTTTCATCATCAAGTGTAACATTCAACGCTTGAGCCAACGCCATATATTGAGCGTGGATCTTATCTATTCTGTGGAGATTATTAAGCTCAATAAAGGGTATCTCCAAATTTTTGCTCATATCCTGTGCAGCATATCTCGCTTCGCTGTTGAGTACCAGATTAAAGTTGGCTTCTGCCATAAGTTCGTACTCTTCAAAGCTCTGCATACGGGATAACTCCCGGATGTTTTTTATTCCCACACTCTGCAAAAGGGTATAGAGTTCGCACTCATCAGCCAACGGAGAAAAGTAGCCCAACAAATTGCAGGCATTGCTCTTTTTGGGGCGTTTTTTCAACAAACTGTAAACGCTCCGCCGCACCGATGCCATAGGCGGCAGCCGCCCTTCCCGGGTCAAAGCATACATGTAACAGGGGACTACCGGTACTCCGGCAGCCTCCGAACACTTGCGGCAGACCCGATCCATATCCGTACCCAGCAAAGCATCCACACATGTTATGCAGATCATCACCGCTTTGGGCGGTATCGGTCGGCTGGAGCAAATCTCTTTGACCGCTTCGGGTATGCGGTTCAAGTGGCGGCCGGTAACAATATCAGTATCGTCCTGCAAAAGATAGTAGAATCTGTCGGCATACTTCCGGTCGCGGCCCAATGCAGCGGTATTTCTGCCGCAACACCCCGGCGACACTAAAAGCATCACACTTTCCGGAACCGCCAGCCCCGCCCGCTTGACCCCGAAACCTTGAGCTCCGGGGGAGTTGAACGCCAGAGTTGCCGGAGAACTGTAAACCAGATTTTTGCCGGATAATAATTCTGAAGGGATATTGTTTTTTCCCAATTCAGCCAAATTTTTGGCTGTTATGTAAAAAGCTGTATTACTCATGATTCACCTTCGTCGATAAGCATTTGAGCCAATGCCAGAAATTTCTGGCTCACCGGCAGATCTTTATTGCCTTCGATCACTGTTTTGCCCATATCTTCATAATGGATTATATCGTTGGAGCGGGGTATATCGGCAACGATCTCCAAATTATTATCGTCGGCAAACTTGCGGACTTTTTCTTCCTCATTTTCCACAGCCCGGCGGTTCATTACTATCCCCCGCACAGCGGCATAGTTGCGGTCGGCAAAGTTTTTTACAGCATTGTTGATGTTGTTGGCAGCATAAAGTGCCATTTTTTCGCCGGAAGTCACGATCAATACTTTCTCGGCATACCCCTCCCGGATGGGGGCGGCAAATCCGCCGCAAACCACATCGCCCAGCACATCGTACAAAACAAAGTCGGGCTGATATGTTTCAAAAAGTTCCAGCTCTTCCAGCAAGCTGAAAGTGGTAATAATGCCCCTGCCCGCACAGCCCAGCCCCGGCGTGGGGCCGCCGGTTTCAATGCATAAAATGTTGCCGAAACCAACTTTGCTGATCTCTCCGATCGTTTCCGGCTCCCGGTCGAAATCTCTTATAAAATTCATTACCGGCGTCAAAGGTTCGCCCCCCAGCAGATTTACTGTGGAGTCCGCTTTTGGGTCGCAGCCGATCTGGATGACCCGTTTGCCCAGCGTTGCCAAAGCTGCTGCCAGATTGCTGGTAACGGTGGATTTGCCGATACCGCCCTTGCCGTAAATTGCTATTTTCTGCATATCAAACTCTTCCAATCTATATATTTATCTATCAAATTCAATCTTGCTTTATGGTAACACCGCCCGGAAAAGGCTTCGTGGGGCAATGCTATATATTTTTTGCCGGGGGAGACAATGGGTAGATACATATTGTCGCAAACGATCAAATCGGCTTGAGCAAATTCTCCGGCAATAAGTTTTTCCTGCCCGACAGCTTTATCACCGCAAGTCAACAACTTTTTATCGCCCGCCAGCGGGTCAATGATGCGGCAGCTTACACCCAGTTCGCTCTCCAACGCCTTGGCAAGAGTGCCGGAATACACGCTTTCGCCGATGATCACGCATTGAGCATTTTCGCCGCTCTCCCGGCACGCTGACCAGTAAGAATTTACTTTACTCTGCCGGACACTCGCTAATTCTTCAAGCAAATCATTTGCCGCCGATTTACCAACCGGCACGCCGCAAACAAAGGGTATATTGTATTTTTTATACATGTATTGAGCCAGCGGCAAACCGCTGTTGGCGATCACCAGATTTACTTCGGCATTGACCGAATTGCTCAACTCCTCAAGTGTATTATTCATCGCCCAGGAAGCAAGCACTTGGTAATCACTTTTTTGCAAAAACTCTACAATGCTTTCCACATTGCCGTTGATGGAGAAATCCAGCGGGGTAGCCCCCAGTATATTCACACTTTGCGGAATGATCTTTTCAGCTTTTTCCGGCAGAAATCGCTCTGCCAGAAGTTTCCACGCCTTGGCCGCCCCGACATGATAATGCTCCATACCCGAAGTAGGCACCGCAAAACATGGTATGTTGGTTTGTGCTTCGATTGAGCAAGCAACCGCACGCATATCCGTACCCACCATCAAAGGTATGGGCGAATTGCATAATGCTATAAATTCGGGCTGAAGCGTTCCGGCAGAACGCACCACATCCTCAATAAATTTATCATCGTTGCCGCAAACCATATCCAATTCGGTCAATGCTGATATATAGACCATGCTATCCGCATTGAACCAGCGGGGTTCATCGTGGGTGGCATAAGTGGAGTTGCAGCCGGAGGCATCGTGCACAATGGTCATGCCGCCCAGCTCAAAAAGTGCTGAACAAACGCCCGCAGTATCTGCCGCATAACAGGAGATGATTTTTGCGTAATTATTACTCATAAACAGCTTTCGCACCCCCATCCTTTAAGCTGGATAACTTTTTCCGTATCGCTCAAAGTGTTTTTAGCGTTCACCATGGCCTTGCACATTTGCGTTATGCCGTCAAAACCGTACCAGCCGCCGCCGGAAACGATATTCACCAAATGCCGACTGCCGGTAAAACAAGCCGCTTTCTGCCCGATGGCAAGGTATTCATCGCCGGAACCGGGTGTTTTGACCGCAAACCGCATTGCCGGGTGCAGTGTGGGAGAGATCAAAAGTTCGGGGCAATGGTTTTGCAGCCACTCAAAGTCCGCTTTTTCTTCCGGAATAACCACATCGCTGTAAATGCGTTCAACATTAAAGTCATGCTCCAGAAGCAACCTTGCCAGCGAGAGATTCCGCAAAGTTGCCGTATAATCTATGGCTATGGGCATAGAGCCAATGACCTTGCGGGCTTCAGCCAATGTTCTGCGGGCTTCGCTTTCGGCTTGAGAAAAATCCGATTTTATATTCAATTCTTCGCTTAAAATCCGGTAGTTTTCTGCGATTTCTTCAAAACTGTAACTTAAAGGCAAATGCAAAAATTTCCGCCGCAGCCGCTGACACAAAAACTCATTGCCCGCTTTTGCCGTGGGGTAATAAGATATATTGCAGAAACTTTCACTCATAGATAAATATTCGTCATAATCCTGGCACGCAGCTATATCTTTGACCTTGAAACCATTATTTTTGAGCATAATTATCAATTCGCTGGTTTCTGCCGTTACCCGGTCGTTGCCGATAATGTTTATGCTTTTATTATCCGCCACAGCGTTTTCACGCAAAGGTGCATAGAGCTGTTTACGCATAAAGGCATCCGGCGTCAAGCCAGATTTCCGCATAGTTGGGTGCATCAAACACTCCACAAAGTCGATTGTGGGAAAACGCTTTTGCAATTCATTGTAAATAGCTTGGGTATCGCACCCGGCAAAAAGCTGTATACAGCTTAAAAAGACCAATACCGCTTGGGGCTTTACACTCATCTCCTCAAGAATAGCACTTATGCCTTCAACCGCATTGCTTTCGAGCGTGCCGTCAAAGAGATCGCTTTCTTTGACCGTAACAAAACTCATGCGATCCATGGCGTTCATCTCGGCAGCAGTCAATATCACCCCCCGCAAACAACCTTGAGCACAGACAAATATCTGGTGGGATCGGGGTATAAGCATCCCGGTATGCACAATGTTCCACATGCCCCGGGTGGGAGCATTGAACTCCAGCTCCGAAGCAAAAAGCTGCGGAAACTTTGCCGCTTTTACCGGCAGAGCAAAAAATTCAGCATCAACTTTTTTTCCCACTCTTTTAAGCATTGTTCTGCTCCATGATCTTTTCTGCCAGTGACCGGTAAGCCTTGGCTATATCACTTGCCGGATAAGCACTCAAAAGAGTTTTCTGCATTTCTTCAGCTTCGGCAACCAAACTGCTGCGGGGAATTATGCCGGTGATCAGACTATCAAAATCCTCTGCCAGTGCTGCAACCTTATTGGCTTCATCCTTGACGACCCGGCAATTCAAGATAAAACCGCCCAGCTCTGCATAGTTGCGGCTCTGGAAATTCTTCAACGCCATGGCGATATTTGCCGCAGCATAAATGGACATGTTTTCGCCGGAAGTAATAATGTATACTTTATCAGCGTAACCATTACGCATAGGCATGGCAAAGCCGCCGCAAACCACATCGCCCAGCACATCGTACAAAACAACATCGGGCTTAACCGCAGAGTAAGCACCTTTGCTTTCCAGTTTTTCCAGAGCGTTGATGATCCCCCTGCCCGCACAGCCCATGCCGGGCACCGGGCCGCCGGCTTCCACGCAAGCGATATTTTTTTCGCCGTACAACACCATATCCTGCCACGAAAAATCATCGCCGTATTTGCGGATAAGTTCCAAAACCGGCGTGGGGCGTCTGCCCCCCAGGTGCGACATGGTGGAGTCCGCTTTGGGGTCGCAGCCGATTTGCATAACTTGCAGACCTTTTTCTGCAAGTGCATAAGCTATATTGCTGACAGTAGTGGATTTACCGATACCGCCTTTACCGTAAAAAGCCAATTTCAACATGTTTTTTCACTCCAATCGCCCCGGCTGAACTCAAAAGCATAGCCGATGGTGTTCAATTCTTCACTTAAAGCTTTGACCGCCTCTGCCAGGGGCTTATCTGCCGAAAGTTTGTTGTTGTATAATAGATAATTATTCTGCACATCTTTGGGCGTCAGATTGGGCATTATCACATTGGCACCGGCTTGGATACCCAACACTCTCCCGCCGGATTTCAGCGAACCCAACGCCGTAGTTGCCGGGAGCAAGACCTTTTCCAACATGATCCGACTCAAGCTCAAAAGCATCAAAGTTTGCTCCACACTGCCTGCCGGATAACTGGCAAATGGGGTATCTTTGTGAGGTATAAAAGGCCCGATGCCCACCATTTCCGGCTGCAAACCGTGCATAAAAAGCATATCTTTTGCCAGCGTTTGGGGTGTTTGGAACGGGCTCCCGGTCATAATGCCGCAACCGGTCTGATAGCCCAAACTTTTCAAATTCCGCAAACACTGCATACGGTTGGCTAAACTCATAGATTCGGGGTGCATTTTCCGATAATGCCCTTCATCGGCTGTTTCGTGCCGCAAAAGATAGCGGTCAGCTCCGGCTTCACGCAAAAGTTTGTATTCAGCCATGCTCAATTCACCCAGCGACAAGGTTACCGCACAGCCGGGAAAATCCCTTTTCAAACGCCCCACCAAATTGCCGAGCCGGTCAGCACAACAGCCAACTTCACCGCTTTGCAGCACAAAAGTCTTGATATTATTTTGCCACCCCGTGCGGCAGCATTCAACGATCAAATCGTCGCTCATATTGTAGCGTTGAACCAAAGTGTTGCTTTTGCGGATGCCGCAATAAAAACAATCGTTGCTGCAAACATTGGAAAATTCCACAATGCCCCGGATAAAGACCTTTCTGCCGTAATGTTTTTGAGCAATAAGTGCAGCCTTTTCAGCGGCAAAGAGCCGATCCGCAGGGGTGTAAGAACTCAAAAGCGTCACCCATTCGGCAAAGCCAAGCTGTTTTTCAGCATCAAGTTTTTCAATCAATCCACGGCAATCCATTGTAAAATCTCACAATAAAGAGTTAAAATTGAAAAAATGTTGACATTTTTTTAATTACTCAAGAGTTAAAATTGAAAAAAATGTTGACATTTTTTTTAATTTTGACTCAACAAAAAGACCGTATTCCTGACATGTAGACAGCAATACGGTCAAAATAGCTTTTACTTTTTGACTTATTATTATGCTTCTGCCTCAAAGTTCCCTGCCGGGAAGTTTTCAGCGTCAGGATAAATATTCAATATACAATTTTACTTCAAACTGCCGAACAGACCGCTTTGGCGGTCACGCCCTCAAGTCTGCCCAGCTTACCGGCTATGGCGTTGATCTTATCGGTTGGTGCATCCAGCACAATATTGATTATGCTGATCTTGCGTTCCCGATAAGGCAAACCCATTCTGCCGATGATATATTCTCCGAACTCGTGCAGTATGGCATTGACCGCTGCGGCAGACTCCATATTTTCCACGATTATTGCCACTACGGCAACACGGTTTTCAGCCATACAACACCTCGCAAATATACCACTTTGACTATTATAGCACAACAAACTGTTTATGCAAACAGTTTACTTCAAAAAATCCAACACAAATTCTGCCATATCGGATTTTTCAATGCAATTTTTGTGCCGCACCTGGCAACCCTTCAAATTGGCAAGCGGTGCCGGGATCGGGGTATTGGAAAGTTTGGCAAGCATTTCCAACTGGGCAAAGCCGTCAGCAGGAATAGCTTCGGCAGTCAAAGCCGGCAATACCGATGCAGCAAACTTATAGGGCGAAGCAGTGGAAGCCACCACCGTCAAAGTATTGTCGCCGGTAGCCTTGCGGTACTGTTCAAGCACATTTGCCGCAACCGCAGTGTGGGTATCGGCAAGATAGTTGTACTCCTTGAAAAGTTTGCCGATGGTTTCTTCGGTACCCTTTTCGTCGCAATATCCGCCGAAAAATTCGCTCTGCAATTTTGCCAGCACATCTTTAGGCAGCTCGTAACGGCCTTTTTCCGCCAGCTCTTTCATAAGTTTGGCAGTAAGTTCAGCATCGTTGCCGGCAGCGTGGAAGATCATGCGTTCCAAATTGCTGGAAATCAATATATCCATGGAAGGACTGCTGGTGGTGTAAAATTCCCGGTTGCGGTCATAGATCCCGGTTTCCAGGAAATCGGTCAAAACTTTATTGCGGTTTGAAGCACAAATAAGTTTGCCGATTGGCACCCCCATTTGCTTGGCATAGTAGGCAGCCAATATATCGCCGAAGTTACCGGTGGGCACAGCTGCATTGAACTTTTCGCCCGCTTTCAACGCACCTTTTTTCAAAAGATCGCAAGCCGCCGAAACATAGTAGACTATCTGGGGAACCAGACGGCCGAAGTTGATGCTGTTGGCAGAAGAAAATTCCATATTCTTTTTATCCAACGCTTCCCGGATGGCATCGTCGGTAAAGATTTTTTTGACTCCGCTCTGGGCATCGTCAAAGTTGCCTTCGATACCGCAAACCGAAACATTATCGCCAATTTGGGTGATCATCTGCAACTTCTGCATATCCGACACCCCGTTTTCCGGGAAGAACACCACGATCTTGGTATTGGGTACATCGGCAAAACCAGCCAATGCCGCCTTACCGGTATCGCCGGAAGTGGCTACCAATATAACGATAGTTCTGCCGGGAGCAGTCTTATTGGCGGCTTTGACCAGCAAAAAGGGCAGCAGCTGCAATGCCATATCTTTGAATGCACAAGTAGGTCCGTGCCAGAGTTCCAGCATTTCAGTATTGGCAGTTACTTCGGCAAGGGGAGCGGGTTCGTTGTTATCAAAAGTATTGGTGTAAGCACCTTTAACGCAATAATCCAGCTCTTCATCTGTATAATCGGTCAAATAGAGCTTGAGCACTTCTTTGGCACGGCCGATATAATCCATATCGGCAAGAGCCATAAGTTTTTCGTAAGTAAGCTGCGGAAAACTGCAGGGCACGAAAAGCCCGCCATCGGCAGCGATACCCCGGGTAATAGCTGCAGCAGAACTGACACTCTGCACACTTCTGGTACTGGTAAACAACATTATTATTTTCCTTTATATTTATATAATAAACAAGAATAAATCTTAATACAATACACCCAAAGTCGATTTTTTGCAACAAACACGCAACTCTTTTATAAGATTACTTTGATAATTTACGCACCAGATCAGCAAAAACATTGCCCCGCTCTTTGTAATCTTTGAACATATCCATACTCGCCGCCGCCGGAGAAAGCAGAACCGTATCGCCGGAGTGGGCAATTTCAGAAGCATGATCAACCGCCAGAGCAAAGTTGTTTTCCGCATCAAAAACTTCCACCTTGCCGGTAAAAGCGGCGGCAACAGAATCCTTGCATCTGCCGTAAACAATGACTTTACGCAAATAGTCAGCCAAGCTGCTCAAGGGCGAAAAATCCATATCTTTATCCAACCCTCCGGCAATCAAAACAATATCTTTTGCCGGAACAGTTCTCAACGACTTTACCGCCGCAATAACTGCCGCCGGGTTGGTGGCTTTGGAGTCATCAATATACTTTACACCATTGATTTGAGTTACCAAACTTATGCGGTGGTCGCCGGTTTTGAACTCCTGCAATATCCCGGCAAGTTCGCAAAGATGTTTTTCCAGCGGCAGCAATGCTTGAACCAATCCCAAAGCTGCCAGCAGATTTTCCCGGTTATGCAAAGCATTCAAAGCGGTACTGCTCAACTCAACGACCTTGTTTTCTCCACAGCAAAGCATATCGCCAGCGATTCTGAACATGCCTGCTTCCGCCTTGCCGGTCATGGTACAGCCGTAAAAACATTTTTCCGGCGGCACCTGTTGAAAAATGCGTTCTTTTACGCTCCGGTATTCAACTAATCCCCCCGGATAGCGGTTGATGTGGTCAGACTCAATATTCAGCAAAACTGCCGCTTCAGCTGGCAGATAATGGGTATGCTCAAGCTGAAAACTGCTGACTTCCAGCACTGCAATAAGGTTTTCCGGATCATTGATTTCGCCACGGAGGATTTGGGCGGCAACTGCCGAAAGCGGCAACCCGATATTTCCGGCTGCCACGACAGCCCTGCCAAGTTTTTTCAGAATAAATTCAGTGAGTTCAACGGTAGTAGTCTTGCCGTTAGTTCCGGTAACTGCCACACATTTGCCGGGAAAATGCCGCATCCCCAGTTCCAGCTCGCTGATTACACTTTTCTTACGCTCAACAGCTCCCTGATAAAGCCGGGAAGCAGGCAGCACACCGGGACTTACCACAACTTGATCCACTCCGGAAAAAACCTCGTCAAGATCACTGTTTACCATTTCTGCATCGTTGACGACCCGGCATTTGATATTCAAGGCTTCCGCCAATCCAGCAACCGCCTTGCCGCTGACACCGCCGCCGATCATTAAAATACTTTTCATAGAATCCAACCTGAATCATCCTTTTTATAAAATTAAAACCCGCAGGCTTTCCCTGCGGGCATTATTACAATAACCTCAACGGCGATGACCGCCCCGATGCGGCGGCGGTGCCGGCCGGTGATGCGGACGATGATACCGCGGCGGCGGAGGCGGCACTGCCACCACTGCCGGACGAACCACCACAGGTGCGGGTCTGACCACTACCGGCTGCTGAACCACCACAGGTGCCGGTGCCGGAGTTACCACTACCGGCTGTTCAACCACAACCGGTGCAGGAGCGGGTGCCACCACCACCGGGGCGGGAGCCGGTGTTACCACCACCGGTGCCGGTGCAGGAGCAACCACCACAGGAGTCGGAGCTATTACGCTTTTTACCAGATTAACGATCCCTGCCGCCAGATGCAAACCATCGTTATGATGATGGTGATGCGGTCTTGCCGCAGCTTCCGGCACGGCAGCAAACACTGCTGCTGCCCCCAACAAACCAATAATGAGCTTTTTCATAATACTCCCTCTTTCTTTTTAAATTTTGCAATTTTTGTGACTTTACCGTGAACCATCCAACTATATAAATGACCGACCGGTCAGTTTTATTGTCCGCATTTGCAAAAAAAATCAAAAAAAGTTATTCTGTAAATACAATAACACAAAAAACAGTCATGTCAATATTAAAAGCACCGAATAAACAAAAAAAATCAAAAGTGTTGCATGTTACAGTAAATGGTACTATATTATAACAGGACAAATAACGGAAAATCGGGAGTATATATGGCAGTAAAACTCAGTCTGGTAGTACCTTGCTACAACGAAGAAAAGACTTTATCGGGAATAGTTGAACGGGTAATGGCTCTGCAAAGCGATAAACTTGGTTTGGAGATCATCATTGTCGATGATTGTTCGAAAGACAAAAGCTGGAGCGTCGCCCAAAGTCTGGCAGAAAAATATCCGGAAATAACTTTGGCAAAACATGAAGTGAATATGGGTAAAGGAGCTGCTTTGCGGACAGGTTTCCTGAAAGCCACCGGAGATTTTGTGGGCGTGCAGGATGCGGATATGGAATACGATCCCTCCGATTACCTGATTATGCTTGAACCATTGCTGGATGGTCGGGCCGATGTGGTTTACGGCTCCCGCTATCTCAAACCGGATACGCGGCGTGTGCTTTACTTCTGGCACAGCTGCATGAATAAATTCCTGACCTTTGTATCCAATATGTTTACCGATTTGGGTATAACGGATATGGAAACATGTTACAAACTCTTCAAGCGGGAAGTTATCCAGGCGATCGCCCCCCGTTTGAAAGAGAATCGTTTTGGTTTTGAGCCGGAAGTAACAACATACATTGCCGAAGCCAAAGTCAAAGTTTACGAGTGTGCCATAAGCTACGCCCCCCGGACTTTTGAAGAAGGCAAAAAAATCGGCTGGAAAGATGGCTTGCGAGCTCTTTACTGCATTATGCACTACGGTGCATGCAACGCCCCGGTGCCCATGCAGCTGATAATCTACTTTTTTATCGGAGCAGCGGCAGCATTGATAAACCTTGGAGCGTTCGCCATTTTTCTGAACAGCTGCAAGATGGATTTTTACTGGGCAACAGCAGCGGCTTATGTGATCAGTGCAGCGGCAAACTATCTTATGTGTATAGCCATACTTTTCCGCCACAAAGCCCGCTGGAACACCACCGGCGAACTGGTTGCATATATAGCAACACTGCTGATCATGGGGGGGATCGATATAGCGTTGACCAAAGCTCTGACCGTATGGCTGCAAGCTCCGCTCTGGGGCAAATTCATTGCGTCAATAGTCGGATTTTTCGGCAACTACTTTTTGCGGAGAAGTCTGGTATTTCCCCTGCCGAAAAAGTAAAATTTCAACTCTTTTATAGAACAAATCGTTACATAAAGAACTCCAATTTTTTGCAGACAAGCTGATTTGTCCTGCAAAAGAAAGGAGTTTTTATGTTGAACAGCCTCAAAAAACACTCACTGCTGCCGTCAATGCGCCGGTGGGACAGCATGTTTGACTCGGTAATGGGCAAACTTGATCTTTTGAACGGTGAAGAAATGCGTTCGGAGCTGGATGATTACATCCGTCCGGATATTACCGTAACTGACAGTGCTGCCACTGTACGCTTTGCCCTGCCCGGAGTTTGCAAAGAAGCGATCAATGTGGAAATCGAAAATGATTTTCTGATCGTCCGCACTGAACACACCGAAAACAGCCATTGCCGCTGCAAAGGTAAAAAAATGCTGCGTAATGAACGCATACACAGCGAGTATTTCCAAAGTGTACGCCTGCCGGATAACATCAAAAGTTCCGAAGCAGCTGCAAGTTACAAAGATGGAGTCCTTACCGTAAGTATCCCCCGGGAAAACTGCAAATGCACTCATACCAGTAAGATCGAAGTTAAGTGAGGTGATTTTATGACCAGTGAATTGAGCAAAACAGTCAGCGATACCCCTGCTGCCACCGAAGAAAATATCGAAATCATGCCGCCGGTGGATATAACCGAAGAAAACGACTGCTACAATATGTACTTTGAAGTACCCGGCAGCAATTCATCTTCAGTAAAAGCCGAAGTGGAAAACAATATTCTTACAGTGGAATGTGCCAGCACTTTACGCCGCGGCAAACGACCGGTACTCTACAAAAGAGTTTTCAGACTCTCCCGGGCCGTGGATGTAAGCAAGATCACCGCCGAAGTAAAGGATGGTATTCTGACCTTGAATCTGCCCAAAGCAGAACATGTAAAACCCTTCAAGGTGCCGGTAGCATAAATTATACTGCCACACAAAGATATTATGAGCGACTACTGGCGTCACTCATAATATCTTTTCTTCTGCGGCATACCGGAAAAATATTTTCAAATCCCGGAGTTTTTGTTCTTTATGTACAGCAAAAAAAGAACTGCTGCACACTTTTTTGCATACAGCAGTTCCGGGCTGTTCCCCCTCCCCCTCCCCCGGAAATTTTACTCAGCGTCTGTGACCTCCACGCTTGGGTTGCGGTTTGGGTTGGATTTTATGCGGCTTATGATTGTGGCGGCGGGGCGGTTCCGGACGGCGGTAATTATGCCGCGGCGGTACGATGACCGTTGCCGGAGGCGTGTAAACGACTCGTGGTGCAGCAGCACAGACTACTTGCGGCGTGGGGGCTATGACCTCCTTGACCAGATTCACGATCCCGGCGGCCAACCTTAATCCGTCGTTGCCTTTGTCGCGGCAGCGGTCGTGGTGTCCAGCCATGGTTTCCGGTACCGCGATCAGCATTACGGCGGCTCCCAACAGAGTGATCATCAGCTTTTTCATAAGTCAAATCCTTTCTTTGGTTTTGGTTTGTTTTTCTTCCGGAAGGATCACCTTCCATTTATACAAATGACTGACTGGTCAGTTTTATTGTAATAAAATTAAATTTTTTTTGATTTTTTTAATTTTGAGCGGAAAATTAATATTTATATCAATGCAAGTTGCCAAATTAATAATCCGGTTGTATATTATACATCTGAATAAAAACAATAGGCTCTGTTCCCAATACGGGTAGGTCAATAAAAAGTTATATGATCAACTTTTGTATTGGAACTTTTTAAAAACTTGAATGGCATTTATCTATTTTGCAACGCAAATAGATAAATGCGGGGAAAAGGTTTGGAAAAAAGGGGGTG
>JAZSHD010000230.1:0-6481 GCA_045533055.1 Victivallaceae bacterium | reverse complement strand
TTGGTAAAAAGATCACATCTTTGCTGTGATCATGCTGATGGCAACAAAGATGGGTATTCACCTGTCCATGGACAGGTGAAGCAGTACTGCTTCACCTTAATAGAACTGCTGGTAGTTATCGCAATTATAGCAATTTTAGCGGCAATGCTTTTGCCCGCACTTTCTGCCGCACGGGAACGGGCACGCGGCTCCAACTGTTCGGGAAATCTGAAAAATATCGGCATTTGGCAGAATATGTATGCTGATGTCAATAATGACTTTTACTCACCGGCGTACTGGAAAACTGCCGACGGCGGCGATAATGAACATTGGGCAGGCAGATTGATCAAACAGGTTTCCGGCATCGACAACGGCAAAGAAGCTGCAAAAATATTTTATTGCCCCAGTTTGCCCACATCGCCACAGGATGGTTCAGTTTACGCAGCCCCCAGTTACGGTATGCGTCTCTATAACGCCGAGATTGTCAACACTCCCAACCGCAACTGGTTCGATGATCCCTCCATGGCAGCTTACACTCACGACTCGGTGATCAAATCAACTATGAAGGGCAACTACATTATTTACAACCGTCTTAATTACGAAGACAGCGGTACCATCCATATCCGGCACGGAAAAACTTTCAATTCGCTGTTTGGCGATGGTCATGTGGCTGCCGAAACTAAAGATACCCCCGCAGCATTGGAATACAGAAACTTTTTAAAATACCAAACCAACGCCAACTATTGGGGCCCCTACTCCAATAAAATAACTTTTGTGGAAAACTGAACTTCGAGAGTATGGATATAATGAAAAAATCTCTTTTGCTGTTGCTGCTTGCAGCTGTTTCCGGATTGTCGGCAGCGGATTATTCAAGTATTGAATTCTGGAAAGGTGCCAAAGGTCAAGCCCCCCGGGCTCCGGAGCTTAAAGTTGTTGAAACTGCTTCCGGCAAAGCTGTTACAGCCAACGCAGTAAGCAAGGGCCGCTATCAGGGCATGGAACTTGATCTTGCCGAAGGCGTGGATATTGAAAAAATTGACACCATCACCTTTGATTTCGGGCAGAATGTGCGGAAAAACCTGCCCGGTAATGGAGCTATTGTTTTGCATTGCGACAGCAAACAATCGCTGGTGGGGCAGTTTGATTACGGCAAGACCGAGTGGAGCAAGGTTACGGTCAAACTGAATGTTGCAAATTTTCCGCCGCTGAAAAAACGCTCTTTGCTGAACATGGGCAAAGTGGTCAGGATCAGTTTTTCCATGTTCAGCTTAATGGACGAACCCGGAGAATTTATCGGGGTTGCCAACTTCAAGATCACAGAAATAAAAGGCGTAAAGCAAGCTCCTGCCGCCGGTTATGCAAATTTGCAGTATTGGAAAGCCTCTGCCGGTCAGGCTCCCAATGCTCCGGATTTGAAAAATGCAGTTATCCCCAATGTGGGGACTGCGGTAGTGGCGACCGTGGTTGCCAAGGGCCGCTATCAGGGTATGGAAATAATTCTGCCCGAACCGGTGGACCTTGCCAATGTGGGAGCGATCACTTTTGATTTCGGACAGAACGCTGTCCCCAACCGCAAAGGCTCCGGTTCGATCATTATCCGTTACGACAACCGCAATGGTTTGATGGGGGTGTTTGAATTCGACAAAACTCAATGGAGCAAAGTCCGGGTCCCCATTGATCTGCGGACGCTCAAAAGCCTGGCCAAACAAAGCCAGCCCACCACAGGTAAAGTCAGTAAGATAAGTTTTTCGCTCTTTTCGGTGCTGGATGCTCCCGGAGAATTTATCGGGGTAGCCAATCTGACCTTTGAACCCAAACAGACCGCCAGCGGTTTGATCAAAGTCAACAGCTACCGCCATGTTGCCAAGCCCACCTGGGGCGACACCACCGGCAAAGTTCTCACCGACGGCAAAGTTGAAGAAGCCGACCAGGCACGCTTCCGGCAGTATGCCGACAACCCGGATATGATCTTTGATCTGGGAGCGATGTACCTGATCAACAAGCTGGATGTGGCTGCCGTGGCGATCCCCGGGCAGAACATTTCCGATTACAGCATTTACACCAGCAAAAACGGTAAAGATTTTCAGCTTAAAGGTCATGTAAAGAATACAGATACCTCTACCGAAAAAAAAAATTACACGATTTCCGGCAAAAATCTTAATATCATCGGCCGCTACATCCGTATAAAATGTGAACGCTCCCGGACGGACTTTCCGCTGCATATAGCCGAAGTAAGTTTTTTCGGCAAGATTCCCACCGATGCCGAACTGGCAGCCGCTGCTCAGCAAAGCTATGAACTGGGCCCCGCATTACCGGCGGTAAACAATAAGAATTTTCTTACCGTAAAATCCGGAAATGCCAGCGTAAAAATCTGCCGCACCAACGGTATTGCTATTGAGTACACCATCAACGGCAAACGCATTGCCGAACGGATCTTCAGCAATTACGAATTCAACGACGGCAGCAAAAAGATTTTTGCCGACAGCTACAACAACAAAGTAAAAAGTTTGAGCGTTGCCAATAATTCTGTAACGCTTCAAATGACCAATCCGGCCTTGAAAGATACGCTTATTTTTGAAAAGTGGTCATGGGTCGGCAGCGACCTTGCCCGCACGGTAAAATTTGAGTATTCCGGCAGCAAAAAATATATTGCATACAGTGCGTTGAATGTAGTATTGCCCAAAGATTTCCGGGCTCCCGGTGTTTACGAAACCTGGGGTGCGGGGCATGAGTTGCAGCATAAATTTGCCGGAGAAGTGGTCTTTGATTTTCCCGCCGATACCGGAGCGGTGGCGATTTTTGAAAATCCTCAAACAGCAACCACTCTTTTTGCTTACCGTTATCTTTATAATGACCGTTATCTGCACATAGGTTCCGGTACCGTAACGGTTGCCGGTTTCGGCGAAAAGCGTACTATCTTCACAGCCAACGGATTCCGAATGGGCGACGGCATCTGGTTTTTTGATAAGCCCGGTGCAAAGGGTTCAGTCACCAGCCATTTAACAGTTACCCAGGGCGACTTGACCGCCGCTTTCGATAAATATCTGGCTCTGGACGAAGTCAAACGCTACCGCAGCAGCATAAAACGCCCCGACTGGCTCAAAAGCTGGCGGCTGGCCTGCGGTCAGGGCTGGGATGGATTTTTTGCCAAAAACGGTCAGCGTTATGTGGAACACATGGCGT
The DNA here is from genome assembly GCA_045533055.1 of Victivallaceae bacterium. Lineage (GTDB taxonomy): Bacteria > Verrucomicrobiota > Lentisphaeria > Victivallales > Victivallaceae > SIG78. The sequence continues at coordinate 3,319 of JAZSHD010000230.1, read as the reverse complement.
CGCTTATCCGCGAAGGCTATGTTGTTTACGGTGCCGGCGACAGCGACTTTGCCTGGGGCGACTTCCCCACCGACTCCCCCGTCCGCAACCTTTTCGGCGGCAGGTTGAGCCCGGCTGAATTACAGGAGCGGGATAACGCTATCCGCCGCAGTGTACCCAATGCAAAGATCAGTCAGTACACCTGGCTGTGGAGCTGTTCGGAAAAAAGCAATATTTACGAAAAGCACCCCGAATGGTTTATCAGCAAAGATAAAAAAGGCAATCAGCTTTCGTTCTTCCCCGGCTGCGGTGTAAACTTTTACCGGCTGGTGGGGATCAAAGAATCTGCCGATGAAATCGTAAGCTCCATTACCCGTTTTCTGGATTTTTACAATCAGGATATATGGTACCTTGATGGCGGCGGATCACCCGCCACCGTGGACTGGCTGAATATGCGGCTCGACCCGCCCAACGCCTGGGACGATGTACTCTACCGGGTACGGACTGCTATGCAGAAAACCAATCCGCAGCGGGCATTTTTCTGCAATCACCCGGAAAACCCGGTGGCTGACTTCGGTTATCTGGAAAGTTTCGGCGGCGTATTGACCACCAACTGGCGGGATGGTGCAAGCTGGATGTATAAATTCAAACTCTGGCAGCGGGCCGATAAATTGGTAAATCCCCTTTATATTTACTGGCTGGGCGGTTCGGTGGATAAAGCCTTCCGCCAATACGCAGCAGGTACCGGTCTGGGGCTGACTTTCGGCGGTTCTGCCGACAAACGGCTGGATGCAGCTTTGATCAGCTTGTGGCACCAGAGCCGCTGGGCAAAATTGGTCAATGCCAATATCAAACCCAACTGGCGTTATGAGCCAACGGAAACTTTTGAGCTTATGCCCCTTACTTTCGGCAAGTCCGGCTGGCTTTTTATCAAAAATCACGAAAACAAAACTGCTGCCAAGACTCTGTCGCTGGATATTGATAAACTGGGGTTGACCGATAAATCCCGCCCGGTTTACAACTGGTGTTTTACTTTGATCGACCACAAAGATCACAAAGGTCTGCTGGGGGAAAAGGAACGGGAAAGCAACTACCGGCAATCCCGTTGGGCAAGCGATTTTCTCTTGAAAAACGAATACTTGGGCAAAACGGCGTACGCTCAGCGGCAAAGCCGGAAATTTCAGCTCAAAAGCGGCGAACTCAAGCTCTGGTATCTGACGCAAACTCCGGCAATGGTTTACAGCGTGGACGAACTGCGCAACCAGATCTGGCTGGATAATACACTGGGCGTTTGCGTAAATGGCGACTTTGATAAATCAGGCGATTTGGCACTGCAAGTAGAATCCGGCCGCAACAGTGCGGAGATCGCCGCCCTGATACCGGAAAATAAATATGTAAAAAGCGTAAAAGTCAACGGCAAGGCGGTCAAATTCAATGTGGCTGTTGACGCCAACACCCGTCTGGTATTGATCCCGGTGGCAAAGGGCAAGAGCAATATAGCTGTAACTTACGCTGCAGCAGCCGGTTCCCCCCGGGCGGTCTACCGCTTGAATGTTACAACAGCCAAACCAGGCAACACTATGAAGCTTGAGCTTGCTCCTGCATTGGAAAGTGCGGTATTGGTGATCAGAAATTCCGGAGATATGGTTTGGAGCAAACAAACTGCCACAGCTGAAATCAAACTACCTGCTGGTATAACCGGTGGTAAATACACCGTCCTTGCTTACGATGCAGCGGGCAATATCATTGCCCGAAACGAGTTCGTTTTATCCGGCGGCAAACCCCAAATCCCCAGATGGTACTTTGCCGAACACTTCCCCCAGGTGAACAACTCCGGCAATAAGTGGGCAAGCTCTGTAACCAAGGGTTCCGGTACTGCCTTTGCCGACCCTGCCAAGCGGATCGCCGGAGTGGCGGCTGCCGCCATGCCTTCAACGGCATGGGCACGGCTGGATGCCGGATTTGAGTGCAAGCTTCAGCGTTATGTAAAGATCCGTCTGACCGGCAATCTCTGGTATTACAACATTTACGGCTTGCGTTCCGGAACCCGTGGATTGCATGTCAAGTGGGATAATCCGGCAACATATCTGGGTATGGTCTTTGACTTTGCCGGAGCCGACGGCAAATACACAAAACGGGTGTTTGCCGGTACCGGCCGGGCTCAAGACCGTTATGTGCAGACCACGCCCCAATGGGGAGCCAACCGGGTGCCGGATGTGATAACCAGTGTATCAAGTTATGCTATTGGCACAGCAAAAGAAGAAACTTTCTGGCTGGATCTGTACGACTTGGGTGCTCCGGCAGACTGGACCGGCAAAACCTGGTTTGGCGTTTGTTGGAGTCTGGTCACGCCTGACCGCAACTTCCAGGCTCAAATTCTGGAAACCGGTGATCAGCTCCCCGCCGGAGCAAAACTCAACAAGATTTTCAATGTCCGGGGCGGCAAAAGCACCGAGCTGAAAAAAATCACGCTGCCGGTGATTTCCGGTAAAGTGAAAATCGATGCCGAGCCCAACGATCCGGCGTGGAAAAAAGCGGTGGAGCTCAACGAGTTCTATCAGCTCAACGCCGCCGGGATGCAAGCTCCGCCCACCCGCATAAAGTTGATGCGTGACCAAACTTTCCTTTATATACTTGCCGAATTGGAAGAACCCCGGGAAAGCGGTTTTTATATTGATATGAACGGCAAACCCTGGTTCACCGACGGTATAGAGCTTTACATCCGTAACCGGGACAGCGAAACTGCCTTCACCCAATACATCTGGTCGCTGACCGGCAAATCCCATCAGGAATGGGTCAGCAAGCGGGGTGCCGGAATGCCCCGCAAACCCATAGCATCAGCGGATTTCAAAGTTTCTGTCAAGGACAAAAAGGCATATATTGAGGCGGCGATCCCCCTGAAAATGTATGGCAAGGGCAAAAACAGCTCCCGCTTCAACATCGGCCGAAACCGGATGGCAGGCGGTAACCTTTCAGCGTATTCGCTGGCAGGAGGCAGAGAATACCTCAACTTCGATGTTTACGAGTTGATCTGGTAAAAGCACTTATTCGGTATTTACCCCGCAAGTAAAGAACTTCCGGGGTATTTTTATACACAAAAATTGTTTATGCAAAACCCTTGATACTTTTTTATACAGTTTTTTGAGATGATATTGTCTTGACGGATCGAAGCTTTTTGTGTATATTAGGCAAAACAGTATTGTTTTTTGCCGGAAAACAAAAAATCCTTGCAATAACAATAAAAGTAAACTTAATTAGTTTCTGTTTTGTAAAATCAATGCTAAATTATATATCAAGGCTCTGTTCCCAATACGGGTAGGTCAATAAAAAGTTATATGAT
>JAZSHD010000253.1:0-18460 GCA_045533055.1 Victivallaceae bacterium | reverse complement strand
AGCAAGCAAGCAAGCAAGCAAGCAAGCAAGCCTTTATTTATAATAAAGGCTTGCTTCTACCCGACCGAAGTCTTTCCGGTCATCAAGTCTACTCTTTTTCTGATTTTCAATGCACAGAATCTTTGTGTCTTGAAAAACTGTATCAATCCAATTTTACAGCCGCGAAGTCCAGCAATGGATTATCGCGGCTGTATTTATATCCAAAACTGGAATTAGATTTCGATTTAATGGCAATTATGAAGTAAGGCATAGGCAAATATGAAAGATATAGAAAAAAAAAGCAACAGTGAAATAGCCAAGCTCCTTCGTGATGAAGATCATGATGCTTGGAATTATGTTTTTCTGAATGCAGCCAATCCTGTTATGTGCCGAGAAAATATACGATTGATTATGTTGGATAGAAATCTTTCAAGATTGGATGTGTACGGATTTCTGTATGAAGAAATGATTGCCCGTGGAAAAATTAATACATATAAAGACGCTGGAGGCAGTATATTGGGTTGGATGAAATGGCATGTATATGGCCTAATTCACAAATATTGTCGGAAAAATCCATGGCCGGTGTCAGATGACGCTTTTTTTAATTCCTATCAAGATAGAAGCACTTCTTGTTCAACAGATGAAGATTGGGAGGTTGTCCAGAAGTGCTTTCGTGAATTATGGAAGGAAAATCCGATGAGAGCATATGTACAACTTTTAAAGTTGCGTTATGAATTGTCTGCGGCAGAAATCAAAGACCTGTTGCTAATAAGTTCTGAAGATAATGTCAATCAGATATTCTCCCGTGCTACAAAAGACATGAAACGTTTGAGGGAAAAATATGAAAACTGACAAGAACCAATGCGTTGCAGAAGAGCGTCTTGTTGATTTTGCCCTGATGCCATTTAATGATAATAATACAGAAACGGCAGGTCATATATTTGTATGTTCCAATTGTGCAAAGAAATTACGCTCCATATTAGATGTAATGATGTCAAAAGCACAAAATTCAATGATTGATTTTGAGACTGTCAATAATTTCTGGCAGAAACAAACACAGAAACAAGAAGAGAAAATAAATTTGTGGGATAAACTGAGATATTTATTAAATCTGAATACACAAATTGATTTTTCGATATCAACATTTACCAAAGTTTCAGCTCTGACTTCTTTCAAAGGAACTTGTGCAGACAAATGTAACGAAAGATTGCAAAAAAACAAAAAAACGGAAATAGAGTTGTGCTTCACCGCCGATTGTGATAATCATGACCCTTTCTATTGGCAAGCAATACTTCTATTAAAAAATACCACAGAGGGACAGGATAAATTAAGCATATATGTTACAGATAATACTAGTGAACCTATTTCTATTGGAAAATTGTTATTTCAGGAATCAGTCATTCCGATTATTGATGGTTATGGAGACATTTCAATGAAACAGTTTCAAAATGGATTAAAAAATCCTTCTGTCGCGTTTCAATTTATTTCAGGGAAATGTATGGACGGAGATCTGACTTTCCTAAAACCAGGAGACTTAAAATGACAGACTTTGAATTGCGTAAATTGGGCTTTGTTTCCCGTGAACATTATGAGGAGGCCATTAACGCAGTCGTATTTGCGGGAACAGGAGCATACACCACTGGTGGAAGTACAGGACTGTCGTTCTCAACAAATGAAAGATTGGCTCTAACTCAAAAATTAAAAGCGACAACCAATCTTGCTGATTGGTCATCATATGAATGTTCTGCGACCGCAGGACACTTCCCTTCGTCCTTTGATTTAACTGATAAGATACATTCACACATATTTAATCAGGGAACTCGTGGTACATGTTTGGCTCAAACAGTAGCAGCATTGGCAAGTTACTATTTCGGTAAAAAAGAAATTCTGTCCACGGAATATATATTTGCATGTTTAAAATCCTATGAACATGATTTGTTTGCTTCTGCATATAATGAATTTTTTGAAAAAAATCCCACGCCTATTCCGCTTGAAACATCAGTATCTGTTGAAAAGATGGATTGTTCTGAACATTTTCAAAATAATACGGCTTTAACGGAACAGGATTTCGTGACTTTGTGGAAACATTTCAGACATTATGACATTCCGCGATCTGGAATAATAGGTTCAGAGGATGAATATTGGAAAATTTTTTCACAAGAGATAAAAAAGATCAAAGATCCATACAATGATGATGGTTCTTTGTATCCTTTGGCTTATAATGTATTTTCAGAAAAGGGTTTTGCCTCTTGGGATGCTTGGCCATACAGTTTTTCTAATATACCAGGTAATAGTGGGCATTTGCCCATTCCCCAAGAAGCTATTGCAGATGCAGAAAAACGCAAGATAAAAGATCAGTTGTATCTTTTTTCAACAGGTGGCAATGTTGATGAAATAAAAAAATTTATTACAGGCAATAATGGAAAACAAAGACCGATGCCTGTTGCAATCGGTGTTTATTGCCTGAATAGTTGGAGTTGTAGCCCATTCACTAGAAAAACAGGTTGGTTCAACATGCCTGTTTGCGATGAAATAAAATTGCTTATGTTCTCAGTTGAAAATAAATTAGAAGAAAAATTTATTTCCTTCTTTGAACGTATTTTACCATCTCTTTCATCTGCTTTTCAGGAACAAATAAAAAAGTTATTAGAGGCTAATAACATCTCATTAGAAAAAGTTCCCCCGTATAATTTGGCATCACTCCTCTTTCATTCAGAAGATGGTAAGAATATTTGGAAACAGCTTGAACCTGTAATGGATGATTTCAGGGAAAATTATATCCATATTCCAGAGATTTGGGAAGATATCAATGGTGGACATGCTATGCTTGTCGTTGGTTATAAAGATGAGCCAATGATACCAGGAGGCGGATATTTTATTGTCCGCAACAGTTGGGGAGAAAATTGGGCTGCGCTGGGAGAATATCCAGGTCATGCCAAGATACCATACGCCTATATTGATTTATTTTGCGGTAGTGCAATGAGTATTATACAACCTATTAGAAATACATTTAAGAACGATACAACAGAGTGCGAAGCGTCTTCCCTGGACGAAAAGATAAATTTTGAACATCCAAATTCTGTTATGAAAACATATTTTCACGTATTCGTTGCATATCGTCGCAATGGTGCACTCCGAGAGGCAAAACACTTGACTGACAGATTACTTCGGGATGGTTATTCTGTTAGTTTAGATATCGAAAATTTGCCTCCGGGTAATTTCAGACAAGCTCTGGCAACAAGAGTAGAAGACTGTACTGATTTTATTCTTATGTTGAGTCCGGGAGTATTTGATAAGTGTCTAAATGGCAAAAGCAATAGGGAAGAAGATATTTTGTTTGATGAAATTGCAACGGCAATTTCTTTAGGTAAAAACATTATTCCTGTTGCACTCGATGGATATATCCCACCACGCAAAAAGGATATGCCACCAGAAATCGCCCAAATAATTGATCTCAATTGGGTCCGTTTAAGGTATGAGTCTTATAATGATGACTATCAAAAACTCAAATGGATGCTGGTGTCTGACCGTTCCAATATTGACTGCCGGTCGATAGAGCCATTTAAAACCTATCGTTTGATACAGCGGCAACAACAGCTTAAATGTACACAATCGGGAGTGATGGCAGAGACTCATTATCAAACAGCGGATATATTATCGCTCTTCAGTAAAAGCTTTGGCGCAAAAGGAGTGAAGATATTGCTTGCATATCTTTTACGAAAATATGGTTCGAATTCATCTGCAGCATCCAGAAATCGAAGAATCCTTTCCAACATACAAAATTGCATAGCATTAGGGAAAGACACATCTTTAACCTTGACATCTGGCGAAACAAAGATTCGATTGAATTTTTATGGAAAAAATAAAACTGCAACTGTCACATGTTTTAAAAATGTTGTTGGAGAATATTGCAATTCATTTCTCTCTCAAGCAAAACATGGTGTTTATTATTATCTTACAAAATTAAATTCTGCTTTTGCTGATTCTGCAAAAGACATACTATTGGAATCACCAGCCGCGGAGGGATCAAATATTAATACCACAACTGATATTATTGTGCAGAAAAAAAACACCGAAGATGATAATGTACCAGAAAAGAAAGAAAATGAACGGCCTGATACAAAATGGGATTTATGTATAAAAAATGACTTTATACAGACCATTGAGTCCAATTTGACATATCATGAACGTCAATTTTGCTTTCCGGGAATCAATCTCCCATTTCCATATAGATATTTTCCGTGGCAAATCTCCGTGAAGGAAACGATTGTTTATGATGATAATTTAACCGAAACGTGGATTAATATTCTGAAACAAAAAGGCAATATAGCAGAAAACGATCTTTTCTTAATAAAAAATACAAGTTCCATACGGAAATATGAACTTAAAAATGCGGGTGTGTCTTTTTTGATAATAGCCGCCTATCTCACTTCATGGAAAAATGGTAAAAAAATTTCAGTACCGCCTGAATATATTGAGTGTGTACAGTATGTCAAAGATGAAGCACTGAATTATGCCCAAAATTATAAAAACAGTAGAATTTCAGCGTTTGGCATAATTGTTGGTTCGAGTGATTTGATTACGAACGACATAATGGAAAATTATCAAGGTGGCAGTTGCGAATTCGTCATATATTGCAATAAAACGCAACAAAATAATTGGATTTTTAATTTTCCAACGGGAGCTCAAGGAAATATTTGGTGGCATTTTGCCATTCATCTGTTACCTATTATGCCATGCGACCTTGTGGAAGATTTAAGGCAGACCTTGGAAAAGATGTGGCAAAGTGATGCTAAACGTTGGACAGTAGAAAATCTCTGTACAGAATGGGGAAAGCCCAAGGAGCTTTTTGTAATTGTTTTTCGGGAACTTTGTAAAAGACAAGAATTTATCATTAAAAATGGTGAATTGACAAAGAATAAAAAGTCTTTAGTTCTTGATGTATCACAGATAGAAAATCCTACTGGAATTTTTGGCTTTATTTTTAATCTCATTCATGCGTATATAGATGAATTGCTGGCGGTTGCACTGACAACTCTAGCCTATTATATATGGATTGGAACCAATTCTTCCAATCGTTACAAAGTTGCAACGGTTTTGGGGTTAGCCCTTGCCGGTTTTCTCGGAAAAATATGTAAAGAAATGAACAAGCGGAAGACTTGGAGGAAATAACTATGGGTTTTTGGAAAAAATTAGCAGAAAAATGCTTTGAATTGGACGATAAAAACAATGTAAAATCGAATGTCCCCTCTGATGACAAAGAAGAAATGGCAGAACGTCATGCCGCAACTATTCGTGAAATCAATGAGAAATTATCAAAACAAATTTCAGAAATAGAGCAAATAGAAAGTAAATTGCGAGATTTATTGGAATGCTATGATAAGGCATCTGTTGCGGCAAAAAAAACTTACAAAGTACAGATTCTCTCGTTGAAGGAAGAATTAGATGGACTCCAGGAAATTAGAGATATTTATGAGCGTAATTTAGCAAAAGAGAAACTTATTCTCCGCAAAATTAGATTGCATCAGGAGACGGCCTCGATACCTGATGATATTGATGAAATCCAGAAGCTGGAGGATGAGACTATTGATCAGATCGTCGGCTTGGAACAAGAAGATCGCTTTATAGATGATCTTTCAAAGGTGAAGTATCGTAATAAACGTAAAGAAAAAGTCAAACAAACTGAAAATGAATCAGAATCTGTAAGCCCGAACGACTATCAAACTAATAATGAATCAGATTTTGATATAGAATCGTTGCGGGCTGCATTAAAATCAGATACTGATGCCATCAAAGAAAATTCTGAAATTGAAAATTTAAAAGAACAACTTTAACAATAAATTATCGGAGGTTATTTTTATCATGGGTATTTTTAAGGCTATCGGTAAGTTTTTCGAGGCTATGGATCAGGAAGAAAATTCAAAAAATCAAGTTCCGCGTAAATCGCCTGAAGAATTGGCAAAAGAAGAAGCTCGCAAAAAGGAGCGTGAACGATACAACCAAGAATATAAATTGCGTAGAGACTTGGAAAAGCATGAGGAATTGGTAGAGGAACTGCATGAGAAGGCAGCTTCCCAGTGGGAAAAAGCCAAAACTTATATGAAACAAGGGCAGCGTAATATGGCTGAAACTCAGCTTAGTGCCCATAAACAAACTATGGCTCTTGCTATGCAAATGCAACGTAGAACAATGGCATTTGAAGTAAAAATCGCCGCAATTCAGTCAGCCGGCAGTGCGATGGAAATGACTAAACTGCTTGGACAATACGCACAATCGCTCGGCTTGGAAATGTCGCCAGCAGAAATTGGGGAAGCATTTGGAGATGTTGATTTGCTGACAGCTACGGTTGATGAGATTGATAATGTTTTAGAAAAACAGTTGTCCCGTGATGCAAAGAAAATGAAGGATAAAGAGATAAAGAGCGATTCTATTTCGGACTCTGAAGCAATGCAGGCTCTTGAAGCAGAAATTGCAGGAGAGATGGCAGCAAAAAGCGCAACAACGGCAATTGATACCAATAACGAAAAGTCCTCTATACAATCTGAAATTGATGCCGGTCTGAAAGAACTGCAGCAACTTATTGACGATACTCAAAAAAAATGAGGAAAGATGATTGTTATGAGCAGTTTTAACTATGATAAAAAAAACGAACATGAGCAACTTGCAAAAAAAGCAATATCTGCCGGAGACTCGAAATTGGCATTTCATCATACTTGCCAGGCGGCAATGTTCACATTTCTGCTTGCCAAAGGCAGCAATGGGAAAATTGCAGAACAATATTTAAAAAATGCCCAAGGACTTCTTGGAGCAGCAAAAAGATTAAAAGATATTATTTTAACTCAAACAGACAATGATGGAGCTGCTCCAAAGAATCCTACCGAGAGCAACTCGATTTTCAAAACAGTGGAGCGTCCTGACTGTAAATTTTCTGATGTGGCAGGTATGGATGATGTAAAATCAAAATTCACAGAACTTGTGATTTCTCCCGTGCAGCATGAGGATATCGCCAGGAAATATGGATTAAAGCGCGGTGGTGGGGTGTTGCTTTACGGACCTCCTGGAACAGGCAAGACTTTTATTGCTCGTGCTCTTGCAGGGGAATTGAATGCAAGTTTTTATGTAATTAAAAGTAGTGATTTGATTTCGAAGTGGGTTGGGGCAACTGAAGCTCAAATTGCAGCATTGTTTAATGAAGCTCGGCAACAGCCTCTGGCTGTTATTTTCATTGATGAAATTGATGCCATCATGCCGGACCGTTCTAAGAAAGATGTTCAGGGACATGAAAATCGTATGGTTTCCGCCCTGCTTAATGAACTTGATGGTTATGGAGCAAAAGAAGCATCTAACACATTGCTGTTTCTTGGTGCAACTAATCGTCCATATTCCATAGACAGTGCTTTTTTGCGTCCAGGACGTTTTGATATAAAAATAGAAGTCGGGTTGCCTGATTTTCTTTCTCGTAGAAAAATTATTGAGCTTTTTTTCCAAAAAAGAGGATGGGAACTTCCTGGAGATTTACTTGACCAAGTCGCGCAAAGGACGGAGGGATATAATTCTGCTGATGTAGATAATCTTGCTCAAACGGTTACTGCAATCGCATTCAGAAAAGAAATTGAGGCAAAACAGAAAGAGTTAAATGTTTCTGACACTCCTGATTTTGCAAACATGTTTGAAGAGGCGTTGCAGACCATAAAAAGCACCGTCAGTGAAAAAGATTTGCAGCTGATTGCTGAATGGGGAAAAGAAAATGGCGTAAAAAAATAACATAAACTGTCAGTAATAACGAAGGTAGTGACCTATCGTAATATAAGACAGGAGATTCCAATATGGCAAAAAACAAATTCGATTTTCAAATAGCACAAGAAACTGTAGATTTTCTCAATGATGCGGGGGCTCGTCTTTTAACTGGCGACTCAATTGTATCAGCAGAAAACAAAGAAATGAAAGTACAATTGCAAAAAGCAACATTGCTTTTACAAGAGAAAGATGTTCAATTGCAGAGTTTGGCTGTTGCCATAAAAGAATGTGAACTGAAACTTGACGAAGCTGCCAAAAATGTTAATGAGCTTCAAAGAGTGCTGAAAGAGAAAGAAGAATATTGTAAGCAGCTGGAGGATACACTGATATCCCTTAACTCCCGACATAAAGGAATGACAGGGGAAGATTTTTTAAATCCGGGTTCCTGCCCCGATTCTTCTGAACAATCTGCCGATCCCCATTCAGAACATAAAGCAAATGATTTTGCCATTCAAATTGAACGCCCAGCAGTACGCTTAAAAGATGTCGCTGGAATGGAGACTGTAAAAAAAGAAGTTGAACTGCGCCTGATTAAACCATTTCGTAATCCGGAAACAGCCAAACGATATGGCATTACTCCTGGAGGTGGTATTTTTCTGTATGGCCCCCCCGGAACAGGCAAGACCTTTATTGCCAAAGCCATTGCAGGAGAATTGGGAATACCTTTTTTTGCATTAACAACGGCAGATATTCTTAGTCCGTATATAGGCGAATCGGAAGGAAAACTTAAGCAAATTTTTGCTGAATTACGAAAATATCCACGCGTGATGCTCTTTATCGACGAGATGGAATCTCTATTTAAAAAACGCGGGGAGCATACTCATGAAATGACAAATAGTATTATTACATGTTTGTTACAAGAAATGAATGGAGTAAAAGATCCGCAGAATATGATCTTTTTTATGGGGGCAACTAACGTTCCCTATATGGTGGATGAGGCTTTTTTGAGACCTGGACGCTTTGACGTTCTTATATATGTCGGAAATCCTGATTATCAGGCTCGATATAAAATATTGGAACTTGAATTTAAAAAAATACAAGTAAAGATTGAAGCTGGCTCTTTAGAATATCTCGCACAGGAAACTGAAAATTATTCATGTGCTGATTTGGTTGGTTTAAGCAAAAAGATTTGTATCTGTGCCTATGAAAACTCTGTTAACAATTTGAATAAGGTATTTTTCAAAGAATGCCTTCGGGGAGAATCCCCCTCGTGCAGCATAGAAATATCAGAAAAAATTGCACAATGGGAACAAGACCATAATATAACCAGAAAATAATATCATAATAGGAGATTGCACATATGATTGTTGTAAAACTTTATAATGAAAAGAGTCTGAAAGAACATGCGTCTGTGCAGACTGAAAAGATTTTTTCTCTGTATGCGTTGAAACATGACATTGTTCAAAGCGGAACTCGCAATATTGCAGAAATGGTTTCGGACAAGACTGCAATTTCAAAGCAAAAAGATGGTTATATTGTTTTTGGGCTGTATCCTGTTTCTTTTCCGGCAGAAATCAATTTTACTGGACTTGGTAAGACTTCAGTTCCTGGAGTTTTTTCTGCTACTTTACATTGTGCGTGTTCAATGAATACTCAAAATCACAATGCCTTGGCTAATTTATTATTTGCCCTGCAAACGACAGGAAAAACAGAATGGTCAGCCGATGATTTATTTTCATTATCCAACAATGGTAATTTCAAATTGCGTGATTGTTTGGTTGAAGAAATCGGCAAAGAAGATGTTACAGGAGAAACTCTTTTGCGCCGGGGAGGAGCTTGCTTAAATAAAGTTAAGATTGTAGAATCTTTTCCGGCCTGGGTAAACATAGAAGAATGTTACATAGATTTTTCATATTCCGAAAATTTGCAAGTCAAAACAGAAAGCAGCGAACAAGCAGATACAGCTCCTGTGTTATCTGAAGAAGAACAGAAAGCCGCAGAGCGGATAAAGCAATTAAACGCTCAAATTCTTGACAACAAATTCAAGATTGCTGAACATAACGCCAAATTAGCTGGGATGCGGGAAACTCAGCCGATTAAATACCACTTGGGAGTTTTGAGAAATAAGCTGGCTTTGCGAACAATTAATGGTTATGCCCGTATTGTTTTTTGGTGTGCGGATCACCCCGTTTTAAGTTTTTTTGTGCCAATATTGATAATTGCTTTATTCGCCGGTTTCGCTTGGGGCTACTCATTCGTTTCAACATATTATTTGCCGTACCGTTTGCAAATTCGAATCAGCAATGTTGGCGGTATTGAACAATTGAATACCAAAAAAGAATTACGAACGCTTATTACTGCGGTCTATCATGATAATGGATTTGTCTGTTCTTTTGTTGATTCTGCCGATGACACGACAATTATGACAGAGGAAATTCGTGTAACTCGGGCTGAATATGCGAAAATGGATGCATCTTTGCGAAACTGTGCAGAAAAAAATCCAGGAGTATTCTCCATGAAATCGCTACCACTTGGCTTCTCTGTATGGGATGGTGGATTATTTTTCACTTTGCAGAAAAAAGAATATCAACTTACAGCGACATCGACGGTTCAACAAGAACGCATTGATATTGGCATTGCTGTTTATGGAGAAAATGAACTGCGAAATAGCATAACAAACTTTCTTGCTCGGCAATATGCCGGTGCTTTTACCAAGAGAGCTTCAACCGCTCAAACCATCCAATTTTCTGTTCAGGTTCATCCTGCCCATGAAACAACATTCCGGTCTGAAATAAAAAAAATGGCAGGACGCTATAATGCTGTTTGCGGGACAGGAAATCCAATTGTAATTTCGGCAAAGGACTCCAGAATTACAGCAATCACACTTGACATGCAGGGGTTGACTCTTGAGCAAGTAGCTGTTATTGGAGATGTTTTTGGCGTTTCTGTTACAAATGAAGCAGAGATCACTTCACTTCTCAACAAAGATAGTATCACACAAAAAATGTTAGACCCTCGTCTTAAAAAACTCGGATTATCGGCAGAATGGAATGCCTCTCGCGATAAGGTTTGTTTCAGACAAGCTCAAAAATATGCAAATATAACATTCATAGGGAGACCTCCGCAAACAGTAGAACAGCTATTAAAAAACTATCCGGTTAAACTTGAGACTGGTAAGCACATTTATACATTTTCATATCAGACACAGAAGGATTTGTCTAAATTGGTTGAGCAGTTGGATTTAATCAAGGAACTTCGCAAGCTTTCTGGAAATACGATTACATATGAAGTTGTTGCCAGTATCATTTTAAATGTGGAAAAATTATCGGCAGAAGACCGTCTTGTTGTCGGGGACGTTTTTGGGCTTTCTTTTTTGGCTGAGACAGAAATACCATGTGATTTGGGACGCAAATCAGTGGATTTGAAGCTGCGGGATCGGCGTTTACTCAATGCAGCCATAACACATGAATGGGAAAATGGTAAACTTATATTCAACAAAGTCAAAGTAAAAAAAGAAGTCGCCGTTGTCATTTATGGAGCAATAGAAGCAAATGCACAAGAACTGCTAAAAAGATGCACTGTACAACATTACGAGGGAAAAAGTGTATACACCTATTCCTATTATGATGATCAGGAGAGAAAGGATTTTCTGACGCACGTCAATCAAATCCCCTCACTGCGCCGCAGCAATGAAGGTAATAAAAATGAATTTATTGCATTAAAGCACATCATTTGGAGAGCTCCCAATCTTCCGAAAGTTGAAAAATATATCAAAGAAATTTCTGGAGGTTTTTTGGAAGGATACTTTACCGATGAAATGATCCAGAATATTAAAGATGGCTTAAAAAACTTTGCCATCCACGAAGAAGGCAGCACTATTTCAATTGCATTGCCTGAATATCTTTTTACATGCAAAATTCGCCTGAGCTATGACCGAAATTTTGACGAACTCAAAAAAGCTTTTGTCAACACCGAGATTTACAAGGTCATAAAACAATCTGCACCAAGAAAAGATGCGAAAGTAAGTAGTACTTTCGTTGAAATAACGATTAGCGCATGTGTCAACGATGTTACTGCTGTTAAAAACAGGATATATGAAGAAATTCTGAAAATTGATGATTCATTTCCTAAACATTATATCAGTGTCTCTCACTGTGAATAAAAAAGTAAACTAAAGAATGAGAAAGAAAAGTATGAAGAAAAACAGAATTTTGGGAAAAATTGGCGGTACGGTAATTCTGGCATTGAGTCTTACCGGATGTTACAACATGCGTACTAATGTACATGAACCAATGGAAAAATGTACATTGGGAGAATCCTGCGAACATTATTTGCTTTTTGCACACGATTGTCGCCGGACGCCTAAAGAGTGCGATCCTATTTGCAGTTGGGACCTGGAAAAATTTGAAGAAAACAAAGTTTTCTGCGAAGAAAATTGGAATAGATTTAAGAACTTCGATCCTGCGAAATATCAATTCAGGAAAACTGGAATTATTTTGCTTGATGATATCAATCCAATTATTATTAAACTTGCATTCCAAATAAAACAGGAAATTATTGTTCCATATATCGAAATGGACAAAGAGGGGTTAATCTCAACCTACAATATGTTTATTGCAGATGTTGAGGTTTGCCAAAAAGCTTACAATATTGAAATGCAAGAAGCTTGTGTTAGAACATTTAGGTTCTGGCAAGAGAAATATAGTCAGGAAACATGCCAAAGACTATTTGCGGCACTTCCGTTTATTCAATCGCTCTCTGCAAACAAACAATTGTTTAATGCTATTTCCAGAAATGCAGCCGATACCGAAAGACTTCTTCGGCGTCTGAAAATTGCTATTCCCCAGCTTAAAAAAGAAGCTAAAGACTGGCGAGGAATTGCCCGCATCACATCTGCGGGGTTGGTGAGCGTAAGTGCTCTGAACGATTTGCTACAGGCTACTGCTTATCTTGCAATTTATCAGGGGGATAAAGCAGTTTTTGCTTCACATGCAGAAAAATACCTCAGACAGTTTAAGTCAGGAGATCTTTAATATGAAAATCACTAACCTTATTGCAATTATTACATTGGCTTGCGTTATTTCCGGGTGTACAACAACAAATTGGCAAAAGCCAGACGGATTTCACGGAGGCGATAAAGAGTTTGTAACCTTGAAATTTAAGCCTCAAATTTCTATTGGTCTGGGAAAAGATCGTGCAGAAGAAATATATTTGGAGAATTATATTGCTACTAAATTAGCTGATTCAAAACGCTTCAATGTTTTGGCTTCTGGATATAAAGGAGATTATTCTAACAATGCAACAGTCGTTTTAGAATTGACACCGACAGTTCGCTTGATTAGAGCTGATCGGAGCAGAACCACGGCTTTGTTTAAAGTAATCACTACAATCGACTGCAAAAACGTTGACTTGCAGACTGGGACTTACAGTGGTGTTGGAACATTTGCTGTTCGTGGAACTCCAAAAGTTCCTTATGTATCCAAAGCCCCTGTTGGTGCATATCATCAACCGGATATTCCAGGGCTGTGTGAAGAAAGTTACAATGCCGCGTTAAAACAGTTTATTCAAAAATTAAACTGTCTTTTCCCGGTGACAGGCAGCGTGTCTGGCATGGTAACATTTGGTAATAAAACGACATTTCAGTTTATGCGAGGAACAATTGACGGAGTAGAGTCTTTGGATGATATTCTTATTTATGCAGTAGAGAATAAACGGATATCTCCGACAATTGCTATTGCCAAAGCAGAAGTTGCATTAAACCAATCCACCCTTACTGTAACAGAGTGGAATACTTCTGATCCGGAAGTCAAAAACAATCTCATGCCTCGCATCTTTAGTGGAGATTCAACTCTCAGACTTTATGCAGTTTGCAGAAAAAATGTAAAATAGAAGAAAAAAACAATCGGCGTGTCAGTTTTTATTTTTTATTTTTTATTTTCCTATCATAGGTAAGAACAGTAAAAATTGACACGCAGGAAGAGGTTTTTATGACAGATATATTACAAGAAATAAAAGATGGGATAAGATTCTTTTGCTCTGGACAACGTATTTTTTTTCAAGATACAAGTCTGTGGCGATATGCTTTGCTTCCGCTCTTGTTGATAGTGATCATTTATTTGCTTGTCTCCATTTTTGTATTCGGATATATCTTTCCTAAAATGCAGACTTTTTTTGATAATTTTTTTGATAATTATCAATCAGTATTGCATCTCTCGCCATATATCGTCATGATTATATCAGGCATTGTCATTGCACTGACAATTTTTTTTACGATTAGCATGTTATATCAGTGCTTTTCATCTTTTACTTTTGACGCCTTATCTGAATTTTACGAACAGAAATATTATAATTTTTCTAATACTTTATCTAAAAAAGAACTTTTTACTCTAATGGTTGATGGAATCATTTTCTCTACAAGAAATTTTATAATCAGCCTTGCTGTTATAATTTTACCTTTTATTATTCCATTGCTCGGACATATTGTTTCAATTCTGATATTGGGCTACCTTTTTGCAATATCATGTATTCAGGCAGCCGCAAACAATCATGGTTTCAACTCCGAAGCAATAAAAACAGCTTCTGCAAACAACAGTTTGTCAATGACAGTGTTCGGAACAATGGCTGTTTTAGTATTATTACCTATGCCTTACTTGGTATTTCTTATCTCTCCCGGATTTATTATTGGAGGGTGTCAAATGTATAATGAAAAAATTCTTCTTCAAAAAAAATAATTATTAGAAAGGACTCTACATATGGCGATTTATGACACATGCATGCTCAAAGCACAAAAAATAAGTTTCTTGTGGCGGTTTATATTATGTATAATTTTTCCACCTTTAGCTGTATTTGATAAAGGTTGCTTTTCAGTTGGGTTGGTTTATTTGTTAACTGTGGCAGGATTAGGAACTGGGGTTTTGTTTGGGCTATTTTTCTTTTCGTTTCTTGTAGGATGGATTCCTGCCGGACTTGTTGCATTGCTAATTTGTGCAGCCTCTGAAAAAAAAGATTCTGAATCTTCTGCTAATGATGTAGAGACATTTGTACAGGAAAACACTCCCCCAATGCAGCTTTCTTGGCGTGATATATTAGTGCTTGTAGTTAGATATATCTTATGTGTATTTTGTCCACCATTATCCGTTATTGATAAAGGATGCGGTGCTTCATTATATGTTCTCTTGTTTTGTTTTTGCGGTTGGTTCCCCGGGACAATATTAGCCTTTCTAATTTGCCTGAAAAGTAATAATTACTACAGAAAGTGATTTTAGAATGAATTCTGAAAAAAAATCATACATACAAAGGCTTCTGCAACCGGATAGTTTCCTTCGGCTCTTTCTTTGTTTTTTCTGCCCTCCGGTTGCAGTTGCAGATAAAGGATGTTTGGTATTTTCAATAGTTTTTTTACTTTATATCTTACAAATTTCAGTCGTAGGTACAGTTGTTGTATTTGCAATTTCTGCCGCCGCAACTTTTCTTATTGACACTCAACTTCTTTTACCAATATTTACTGCATTGGGGGAAATTGTTAATAATTCAACTCAGGATTTTTATTCCATCTTGCTATTTGCAGGCGCTCGTATAATGGCATATACGCTATTGGTTATTTTATTCATATTTTTTTCAGTCATGATGTTTAATTTTTTTATATCAATAACATCATTTTTATTCCTTATTCCGTCAATCATAATTGCCTTAATCGTTTGTCTTATAAAACCAACATGTGATACAAAAATTGTTCCCGTCTTAAAATCCAATTATTCAAAATTATCATTCTTTTCTTTGCAACAGGCTCGTTTATTCTTTGTGGGAATAAACAGAATTTTGCTGTGCTATATATTCCCGCCGTTGGCTGTTTCAGATATGGGATTCAAGAAAATGTTTTTTGTTCTTCTACTTACACTTTGTGGTTGGATACCAGGGGTCATTGCTGTTCTTTTTTGTATTTTGAAAAATGAAACCATAAATTTAAAAGGATCAAAAACAAATGAATATTGACTGTAAGGATTTTATGCACCCTCTGGACGAGGCAGCAAGAGCACATCTGGAAGCCTTGCCTGGTTTTCAAAAAGTTTTAGAATGGTATATGGGGATTGGACTTGAACGATTAACACACGGACTCTCAATGGCTAATTGTATTCGCTTATCACCTACTCAATTGCCAGAAATTTACAACCGTCTTCCACCTATATGTCAAAAATTCGGTATCAACGAGCCGGAGTTTTATCTAACAATGAATCCAACACCTAATGCTTGGACAACAGGTGACAATCAAACATTTTTGACAATCACAAGTGGACTTGTTGAATTGCTAAAAACAGAAGAACTGGATGCTGTCATTGCACATGAGTGTGGACATATAATTTGCCGACATGTTTTATATCATTCCATGGGTAGAACACTTGCTAATTGGAGTGCCTATATTCCCTTGGCAAAAACATTGATGCAACCGATTATTCAAGGATTATTCTACTGGATGCGAAAAAGTGAATTATCTGCGGACAGAGCATCCTGTGTTTTTTATGGCAATACTGATGTAACAACTCATGCTTTGATTAGATTAGCTGGTGGACCAGCATCAATAACTGAAAAAATAAATTTTGAGGAATACGCAAAACAGGCCGAAGGATACGATGAACATCTCAAAAGTACATGGAATAAATTTCTTCAAAACCTTTCAATCATGGATCAAGACCATCCATATTGGGCAGTTCGTGTAAACGAACTGTTGAAATGGGAAAAAACAGAGGAATTTAAAAATTTGAAGCATAATATGAGAACAAAGAGAAAATTTCAATGTTTCCGGTGTGGACATCTTGTAGATGCCAGTAGTAACTTTTGCACATATTGCGGAGAAAAATTAAAATGAAACTCTTTTCATCAAAATCGGTTTATTCCGAAAACGCAGATTTAATCTCAAATTTATCAAATGCGGTTCAAAATGAATTTGTTGCAAATGGTTTTACAATAGGTAACAGAAAAATGGCTGGGGATGGTATAATTTTGCAGATAAAAAAGGGGAATTCTTTTTGGGGCTTTTTCGGATTAAATCGTTTTGTACATTTAACACTCACAAGTGTTGAGAATAACCTAGTTGTTGAACGTCATTGTCCTTTTATCACACTTCATTTTACATTGCTGATTTTTTTGTTACTTTGTATTCCGCCATTTACAGTTATCACGCTTGCAGGAATTTTGAATCCATTTGTGTGGTTATTTTTCTTTTTGCCACATGTAATAGGATTATTTATACAAATTACTTTGAATAAAAGAATTCAAAAATTTATAGATGTTTATTGCCTTAACAATCTGAACAAGCCGTTATTTTGTCCTCATTGTGGTTCAAAATTAACAAAGTCTGAGAGCGTAATCTGCGAAAATTGTAAATGTCAAAAACGATGAGAAAAATTATGCAAGATAATAATCTTTCTTTTTTCAAAGACATTCGAAAGTTAGAAGAATAAGGATTAGGTTTCAGCACTGACAAAAGGACCTTAGTAAAGTGTATGAATAAAGCACTTGCAGAAATTGTCATTCCCAATGGGGTTGTTGCAATTGGAGCATATGCATTCTTTACATGTAACTCACTGACTTCTATAACAATTCCTGATAGTGTAGAGCTAATTGGGGCACATGCGTTTCACGGAAGTAGTTTAATAAACATCAACATTCCTCCTCGAGTTACAGAAATCAAGGATGCCACATTTCGTGAATGTACAAAATTGAATAAAATTAAGATACCACATGGTGTTACCATAATTGGAGAAGACGCATTCAGAGATTGTGAAGAGTTAACTGAAATTATTCTGCCCAATAGCGTAACTGAAATTAGATGTGCGGCGTTCTTTTTCTGTGAAAATCTGAAAAATGTAACTATACCTAACTCTGTAAATCAAATTGGTGATTTTGCATTTTACTATTGCCTGGAGATAGATAATATAGTCATTCCAGCTTGCATGACTACAATTGGAGAAGGAGCTTTTACTGGTATTAAAAAAATACAGACCAATAATTCAAGATTCAGCGTAGATTTGAATGGAGTCCTCATTGATAACAATACAGAAGTAATACTTTATGCGCCAGATTCTGTAACAGGGAGTTATGTTGTTCCAGATGGTATTTCAAAAATCGGGCGCTCTGCATTTTCTTATTGTAGTGGTTTAACTGAAATTACTATTTCTGATAGTGTGCAAGAAATTGGCGATATGTCTTTCTGTTGTTGTTACGGGTTGAAAAATGTGAACATGCCAGAGGGAATAAGGTGTATCGGGAAAAATTCATTTTCCGGGTGTCTGTCTTTACTATGTATCACTATTCCCGCCAGTATAAGCAAGATTGGTGAAGGAGCCTTCTCCGGCATTAAGGAAGTAATCTCTTGTAATGATAAATTTAAGGTGGACAATCGTGGTGTATTGTTTGATACAGAGAAAAAAATCCTGCTCTATACACCCTGTAATTTATCCGGCAGTTACATTATTCCTGACGGAGTCTTTAGAATTGGTGATAAAACATTTCTTAATTGTATGGAATTAAAAAATATTATCATACCTGGGAGTGTAACTGAAATTGGAGATAATGTGTTTTATGGAACCGCTTGTGAAGAACAAGTTAGGTACGATTATCCGAATTTATTTCACAGCTATCCCATAACTTTTTTATAAAGTAGCCGTAAAAACAGATTTGTCAAGTAATTAGCATATTTTTTTGTTGACAGGAGGGCAGTTGCATCTGCCCTGTCATTCTTACTTTT
>JAZSHD010000214.1:0-18256 GCA_045533055.1 Victivallaceae bacterium | reverse complement strand
TTGCTGTCGGCACCCGTGAGCAGGATTACCAGACGGTCGATACCTACGCCCATACCGCCGGCGGGAGGCATGCCGTATTCAAGAGCGGTAAGGAAGTCTTCGTCGATCTTGTCTGCCATGAGTTCCCCGGAGGCCTTATCGCGTTCAAACTGTTCGGTAAGGCGCTTGCGCTGTTCGATCGGGTCGTTGAGTTCGGTGTAGGCAGGAGCGATCTCCTGACCGTTGATCTCCAACTCAAACACATCCACCAAATTGGCGTCATCTTTGCAAGAGCGTGCCAGCGGCAGCAGCACCGAGGGCATCCGCATAACAAAGGTGGGCTGAATGAGGGTGTGTTCAATAAGTTTTTCGTAAACTTCGTTGGTCACTTCAAAGTCAGGCGTGGTGTTATCCACATCCAGACCCAGCTTTTGAGCCCGTGCCACCCGTTCTTCGTAAGTGATGTCGAACCAGTCATCGCCGCCCTTTTCACGCACCAGATCGTGATAAGTTACCCGTCGCCACGGCTTGCCCAGATCAATGATCTTGCCGGCACCGTTGTCGATGGTCAGCGTGCCGCAAACCTTCATGGCAACAGTCTTGATCATGGATTCGATAAGTTCCATCATAGTTTCGCAGTTGCCGTATGCCTGATAGAGTTCCAGCATGGTGAATTCCGGGCTGTGGCGGCGGTCGATACCTTCGTTACGGAAGTTGCGGTTCATTTCAAAGACCCGTTCAAAACCGCCCACCAGCAGACGCTTCAAATAGAGTTCCGGAGCAATACGCATATACATATCAGTACTCAACGCTTCGTAGTAAGTTTTGAAGGGCTTGGCACTGGCACCGCCGGGGATGGGCTGCATCATGGGGGTTTCCACTTCCACAAAGTCCCGTTCGCTCAAGAAGTTGCGGACTTCACGCAAGATGGCGAACCGCTTGCGGAATACTTCCATACTGTCGGGATTGGTCATCAAATCCAAATAACGCTGGCGGTAACGCTGTTCCACATTGGTCAAACCGTGGAATTTTTCCGGCAGAGTCCGCAGACTTTTGCAGAGGAGCTTGAACTCTTTGACCTTGATGGTAAGTTCGCCGGTGCGGGTGGTAAAGAGATTGCCCTTTACGCCGATGATATCGCCGATATCCATTTTCTTGAAGAGAGCAAAGGCTTCGTCGCCCAGATCGTTTTTGCCCACAAAGAGCTGCATTCTGCCGGAGCTGTCCTGAATATTGGCAAAAATGCTTTTGCCCATCAGACGCATCGCCATAATTCTACCGGCGGCACAGGCGGGCTGTTCAACTTCGGGAGCGGCTTCGGCATCGAATTTTTCCCGCAGGGCGGCACATTTCTCGGCGCCGTCAAAGCGTTCGCCCCAGGGATTGATGTTCATTGCTTCCAGTTCCCGGACTTTGAGGGTACGCTGGGCAACGATCTTGTTGTCGTTTTCAATAGTGTTGATTTCCTGATTTTCCATTTCAGGAGTTTGCGGCTGTTCGCTCATAGCATTGTTCCTTTCAACAAAAAATATGTATTTATATGTAAAAAATTTCAATTCATCAAGAATATTGACATTTGTTAATATAACACTATTTGGTAAAACTTGCAATTTCAGAAAATGGGTATATAGTAATAAAGCTGAATTTTTTGGGCAATAATCCCTGGCGATCAGCAAAACGGTTGAAAAATCAAAGCGGATCGTCGGCTTTTTTTGTGCCGAAAAGGGCAGCTGACACGGGTTTGCAATACCTTGACGGGCATTTCTGGCAAGTTGCGGGATGGACTTTTCTGCAATTTCAGATGTTTGCCGGGTATTGGAACGATACATAATCAATCATTATTAAGGAGGTCATGTAAAATGATCCAAAAGTTGTTTGGTGCCGCTGTTGCGGCATTGGTGCTGGCTCCGGCAGCCGGTGCGGCGGAAGTCTGCGATAAGGCTGTCTGCAAGCTGCAGACCCTCTGGCTGGTCGCCCCTGTTGCTTCGGTGTTGGCATTGATCGTGGCAGTAGTCTTCTATAAGAAGATGATGTCTGCCAATGAAGGCAGTGACAAGATGAAAGAGATCGCAGGTTATGTCCGTGAAGGTGCTATGGCATATCTCTTCCGTCAGTACAAGATCGTGGGCTGGGTGTTTGCAGTGCTGTTTGTGCTGTTTGCCGTGCTGGCTTATTTCGGTCTGCAGAACCCCTTTGTGCCGGTGGCATTCCTGACCGGCGGTTTCTTCAGCGGTCTTTGCGGTTATATCGGTATGCGTACAGCTACTGCTGCCAGCAACCGTACCGCCCAGGCTGCCAGCGAAGGTTTGAACCGCGGTTTGCAGGTGGCTTTCCGCTCCGGTGCCGTTATGGGTCTGGTGGTGGTCGGTCTTGGTTTGCTGGATATCTGCCTGTGGTATGTGATCCTTGACAAAGTGGTCTTTACTGCTGCAAATATGGCAAGCGGCTTGGAACTCTTGGGTTTGGAACTGGTCAAAGCCGGTTGCACTGTTCCTGAAAAATATGTGGCTATCACTACTACCATGCTTACCTTTGGTATGGGTGCTTCCACCCAGGCATTGTTTGCCCGTGTGGGCGGCGGTATCTACACCAAGGCCGCTGACGTCGGTGCCGATCTGGTGGGTAAAGTCGAAGCCGGTATTCCGGAAGACGACCCCCGCAACCCTGCTACCATTGCTGACAATGTTGGCGACAATGTCGGTGATGTTGCCGGTATGGGTGCTGACTTGTACGAAAGCTATTGCGGTTCCATTCTGGCAACCGCCAGCTTGGGTGCTGCGGTGGCAGTGGGTGCTGCCCAGTGGGATCTGGCAAGTGCACTCAAACTTATCCTTGCACCCATGATCGTCGGCGGTTTGGGTACGATTTTCTCCATCTTCGGTATGCTTATGGTTCGCTGTAAGGAAGGTGCCAGCCAGAAGAATCTGCTGAACAGCTTACTCACCGGTACTCTCGGCAGCAGCATCCTTATTCTTTTGGCTTTGATCGTTATGGTCAAACTCAACTTCATTACCTGGGGCTTGTTCGGCTCGGTGGTTGCCGGTCTGCTCTGCGGTGTTATTATCGGGCAGGCTACTGAATACTACACCTCCGACGAATACAAACCCACCAAGGGCATTGCTTCCCAGGCGGTTATGGGCCCGGCTACCACCATCATCGACGGTTTGGCTACGGGTATGTACTCCACTGGTATACCTGTGATCACGGTCTGTATTGCTATCTTGTGTGCCTTTGGTTTTGCCGGTGGTTTCGGCAATTTCTCCATGGGGCTTTACGGTATCGGTTTTGCGGCTGTGGGTATGCTCTCAACTTTGGGCATCACTCTGGCTACTGACGCTTACGGTCCGATTGCTGACAACGCCGGTGGTAATGCCGAAATGTCCGGTATGCCCCACGAAGTGCGTGAACGCACCGACGCTCTGGACAGTCTGGGCAACACCACTGCTGCCACCGGTAAGGGCTTTGCCCTCGGTCCGGCGGCTCTGACCGCCATGGCTCTCTTGGCTGCTTACCTCGAAGAAGCCAAACTGGTGCTGATGAAGGGTGTGGATATGACCAGCGCTGCCGGTAAAGAACTGGCTGCCAAGATCAAAGACATCCCCGGCATGGCTGATTACTTTACTCTGCATTTGATGAACCCCTATTTGATCTGCGGCTTGTTCGTAGGCGGTATGATGGCATTCATTTTCTGTGCTATGACCATGAAGGCTGTGGGCCGTGCTGCCGGCAGCATGGTCGAAGAAGTCCGCCGCCAATTCCGGGAAATCCCCGGCATCATGGAAGGCAACGCCAAACCTGACTACGCCCGCTGCGTGGAAATTTCCACCGCCGGTGCCCAGAAAGAAATGATCGTGCCTTCTTTGCTGGCGATCATCGTGCCGGTCATCACCGGTCTGGTGCTGGGTGTAGCTGGTGTTATCGGTCTTTTGGCTGGCGGTCTGGTGGCTGGTTTCATGCTGGCAACTTTGCTGAACAACGCCGGTGGTGCCTGGGACAACGCCAAGAAATACATCGAAAAGGGTGCTCACGGCGGCAAGAAACTTGCTGACGGCAGCAAGAACCCGGTTCACGGCGCTGCAGTTATCGGCGATACCGTCGGTGACCCCTGTAAAGATACTTCCGGCCCCAGCTTGAACATTCTGATCAAACTTATGAGTATGGTCAGCGTGGTCTTTGCTCCGGTAGTTATCAAGTTTGCTCCGGTCATCCAGAGCTGGCTTGGTCTGGGTCAGCTGTAAGCTGAAGCTTTCAGAAAGCATTGTAAAGGCTGCTGCAAATTTTTTGCAGCAGCCTTTTTTGCAATATAAAAAAAGCGTGTTATTGTAAATGCACAAAGGAGAATATTGCAGTGAAGAATATGCTTTTCAAGTTGATCGTGGTCGGGCGGATCAAAGATGCTCATTATCAAGCCAAGATCAATGAATTTTTACAGCGGCTCAACGCTTTCGGCAAAGTCGAAACCGTGGAATTGCGGGACGATACTGTGGAAAAAGAATCCGCCGCCATCCTTAAAGCTCTGGAAAACGAGCGGGGCTGGGTGGTGATTTTAGATGAGCGGGGCGAAAACATCACCTCGGTTGAATTTGCCGAAAAACTCAAAGCCTGCGACCGGAAGATAGTGCTGGTCATTGGCGGAGCTTTCGGCTTTACCGACGAAGTCCGCAAAAGGGCAGACTACCTTTTAGCGTTGAGCAAATTTACCGTAACGCACGAAATGGCAAGGTTTTTTCTGGTGGAACAGCTCTACCGGGCATGTACCATAATCGCCGGAAAAAAGTACCACCATTGATTCAGTTTGCCGGTGGAAAGTCGCACTTTTCCTGACTGTTGGGCTGTAAGGTGTTGTTGCGGAGCGCAGCTACCAGTTCCGCTGTGTAGACCTTTTTCAATTCTTCCAACGCCTTTGCTATGTTATTGTGCATGGTGCGGTAGCCCTGTTCATTATTCCACGCCACTTTTACATGGTCGATGTTGAAGGCTTCAAACCCAAGTTTGTTATATAAATATATGGCAGTGTGGCTCCAGGTTTGAGTGTGCAGAAAAACATCATCAGTAAGATTTAATTCTTTATAGAGCTTCAACGCCTTGATGATCACTGCTTTGCCCAAGCCCTTGCCCTGTTCCTCCGGCGAGCTGGAGATCCATTGCAGCCAGTTGCGGCGATACCCCAGAGAACTGTCCATAAACCACGCCGTGGCAGTAGAAACCAGCCTGCCTTGCGGATTTTTTACAAACATACATTTTTTGCAAAGTTCATCCTTAAATTGGTCAACATACTCCCGCTTGAAGTATTCCAGAGCTTTTTCCGGAGTGGCAAATTCATTGACACTGGCTTCCAGTTCCGCCCATGCCAACTCATCGCCGGGAGTGTACAATGCAAAAGAGTAACCCGCTGGCAAAACCGGTTCCGGCAGTTGTGCCAGCCGGGTGGCGGGCATTTTCATAATAAAGTCAAAGTATTCAAGAGTTTTATCCAACATAGCAAAAGCCTTTCAGAGATAAAATTCCGGCAGCATAAATGGTATATAATCAAATTCAGCCCCGTTCCACCGCCGTGGGTACAAATTGCCGAGGGGGTGAGTTATTACCATTTCAAGCGTATTGCCGGAACTTTTCAACAGCTTTTCCGGCAGGGCAAAGTTGCCGTACTGCCAGAGCTTGAGCGGCAGAGTTACGCCATTGAGTTTAAGCTCAAGAGTTTCATGATTTGCCGTACAGCCCAGGATGTTTTTGGCAAGTTCTTCTGTTGGCAGATCAAATTTTGTATGCAGTTTAAGTGTGCCGCCAAACTGACTCAACCCCTGCAAGCCCAGATCACCCGCATGGAAAGTTTCCGGCAAAGCGGTCAATTCGCCATTTTCATTCAAGGCAAAAGAACCCGCCAGCGGCACGATCTCCAAGAGGTGCATTAAGCCGGTAAAGTGGCGGCAAATGCCGTAACGCCCGCCGTACCATTTAGATACAGGGATATTTACGGTGAAAATATTCTCTCCACTATGACAAAACTCTGCAATGTAAACAGCTCGATTGCTTTCGTCAAAAACTTTTTCCGGCACCGCCGTTTGAGTGACAACTTTACCGTTTACAATGAGTTCGGAGAAATCTTCGCTGTCAAACCGCAAACGCAGATCGTCCGGCACAAAATTTCCGGCAATGACAAATTTTCCCCGCAAAGTGATCGTGGGCATCTTGTCCGGATCCAGCATAAAGGGGCAGTAGCCGTCGGAAGGTATGGTAATAAACTCTCCGTCGTGCATGATTTCCAAACTCGGCCGCATGGTGTTGAGCGGTTTTTCGCTGTAAGACCATTCTAAAGGCAAGGTGTAAGATTTTTTCAGCGGCTGCCAGACTGCTTGGGTGAATGCAGGCAACTCATTGATCGGCAAAGTTTTATCGGCAATGAAAAGCAGCGATTGACCTTCCTGCAAAATAAATTTCCCATCGGCTGGCAGCTGGTGATATTCGCCGTAACCGGGGTCAAGCACCGCATTGAAGCCAAGCTGACTTTTCAGCGTAAGAGCTTTATCGCCAGAGGTTGCATTGTAGACCCACAAGCCGAACCAATCGTTATCCTGCCGCAAAAGCGTTATAACATCTTCCGAACCACTGCCGCTTACGGTGTAAAGTTCCGGCGTAAGCAAATTCAGCAAAGTTTGCAGCTGCTGCGGAAAATCTTTGCAAGTATAATCCATCTGGTGAGTTATGATTTTACTTAAATCCACATCCTTATTATTGCCCGCACTGTGAACCAGCTTTTGTGGGCGGTCGCCAATGGCAATGACCTTGCCGCCGGAGCTTACAAATTCGGCAAGTTTTTCCGCCACCGAGCTTTCAATGGTTATTGATTGGGGTATAATGATAACTTTGAATTGACTGTTGGGCAAATTTATAACGCCATCGGCAACTTTGCCCTTGATCAAAACTTCCTCAAAAAGCAGTTCAAACTCCCGGTGACTTCTGACCAATGCTTCCAAAGTTGCCAAAGTTGCCGGGGCACTGTCGCCGCCGGGGGCGAAGGGGGTTTTTTCGTTACGCATGGAGGTATCAAACGCTATATCACTGGCGGCAAATTTGCCTGAAACAGCATTAAGTACGGCAATATTGGCTGCTTGCCAGCCCCGGCAGTTGAAGTAGCTGGAGCGTTCAATATAGTCTGATAAATGGCGGTAATATTTCCAGTAAGGCATGGCAGATTCCGCACAACAGGCATATTTCCGGAAATCCCGCAAGGAGAACGCCACACCTGAATTTATCAAATTAAGCCCCATGGAAAAGTAGTAGTCAAAACACCACCGCTGTTGGCTTAATGGCGAGTTGAAACCGCAGATCATGGAACACTCCACCAAAGCCCGTTTTGTGCCGTTGTAGCGTGCCGTAGAACAGGGGTGCTTGGTGGAAAATATGTAGTTGCGGGCCCAACCGGCAGCTCCGGCACCCATAGTGATATTTTCCGTATAACAGTTCGCCAGCTGCAAATAATCGGTACCAGGCACTTGCAGATACTGCTGCTGAAAGTGCAAGTCGCCGGTAGAATTTATCATCAAACGCTGACAGGATGGTTCTTCCGGCCAGCCGTGCCCGGTAAGCAGCAAATTATTTTCGCTGCACCAGTCGCCCAGCTGCTTGGCAAAGGCTTCGGCAAAACGGTTGCCCGCAAGCAGCCAGAAATCGTAGCGGAACTGCCCCGCATTGTCCGGCTGGCGGAACAGTTTCCAGTAATGCGATCGGCAAGCATAACCGTATTTTTGCTGAAAAGCTTCTTCCAGATCCCAAGTCCACGGAACTGTGTTGGTTTTGTCCAAAGCACTCATAGTAGGTTCGTCAAAGAAAAAACCTTTGATTATTGAGCCGAAATATTGCTTGAATCGTTTACGGTACTCTTCGTGTATATAATTCATCCAGCACTTGACCGCCGCCGGGTTGAGCGTATCGAGTGTGCCAATCTGGTTCCAGGTGCTTTCGGTACCGATGTTGTGGAAAAATACGCTTTCAATAAGTTTTACTTCCAGAATCACCACCGTTGCGGGCTGGAGAGTTTTGTTGACAAAAATTTTGTCGGGAGCAAGTTCCTGCGGTTCAGGATTTTTATCGTAAAATACGCCGCACCAGCGAACCATATCACCGGCAGGCAGTTGGATTTTTTCGCCGGGAGCAAGGATTTTTTCGTTGTTCGTCAAACTCCGCATCCGGTATTCGGGATAATCCCGTGGGAGCATACCGCCGGCCGAACCGCTGGGCCACGAAAGTTCGTCATAGATCCAGAACGCCATCTTGCGTTTGGCAAATTCTTTGATCATAAAATCCACGCATTCAAACCACTCTTCCGAAAGAAAATCCGGCTTTTCCAATCCATAGTTGGCATACAGAAAAACTTCTTTGATGTTGCGAAGCGAAAATTCATCCAGCTGCCGGATGATTTCGCTGCGGGAAAGAGTGCCGGTAAGCACCCACCAGGGCACCGGACCGTAATAACTTTGCTGATCGCTCTGAAAAATCATTTTTTTGCTCCCGGGCATATATCATTGATTATACATTCGTTACATTGAGGGCGGCGGGCGATGCAAATCCGTCTGCCGTGAGTTATCAAAAGATGGGAAAAGTTGCTCCAAAGCTCCGGCGGGAGGCGTTTGCAGACGGTATCTTCGATTTTTTCCGGCGAATCCGTTGCCTTTGCCACATTCAAAAGCCGGGTCAAACGCTGGACATGAGTATCCACCGGAAAACCGGGGATGCTGAATGCGTTGCCCAGAACCACATTGGCACTTTTTCTGCCCACACCAGGCAAGCTGGTCAAATCAGCCATATTCTGCGGCACTTCGCCATTGAAATCGTTGACCAGCTTAATAGAGAGCTTGACGATATTTTCTGCCTTGTTCCGCCATAAACCCAGCGATTGTATGATGAAACCGACCTTTTCCACCGGAGCCTGACTCATGGCTTGAGGTGTGGGGTAAAGGGCAAAAAGTTCGGGCGTAACCATGTTGACCCGGTCATCTTTGCACTGGGCGGAAAGCAGCACAGCTATCAGCAGCTGAAAAGCATTATCGTGCAAAAGCGGACACCCCAATTCGCCGTAGTGTTCAAACAAACGGTCGTGGATTTTCCGCAGAAAGCGGGCCTTTTTATCGTTAAGCATATTATATCTCCGGAGTATGAATAAGTACGCTAATAAGATAACTCCGGAGAGAAAAAAAGCAAATTTTTACCAGCAATGCAAAGCAAAAAAAAGCTCTGCAATTTCTTGCAGAGCTTTTTGATTCAGAGCCAAACTCTATTACGCATCAAAGGCGTGACCGGCGGAGCCGAGAACTTCCTTGTTCTTGCGGATGTAGAGAGCCTTCAAGGAATCACGGGCGGGGCCGAGATACTTGCGGGGGTCGAATTCTTCGGGCTTGTCGTTGAAGACCTTGCGGATGGCAGCGGTCATAGCCAGACGGCCGTCGGAGTCGATGTTGATTTTGCAGACAGCACTCTTGGCAGCTTCGCGGAGCTGATCTTCGCCGATACCGATGGCATCCTTGAGTTTGCCGCCGTTTTCGTTGATGATCTTAACCAGATCCTGCGGAACGCTGGAAGAACCGTGCAGCACGATGGGGAAACCGGGGATACGCTTTTCGATTTCAGCAAGGATATCCAAACGGATTTTTGGGTCGTCGCCGGGCTTGAATTTGTAAGCACCGTGAGAAGTACCGATGGCGATGGCAAGAGAGTCAACGCCGGTAGCCTTGACGAAGGCTTCCACTTCATCGGGTTCGGTGTAGGTGTGCTTTTCGGCCTTGACATCGTCTTCGATACCGGCGAGAACACCCAGTTCGCCTTCCACGGTCACATCGTGAGCGTGAGCATATTCCACGACCTTCTTGGTCACGGCAATGTTTTCTTCAAAGGAGAGGTGAGAACCGTCGATCATCACCGAGCTGAAACCGTAGTCGATGCAGCTTTTGCAGGTTTCAAAGTCCGGACCATGGTCGAGGTGCAGCACGATCGGAATAGCTTTGCCGTTGTTGATTTCTTTGGCGTATTCAACAGCGCCCTGTGCCATGTAACGCAGCAAGGTCTGGTTGGCATACTGACGGGCACCCTTGGAAACCTGAAGAATCAGCGGGGATTCGGTTTCGACGCAAGCCTGAATAATGGCCTGGAGCTGTTCCATGTTGTTGAAGTTGTAGGCGGGGATGGCATAGCCACCCTTGACGGCTTTGGCAAACAGCTCGCGGGTGTTGACCAAACCGAGATCCTTGTAGTTGACCATAATGAATCGACTCCTGTTATAAAACGATTAAAAAATTATCGGACAAGTCCGACATACCATACACCTTATAAGATAGCTCAAAAACCACATTTTTCAAGTTAAAAACACTTTTTTTACAACAAAAATCAGTTTCAACATTGCGTAAAGGCAAATATGAATTGCATTTGCGTTATAAACAGCTATATTAAAACAACAAAATGCAGGATAGTGTATGTTGAAAAATTGTTTGCGTAAAATCAAAAAAGCGTGCCGCCGCACCGTGGAAACTGCAGAACTGATTTTCTGTAAGGTTCTGTTCAGTTGTGGAGCGGAAACTCCTTGCCCAAAAGTGGTGGTCATCCAGAATTCCCACTTGGGGGATTTTACTTTGAGTCTGCCTTTTTTTCAGCGGTTGAAAAATGAGTGCGGCTTGCCTTTGGTATTGGTAAGCGATCACCGGATAGAGCTTCTTGCCAAATCCAGCGGTATCTTTGATGAGTTTATCGGTGTAGACTTTAAGCGTGCAAGCAGTTACAAACATCTGCTCTGCCGGTGGAAAACTCTCCGGGAGCTGCGGAAAATCTCGGCACAAAAAGCGATCCAGTGCTTTGGGGTAGGGGCAACGAATTTGGAAGATTGCATGCTTCTGGCAATCAAAGCCCGCAAAAAATATGTTTTTGTGGACAGCTTCTACAATGTGCAAAGGAGCGGAACTTTTTACGAGGCGCTGCGGACAAGGTTTTTCAGTCACACCCTGCCGTACCGCATGGAGTTGAGCCTGGTCGCCAACGAAAACAATTACGCAAATTTTATTGTTGGCAACGAAAAACCGGTTTGTATCGGCAATTTGGAAATGTTTGAACCGCTGCCGGAACGGGATGAACATTTGGGTAAATACTGCCTGATAATTCCGGGAGCCGACGACCCACGCCGCCGTTGGGAACCTGAAAACTTCGCTTGGCTTGCAAGCCAAGTTGTTGCAGAGCAACAACTTGATCTACTTATCAGCGGCTCCCCTGCAGAGCAGGAAATCGTTAAAAAAGTCTACGATCTGCTGCCGGAAGAAGTGCAGAAAAAAGCTCAAATAAGAGCCGCAAACGGCGATAAACTATCTTCAATAAAACAGCTTATGAGCGATATAAAACACGCCGACTTGCTGCTGACCAACGACACCGGCCCCATGCACATAGCCGCCAAATACGGAACCAGAACGCTCTGCATGACCGGAGGCTGGCACTGGGGAATTTTCGTGCCTTGTCAAGAATACAAAAGCGTAAAATTTGTATATGAAAAAAAGCCCTGCTACAACTGCGGGAGCATCTGCAAATACCAAACAACACCGTTTAAATGCTTGCAGGAGCTATCGGTTGAAGAGGTAAAAAGACGATAATTTTTCTATTTTACATTTGATTTTCAAAGGAAAGTGTAGTATATTTGCTTTGAAAATCAAAGGAAGTTATATAATGGTATCCGTTGAAGATAAAATATATGCAAGAATTGTTCGCAAGGGGCGAGGTTGGGTGATGGTGAATCGGGATTTTCTCGATTTAGCCAAGTCGGCCACGGTGGATTGGAGTTTATTTAAACTCAAGGAAAAAGGTGTTATACGCCCCGTGTTGCGTGGGGTTTATGATTACCCTGTATACAGCACGCTTTTGCAGGAATTTCTGGCTCCGGATATTGCTGGTGTTGCTCAAGCGATCGCCCGCAAAAATCAATGGCATATCCAGATAAGCGGAAGTGCAGCATTGAATTTTTTGGGATTGTCGACCCAAATACCTATGAGTACGGTATTTTACTCTGATGGCCCCAGTCGGAGTTTCGTGATTGGTGAACGCAAATTGCAGTTTAAGCATAAAGTCTTGAAGGAGAGCAAATTATCTTCTCCAATAAGCGAAGTGGTCGTTCAAGCATTAAGTGAATTGGGCGAAGAATATATAACCGACGATGTTATTGCCGCAATCAGAAATCAAATAAGTATTGAGGACCGTAAAAAGCTGTTGCGGGAAACTCAATATATCCGCACCTGGATCAGAAACGCTGTTGAGCAGATTTGTAAGGAAGAGGCTGTCAACAATGGATAAAATTGCAATAATGCCGGCATCAAGCCGGAAAGAGCTGTTCAGGCAGACTGCGGCAAAATTTCCTTTTCTCTCCGAAGCTGCGATCGAGAAAGATTTTTGGGTCTGCTGGATATTGAAACAGATTTTTGCTTCACCATTAAAGGATATTGTTATATTCAAAGGCGGGACAAGTTTATCCAAGATCTTCAAGCTCATCCACCGTTTTTCAGAGGATATAGACTTGATATTGAATTGGAAAAACAATCCGGTCGGTGATCCGATGGAAATAAGAAATTATACTAAACAGGGTAAGTTTTATATTGAGAAAAGTTAAAAATCTGGAAAATGAAATAAATGAACTCTGAAAAAAACTGCGACAACAGCGGAAGCATCTGCAAATACAGCACAATACCGTTTAAATGTTTGCAGGAGCTATCGGTTGAAGCTATTGATATACAGGAGATTGTAATATTATGAGTTTGCGAAAATTTTATTCTGAAAAAGTGTCAGCCTGGTTAAGGCATTTACCGTATGGCAATCGCCTTAATATGGCTTTGCTGGCTTTAACTACTGATTTTCAGGTGAGCCAGGCACTCTATCCATATTTTCCTAAAAACAGATATTTTTCAGATGAAGAAATTGAAAATATATTCAGCGGACTTGATACACAATCCATTGAACTTGCCAAACGCTTTATGTCACGACAGATACGATTGCCGAAGAATAATTTTTTTATTCATACAAAATATTTTTATACAGCAGAAGAACAAGCTGAATATAAGAAGTTGCTGCCGGATTTTAAGAAAAAATGCAAAAAGTTTGGTTTCCCTGCGACAAAAGTAGGAGTTGAATCCTTATACTACCATCACGGTTTGAGATTTGCTCCTGATTTTGTAAAAAAGAATATTGCCGGTAAATTGTTTGGAGATGTGGGCGGTTATTGGGGCGATTCAACATTGGTTTTTATGGATTATTCTCCTGAAAAAGTAGTTGTTTTTGAACCGATGAGTGATTGCCGGGAAAAGCTTGTGCAAGTGTTGAACAAAAACAAAATTTCAACTGATAAATATGAAATTCAACCGTTTGCGTTGTCAGATAAACAAGAGAAAATAGAAGGTATGGATTGCCGTTCTTTGGATGAACTTGCGGGCAGTTACACAACTCCATTTGGTGTTCTAAAAGCTGATATTGAAGGTATGGGATTGAAGTTTGTTCAAGGAGCAGAAAAAACGATCCGTAAGGATCGTCCGTTGTTGTCATTGTCCATATACCACGATGCAGACGAATTTGCCGGAATATATCAACTGTTGAAAAGTTGGGATATAAATTATCATTTTGAGCTGAAGCAATTTTCGCCACTGCTTCCGGGCGGGGAGCTGGCTTTATATGCTTACCCTAAAGAGTGGATCGCATAAGTATTGAGGTAGTCGTGTCAAATTCCCGTTATACACCCAATTTGATTTCAGTTATTTTACCGGCATATAACACACCGGAAGAGTTTTTGCGTGATGCTGTGGAGTCTGTTATTGCTCAAACCTGTACCAACTGGGAATTGTTGGTTATTGATGACAGCACGGTTGCCTCGGTAGAGAAAATTGTGCTTTCATACAATGATGAACGTATAAAGTATTTCCGCAATTCCGAAAATCTCGGCATGGCGGCAACCCGTAATCGGGGTTTGGAACTGGCAAAAGGTGAATTTATTGCTCTGCTTGATCACGATGATGTGTGGTTGCCCGAAAAGTTGGAGCGTTGTCTGGCAATATTTCAAGAACGGCAAGATGCCGTGTTGGTCTATTCTGATACGATCCCGATGGGCGAACATTCAAACCGGCGGATCGAATTGCAAAAAGCAGAAGGCAGGATTTTCAGTTCGATGATTGCACAAAATCCGATTCTTTCCATGAGCTGTTCGGTGGTGAATAAAGAATTTATTGAACGACACAATATCAGGTTCAACAGCGATTGTGTTCCTTGCGATGATTGGGATTTCCATCTGCAATGTGCATTGCATGGCAGCGTATACTGTACTACTGAACCATTGGTCAAATACCGTTACCACGAAAATAATTTGAGTTCCAATGCAATAAAGATGTATTATGCCGGAATCAATGTTATCAATAAATATCAGAATTTACTGACTGAACTTGCCGGAGAGTCGGGTATTTCGAGAAAAACTCTGCAAAGGAGTATCAATTACATTGCATTCAAACATTACTACGGGTTGACTTTTGAATATTTTAAGTTACATGAATACAAAAAGGCGTTCAAGTATCTGTTCAAGGCATTTTTATATCGTCCGGTGAAATGTATAGTCAAGATATTCTGTTATATCAGTAAATCGTTAAAGAAGAAAATTGGCTGATGTTTTGAGGTGATTTTTTTATGGATTGGCTTGTCAGGGGAATAAAAAAAATCGTAAAGCGTACTTTACCTTTGCCCTTATACCGTACTGCACAGAAAGAATATTGGCGGTTGAAGGGCGAGCTTTATGACGAAAAAAAGTTCAAGAAAAAAATGCTTGCCGAAAGAAAAACTTTGCCGATCAAAAGCGGCAGCAAGGTCAGTATTCTATGCAATGTTTGGAATACCCCTTTGGATTTTCTCCGGCAGATGATCGAATCGGTCTTGGAACAAAATTACTGTAATTGGGAGCTTTTGCTCAATAATTGCAGCAATACGGAGAATTACGAAGTTGAACGCTTGCTGCTCAGTTATGCAGATGAAAGACGCATAAAAGTTTTCAGAACAACCAATCAGGGAATTGCCGAAAATACAGATTTTCTTATTTCCATGGCATCCGGAGAATTTGTTCTGCTTATGGATCACGATGACCTGCTGCTGCCGGATACGCTTGCAGAAATGATGGCAGCACAACAAGCCAGCGGCTGTGACTTTATTTATGCCGATGAAATTATCTTGTTTATGGGAGTAAGGCATTTATATAAAAATATCAAAAAAACTTTCAGTATGGAGGCATTGGAGCGGGAGAATTTTATCAATCATCCGGCTTTGATAAAAATGCAAATCCTGAAGAAAATCGGTGGATTCCGATCCGGATTTGAGGGTTCACAGGATCATGATTTATATTTGAGGATATGCGAAGCAACAGAAAAAATCCATTATCTGCCCCAATTGCTTTATGTGTGGCGATACAACGAAGGCAGTTTTTCCGCAAGGCATCGGGATATTTGCATTGATTCAGGCAAAAGAGCCGTTGAGGAACATCTTAAACGGATGAACATTGCCGCAACAGTTACTGCGGAAAAAGATCAGGCTGTTTTTACAATACATTTTCAAGATAAAAGCTGATGTGCTTTTGTCGGGATAAAAAAATCTTTTCCTGAAAAATTCTTTTTTGCAACAATCGGTTCTTTTGTTCTGTCTAATTATATAGATGAGAAGAATTATAAACAGGATAACAGTTATGAGTTGCAAAAAATCTGAAGGCTCCGGGGAAATTTCCGATACCGAGCTGGTTGAAGCCGTTAAAGCCGGTTCGCAGGAGGCTTTTGAAAAAATCGTTTCACGATACCGTCAGCGTCTTTATCAAACCGCTTATGCCATTCTTAATTCCCACCATGACTCCGAAGAAGTCACGCAAGACGCTCTCGTTAAGGCATATCGGGCGTTGCCCAACTTCCGCGGCGAAGCTATGCTCCTTACCTGGCTCTGCCGGATCGTTATCAATCAGGCTCATAACAAATATCACTGGAACCGCCGCCGGGGCAGCGAAGTCAATTTGAGCTTGAGCCGTCCGCCCGAACCCGGCGGAGATGCCCAGCAGGAAGATTTCAATATCCCCGATGTAAAACACACTCCCCAACGGGAATTGAGCAATATCGAAATCAACGACTTCATTACCAGCGAAATAGCTAATCTGCCTTCTTCTTTACGGGAAACCATGCAGCTGCGGCATCTGGGCAATCTGCCTTACGAAGAGATCGCCCAACGGCAGCATTGTCAGCTGGGCACCATCAAATCCCGCCTCTCCCGGGGCAGGGACATCTTGCTCAAACGCCTCAAACAATACGGTATAACGCCCGACGAACAGCTCTGATATATCGCTCCGTTAAGCCAGCGTAATGGTGTACGCTGCTGAATTGCTCTCTTTGCGTTCCAGTTTTATGGTATATTCTGTATTGGCTTGCAGAGTTGTTTCGGCAAATCCATCAGCTATTTTCAGAATAACATTGTTCACTGCCGCAATATCCGCCACAGCTCCGACCCATTGAGTGCTGGCAATCTTGAGCATGCAATCTTCTTTGGTCGTAAACTTTATAAAGTCTACAGTATCTTCGCAATCCACGGCTTTGCCCAGCCAGCCGTTAAACTCTTCGGCTCCATCCCAGACTATGGCATTTTTTACAGTGTTGTCAGCGTGTTCAATATCTTTACCCTTGAAGTTTTCCACGGTGGAACCGAGTTTGAGCAGATTTTCAAAATTCAAATCAAGTTTGCCTGCCACATCATCGGTCACAGCTATTTCGCCGCTGCCGGAAATCTTTTCCAAACCGGTGATGTTTTTGCTGTATAATACAAGTGTACCGTTGATTTTTAAGGTATCCTTATTGCCGGCTCCAAAAAACATGCCCTCTTTAACCGCCAGCACCGAACCTTTATTGAGCGTAACAGTATCGTTGCCGGTTGTGCCGGTAAACTGGTTGATTTCGCTGTAACCTTTGGTAACAGTGACTTTATTGACATTGGCAAGGTTTTTTGCTATGCCATTCAAAGTTACGCTGGAGTAATTGGTTATATCACCCGCTGAAGAATTGTTTTTCAGCGTTACCGAGCCGGAAAGTTTCTCGGTAACAAAACTGTTGTTTACATCGTCAACACCATTGATTTTCTGTTTGACCTCTTTAACGATGCTGCTTTGAGAGATGTTTCCGGCAACCGTGGAGCCATCCAGCACAACTTGGTTGTATCCGCTTACATTGCCGCCAACGCGGGAATCAACGAGCTTGACACTGCCGTAGCGTCTGTAAGTGCTGGTGACGGTTTCGGTTTTGCCGCCGGCGGAATCAACTTTGGTCTGGCTCTTGATCGTTCCGCAATTACCCAGCGTAATATCGCCAGTTACCGCAGAATCGGAAACATTCACAGTTTTGTAATCAGCAATATTGGCAGCAGAAGCATTGTTTTTCAGCGTTGCAGTGCCGCTTGCCGAGTAATCGTATCTTGCATTGAGCAAAACTGCTTTGGTCAGGTCGATATTGAGTGCCAAATCATCGGCAACCCCGTATTCGGCGGCGTTTTTCCAAGTCTGCTGATAAATTTCGTCGGCTTTGGTCTGTAAAAGATTTGTTATATCGCCCGCAACAGCACCATCCAGTTTTACGGTGTTGTAAAATTTTATGTTGCCGGCGGTCATCTTATCATTTTTGGCTGTGGCAGTAAAGCTGCCGTTACGCTTGAAAGTTGTAACGACCTGATATTTGCCGGTGATCGAGCCATCTCTGGCTGTTGATACCGTAAGCTTTTGAGTTTTGCTGCCGTTCAAAACATTGCCGCTGCCGGCATTTTGTACTGTGCCATTTACTTTTGAATCAGTAAGTTTTACTGTCAGTATACCATATACATCAGTCAGAATAGAGCCTTTTCCGGTCAGGGTCCCGGCAGCCGCAAAGGTATCCTGAAGTGTAACCGTGCGGGTGACTTTGTCCAACTTATAAGTGGAATTTTCCCGGTAAGAATATCTGCCGCTGCCGCCTGCAATAAAGTTGGCGGTGGCGTTAGTCAGCTGCAAGGTTCTGAAATTGCTGATATTCTGCACCTCTGCAACATTTTTCAATGTAAGTTTACCGGTAGCTGACCAGTTGCCGCTTTGGGTGATGATTTTCTGCAAATAGCCATTTTTTTGTGTATATTGAGTTCTGTTTTGATCCGAATATCTGCCGCCGGTGATCCGGTTGGCTTTAGCGTTATCCAACAGGACGGTGTCAAAATATTCGATATCAGTGATTTCCGCAAAACTGTC
>JAZSHD010000184.1:0-1565 GCA_045533055.1 Victivallaceae bacterium | reverse complement strand
AAACCTTTTATTGGCATTTATCTATTTGTTACACAAATAGATAAATGCCCTTTAAGTTTTGAAAAGATTTTATTCAACATCTTTACTGTTAATCAACCGATATTGGGAACAGAGCCAAAGTAAATTTGCAATAAGTCCGAAAGAGATTATATTAACTGAACAGTCATAAATGTAAAAGGAGTTACTTTATATGAAAAAACATTTGTTATCAAGTCTGCTGATCTTTTCAGCAGTACTGGTATTTGCTGCCGGGTGTGCCAGTAATAACTGCAAACTCCCCGGTAACGAAGTCAAATGCGGCAAAAAACTTAAAGTCGGCTACTATGTTGATGACGGAAGCCGCAGCAACGGTGCATACTTCTGGGCTCAGCTGTTGTTCTACTCGCCCCAGCTGGATGTAACTATGCTCATGGCAGAAGATATCCGTGCCGGAAAACTTGACGGACTTGATCTTTTAGTGATCCCCGGCGGCTCCAGTGCTTCGCAGGTGGCGGCACTTAAAGCTGAAGGCAAGAAAAAGGTGCAGGATTTTGTCCGCAACGGCGGAGCTTATGTAGGTATCTGTGCCGGACTGCACTGTACTCTTGACCGGGAAGAACGCTTGCAGATCATGCCCTACAAATATTTGAAGGGGGCCGGTGGAGCGGCGGCAACACTGGCAATGGAGCTTTCGCCCAAAGGTGCAAAAATATTGAATGTACGCCCCGGCAGATACATGGTCCGTTACAGCAAAGGCCCCATCTCCAAGCCCGCCAGCTGGGATAAAGGTAAAGCCGAAACTCTTGGCGTCTACAAAGGCACCGTAAGCCCCCACGGCCGCCCCGGCGGCAACTTTTTTGATACGCCGGCGATCATCTACGGCAACTACGGCAAAGGCAAAGTCATTGCTACAAGTTTTCACCCCGAAAGTCATGTGAACAATCACGATATGGCAATGGGACTGATTTACGCAGTAACCGGCGTAAAAGCCAAACCGGTCTATCCCAAACGCAACTACCGCCCCATCCGGGTAGCGTTTATAACTCATACCACCGTGGGCAAAGAACCCATGAAGCGGATGCTGGAACTTGACCGTCACCCCGACCTGGATGTGATTCTGACCACCAGCTTTACCGAAGGTATCCTCAAGCATGTGGATGTTTTGGTCGTGCCTGACGCCTTTGACCAGAAAAACATCAACCTTGCCAAAACTTCCCGCGGCTACCTCAAAGAATTTATGGATAACGGCGGCAAAGTGCTGGTTTCCGGAGCCGAAGCCAAAGCCTTTGAAAAGCACCCCAACTGTGTGGAAGTTCCTGCCGGAGAAAGTTTTGTTGCCGAAGCACTGAAAAAGCCGGCATTGCTCAAGTAACAAAATCTTAAAATAAAGGCTTTGTTCCCGATAAAGGTTGATATGGGAGCCTTGGGGAAGAGGGAAACACCTTTTTGAGGAAAGGTTCTTTCCCCCTTCCCCAACTTGTCACGGCGTAGCCCGCAGGGCGAAGACGGAACCCCATCACCCTTTTCCAAACCTTTTATTGGCATTTATCTATTTGTTACACAAATAGATAAATTCCCTTTAAGTT
>JAZSHD010000083.1:0-5149 GCA_045533055.1 Victivallaceae bacterium | reverse complement strand
ATGAAGGCCGTGGGCGAAGTTATGAGCATCGGTGCCAACTTCAAAGAAGCCATGCAGAAGGCGATCCGTTCGCTGGAAATCGGCAGAGCCGGTTTAGGTATGGTCAAGAAGTTTGAAAAACTTTCCGCCGACGAACTCAGAGAAAAACTCAGAACTCCCTCCAGCGAACGCTTCTTCCAGATCTACGAAGCCTTCAAAAAGGGTGTAACCGTTGAAGAAGTGGTCAAGCAGACCAGGATCGGCAAGTGGTTCCTGACCCAGATTTGGGAACTTGCCCAGTTTGAACTGAAACTGGCGGCATGCAACTGGATGTCGTTGGACGACGCTTTGCTGGTTCAGGCCAAGAAAGATGGTTTTTCGGATAAATATCTTGCCAAGATCTTCAATGTATCCGAAAGCATGGTGCGTGACCGCCGCATGAAAGCCGGTGCCGTTGCCACCTACTGCCGGGTGCCGGTTTCCGGCACCGCCAACGGCGAAGATTACTATTACAGCACTTACTCCGGCAGACCCGACGAAGTCAAGGTTTCCGATAAACGCAAGATCATGATCCTCGGCGGCGGCCCCAACCGTATCGGTCAGGGTATCGAGTTCGACTACACTTGC
This sequence comes from Victivallaceae bacterium, assembly GCA_045533055.1. Lineage (GTDB taxonomy): Bacteria > Verrucomicrobiota > Lentisphaeria > Victivallales > Victivallaceae > SIG78. Next base: position 4,543 of record JAZSHD010000083.1, on the reverse strand, counting down.
GTACACGCTGCTTTTGCTCTGCGTGATGCCGGTTACGAAACTGTGCTGGTCAACTGCAACCCGGAAACGGTTTCCACCGACTACGACACCAGCGATAAACTCTACTTTGAACCGCTTACGGTAGAAGATGTGATCGCTATTTATAATAAGGAAAAGCCCGAAGGCGTGATCGTGCAGTTCGGCGGTCAGACTCCGCTGAATATTGCACAGGAACTCAAAGATCTGGGCATGAACATCATCGGTACCCAGCCGGAAGGTATCCGGTTGGCGGAAGACCGGGAATATTTCCGTGAACGCATGATCGCATTGAACATCAAGCAGCCGGAAAGCGGCACCTCCACTTCGTTGGATGAAGCTGTGAAACTTGCCCGCAAGATCGGTTATCCCGTGATGGTGCGTCCCTCCTTCGTGCTGGGCGGCCGGGGTATGGCGGTGATCTACGACGAACCCACACTGGTCAAATACGCTGTGGAATCCTTGCAGGTCAGTCCGGAATACCCGATGCTGATCGACCGCTTTTTGGGCAACGCTATCGAAGCGGAAGTCGATGCACTTTCTGACGGCGAAGATACCTTTGTGGCAACGGTTATGGAACACATCGAGCTGGCGGGTATCCACTCCGGCGACTCGGCTTGTACCATCCCGCCGGTAACTTTGAGCGAAGATATCCTCAAGAAGATCGAAGATCAGGCAGCTGCCATCGCCCGCGACTTCAAGGTCGTTGGTATATTGAATGTGCAGTTCGCTGTTTGCGAAGGCGAAGTATATATCATCGAAGCCAATCCCCGTGCCTCCCGTACCGTGCCGCTGGTGGCAAAAGTTACCGGTGTGCCGCTGGCAAGAGTGGCAACCAATCTGATGCTTGGTCATAAACTTTCTGAATATAAGGAATTGCTCAAACGCAAAGACCGCAGCTATATGGGCGTAAAAGAAGCGGTGTTCCCCTTCAATATGTTCCCTGAAGTCGACCCGATTTTGGGGCCGGAAATGCGTGCTACCGGCGAAGTCATGGGGTTGGCGGAAAGCTTTGGTCTGGCGTACTTCAAAGCCCAGCAGGCTGCCGGTGCAGCACTGCCGCTGGAAGGCGTGGCACTGTTGACCGTTGCCGAAGGCGAACGGGATAAACTGCTGCCGGTCGCCAAAGGTTTGGACGAAATGGGCTTCAAGATCGTTGCTACCGACGGTACCGCCAAGTTCCTGAACGAAAACGGCGTCAAGGCCGACGAAGTGTATAAACTCAACGAAGGCCGCCCGAATATCGGCGACTTGATCAAGAACCGTTCAGTGCAGCTGATAATCAACACCCCGCTGGGCAGAGCCAGCAAGGTGGACGACAGCTTTATCCGTATGATGGCTATCCAGTACAAGATCCCCTACATGACCACCATGGCGGCTGCTATGGCTACGGTTGCGGGTATCCGGGATGCCAAGCAGGGCGATAATAATGTAAAATCTCTGCAGGAATACCAGTCCGGCAAATAATAGTTGAAAAAACAGCTAAACTCCTGTTTGCAATAAAAAAGCAAGCAGGAGTTTTTTTGTCCTGTACGGTCATTAAACTCTGCTCAAATTGATATGTTTATTTGCCAAAATTTGCCAAATTTTATTTTTCCAAAGATACGACACCTGACGCAACACTCAAAAACGTAATATTACGATTTTGAGTAAATGGAGATTGCGTTAAACATCTGTGAAAACCCCTTTGTAATAGCAGGAGTAATCAATATCTTTTATAAAAACATTCCCTGTTATTAACCTTGTCAGTCAACGTGGAAATTAACAAAACATTCAATTGACAGAGTGGGGTGATGCATTCACGCATAACTCAGGATAAATGTTTTCGTTGGATAATTCGCTCATATTATTCTTCAAAACTCAAATATACTGCTATTTTCCGAATAATCAATTTGAGTTTGTTATCTAACATTATTTTATTCGTACATATGTAATTCCAAAGCTCTTGCAGGAACGATATTTCTGGAGCGAATTTTGCAATGCCAAAGTATTGTTTTCATCATAATTCTGGAAAATATCCAACCCTCGTCCGAGAATAATTTTCCATCCTGTATCGGTAACAATTTCACGATCGTGGATAGTTTCATCAAACCGATAACTTAAATGAATTCCGGCAGGCATTACTGATGTAATCATTTGCTCAAAGAAATCAAGCTATTTTTCATGTCCGAAGTCATCCGGCATGGTGATAATTGCAATACCTCCACGCTCAAAATACTCTTTTTTTCTGCTATTTTCTGCCGTTTAAGTGGTTTTATGATTTGCGCAGGAAAAGCATAACACTCAAAAACGAGATATTACAATTCAGTATTTATTTCTGCAATCGAAAAGCAAGTGTCCTATGATTAGTAGCAGGAGTATGACCTCGTTTTTTTGTAGACATTATTTTTCTTTCAGCAGCGGGCTGTGTGTGAAACACTTATTGTATTCCTGTTTACGCATATCATACGTTCCGGAATTTTGCAGGTCAATTACAATGCGATTGTACTTATAATATTCGGAAGAGGGCTTCCCGTAAAACTCATTCGTGATTGCATAACGCACCCTAACAATACCTTTTTTTTGATCGGATTCAATTTTCATTCTATCTGGGCTTGAATGAGCTGGATCGTAGTGATCCAGCAAATATACAGCATGCAGTTTCCGGTCTTTCCAAATGCAAAATGTCAGCAGATCTTCGTGTTGACGATCAATCAATGCCGTATGGAAAGTATGTTTTCCCTGCTTCACCACATAACAATGGGGAAATACAATCTGATAGGCAGCATATTTATGACGGTAATCCCTATTTCCGTCTGCTGGTTTTTCATTATCCGGAGGGCGCGTGGCACAGGCCTTTCCATTTTTTATCGTCAAATTTCCAATAGGAAGTGATTCAAAATCCTCGATTGATGCATGCCAATGCTCCGTTACAGGCAATTTGATACGGTACTTGCTGTCTCTGACCGGACTGATGAAATCATCGTCCAATTCATCAACAAAATAAGGTGTACAATCATAATTCAGAAAAAGATAGACGCTTCCATCTGACTGCCCGCTCTGTTTACAACTGGTGATTTTAATATGATCCGGGGCATTTTCGATAACTTGTCTGTAATATACCTTCCCATTTTTCCATACCATAAAAAGGGAAAGAAACCTTTGAGAAGCAGAGCATACTCCATCCGGATAATCCTCAAAAATAACAGCGGCATGGTAAATATCATTTTTAACCTTAAACTGCCAGAAATATGGTTTTTGAACGGTGTATCCGCTTAGAGCTACTGTCCAGGAGGTGAACGGCATTGGCAGATTGTTGATTTTGTCAAGAATATTCTGCTGTCCTTTTATATGTGAAATTTTGAGTGTTGAAAGACAAGCAGCAAACAGCAGTGCAATAAAAATCCAAAGTTTATTCAGCGTTGCTTTTGCTTCGCGAATCGTTTCATTGTTTGTCTCTTTGCTGACAGCAAGCATACAACCGAGTGCAAATGCATTGGAAATCATTGTACTGCTGCCATATGAAAGAAATGGGAATGCAATTTCGCAAAATGGCAGCAGCCCAAATATCATCAGGGTATTCATCAAGGCAGCCAATGCAATCATTGCCGTCATTCCACCGGCAAGTAATCTGGCAGTGGGAGTTTTACACCGCACCGTTATCATTACGCAGGAAATGATTATCGCAACGATCAAAAGCAATGCCGTAATCAGGAAAATATACCCGAACTCACCGCACCCGGCAACCAATGCTGAATTCGCAACGGCATTAGAGATCTTGTGCGTTTGACTCATATCCGAAGGGAATTGACATTGTCCGAAAAATACAGAATGTTTCAACGTTTTAAGTGAAATCCAGGTATGATATGTTGTCTTTATATTGTATTCAGAACAATTTTTTAAAAAATCGGTGATAATCCAGTGATGACTTCTGCAAATCGCAACAACTATAGAAATAAATCCCATGACCAATCCGATTATACTAATCGTCAATGGTTTCCAATTTACTCCGATAAGATACAGCATTATTACCCACAGAACGATAATGAAAAATATCATTGGAATAGAAGATACTGCCATAGTCAACCAGAAAGTCAGCAAAGTAACGATCGTAAGGATAATCCAATTTTTGCAGGAAATTTTGCCTGCAGATTTATTTTTGATATATGCCCAAAACAAGCACAATACAGGCATTGCCAGCAGTTCGGGAACGAGACTGAAACTTCCGAACGAGATAGCACCATTGTTGTCATACGCAAAGAGCGGGCATCCAAATAGGAGCAGCAATTCAAATCCCATAAGATAAGGGGCCGATTTTAATAAAACCTTTGTGCCGAAAAAATAAACTGTTGTCGCGACAGCAATACCGTAAACGAGATGCAATATTGCAAGATTGAAATTCTGCGGGTGCAATGCGTTCACAATTATCAAGTTGCCGATACTCAGCAATATGGCACATCCGGTCATAATTGCCGCCAATTTTTGTTTTAAATGTTGTGTCATTTCTGTTCCTCTGTTATTTATAAATGATTTGCTGTATTTAAATTCT
>JAZSHD010000030.1:0-1986 GCA_045533055.1 Victivallaceae bacterium | reverse complement strand
ATGTTATCCTTGCTGCGGTGCTTTTGCTGGTCGTGCGTAAATGCAAACGGGGGATCGCTTTGGCTGTTTATCTGCTTGCTTACGGCTTGCTGCGGTTTGTGGACGAGTTTTTCCGGGGGGATCATGCGGATTTTGTGCAGGGGTTTACTCCGGCTCAAGTCATTGGTTTTGGCATGATCCCCGCCGGGATCATCTTGCTTATTATATTTTTGCGTGCCCCGAAAGAAGAAATATTTGAAAGTACCGAGCAGCAATGATCCGCAAGTTTCATCTTGATAATTCGTCTGGCAATCTCCGCTTGGATCAATTTCTTGCCCATCACCTGCCTGACCACTCGCGTTCTTACTTGCAAAAGCTGGTCAAAGCGGGCAAGGTCATGCTTGACGGCAATGTTGTATCGGTCAATAAAACTGCATTGCCAACAAAAGGCATTATAACTGTTGAGCTGCCGGAAGTGCAAAATAATGCAGAGTTGGCGGCAGAGGAGTTTGCCTTTGAACTTTTGTACGAAGATGAGTTTATGGCAGTTATAAATAAGCCAGCTGGTGTGGTGGTGCATCCGGCTCCGGGGAATCCGGATGGTACGGTGGTCAATGCCATTTTAAGCCGCTATCCGGAGCTGCGTTCTGCTGAATTGCCTGACGGCAGCCGCCCGGGAATCGTGCATCGGCTGGATAAAGATACCTCCGGCTGTCTGGCGGTGGCACGAACCCCGGAAGCTCAAGCCAAACTATGCGAAGCCTTTGCCGCCCGGGAAACCGGAAAAATCTATCTGGCGATCACCGCCGGGGTACCTGCTGAAAAAAAAGGCCGTATTGAAAATCTGATTGGCCGCCATCCGGTCAACCGGCAGAAAATGGCGATAGTTGAACGCAACGGCAAAAATGCTGTAAGTGAGTACGAAGTTATTGACGAAGGCCGCATAAACAATGTAAAAACCGCTTTGATAAAAGTGCGTATCTATACCGGGCGTACCCACCAGATAAGAGTACATCTGGCAAGTTTGGGCTGTCCGGTGCTGGGCGATGAGCTTTACGGCGGAGCCAAATCCTGCCACGGAATACCCCGGCAAATGCTCCACGCCTGGAAGTTGAAAGTACCACATCCCCAAAACGGAGAAATGGTCAAGGTACAATCCCCCATACCCGAAGATATGGAAAAAATCTACCGCCAGATGAAGTCAGAATAAGTTGAAAACCAAATTGGTTATGCTTGAGCTGCCGTCTGTTTCAAATGAGCTATTTCATCTGCCCAAAGCTCCGGTGCCGGAGTTTCCAGAATTATTGGCACATCATCCAGCAAAGGATCCCGGGCGATCCTTTCAAAAGTTTCCCAGCCCAGAGTTCCGCTGCCCAGACTGTCGTGCCGATCGAGTTTGCTTGCCAGCGGAGCTTTGGCATCGTTGAGATGTATCCCCCCCAAGCGGTCAAAACCGATAAGATGGTCAAACTTCTTCCAGAACTCTGTATATTTTTCCGGGGTTTTAAGGTCGTAACCGGCAGCGTAGCTGTGGCAGGTGTCTATACAGACTTTGATCCGGTCATCGGCGGATGCAAACTCAATGATTTTAGCGATCTGCTCAAGCTCAAAGCCCACATTGCTGCCTTGACCTGCCGTATTTTCAATAACTGCATCCACGCCGCTGGTTTCGGCAAGGGCAGTCTTAATGCCGTCAGCAATGCGGCGTAAGCACTCATCCATACTGATAAGCTTCAGGTGACTGCCGGGGTGAAAGTTCAAACGGTGCAGCCCAAGAGCCTGACAGCGTTTCATTTCTTCAGTAAAAGCGGCGTGAGCGGCTTTGGCTTTGCCCGGATCGGGCTGACCGAGATTTATCAAATAGCTGTCGTGGGGCAGGATCATATCCAAACGGAAATTGTGTTTTGCACAATTTGCTTTGAACAGGGCTATATCCTCATCCTTCAACGGCGGGGCACTCCACTGCCGCTGATTTTTTGTAAACAATGCAAAGGTATCTGCTCCGAT
>JAZSHD010000019.1:0-3574 GCA_045533055.1 Victivallaceae bacterium | reverse complement strand
CTTCCCCAACTTGTCACGGCGTAGCCCGCAGGGCGAAGACGGAACCCCATCACCCTTTTCCAAACCTTTTATTGGCATTTATCTATTTGTTACACAAATAGATAAATTCCCTTTAAGTTTTGAAAAGATTTTATTAACATCTTTACTGTTAATCAACCGATATTGGGAACAGAGCTTTATTTTTTGCCGACAAATTTTTCCACATAAGGCATCATCGCCTGTGCCCAAATCTCGTAACCGGCATCGTTGGGGTGAAGCAAATCAGGCATGATCGATTTGGAGAGAGTGCCGTTTTTATCCAGAAATTTATCAGTGATATCGCAGTAGAAAACATTTTTATCATCCGCCAGCTTGCTGATAACAGCGTTTACATCTTTGATATGTTGGCGGTATTTGTGTTTGGCACTTGCTTCCCGGGGAAACAAGCCAAAGAGCAATATCTTGGTTTCCGGCAGTCTGGCCCGCAATGCTTCCACAACTTTGGTGACCCCCGCCGCAGCGGCAGCCGGGGTGGCACGATTTCTGGCAATGTTGTTGGTGCCGATCATAACCATCACCATTTTGGGCTTGATGTTGTTCAAATACGGGCTTTTGGCTGCGATCCACAAAGCGTGCTGGGTGCGGTCGCCGCCATAACCCAGATTGATGACTTTGTATTTGCTGAAGTATTTACTGTAAGTAGCCAGACCGCCGAACTTTCTCTTGTTTTTCAGGGCGTCGGTATCCCAGTAATGGGTGATGCTGTCGCCGATCCAAACCATATCCACATCGTTTTTGTAATCGGCGATCTGCTTGAGTTTGGCATCGTAACGCTTGTGCCATGCGTTCTTTTTCTTGGCTTTGGGGTTAAAACGGGGTGTGGCGGTGGTGGAAGCCTTCATGCCGCCATCGGCAGGCAGAACATTGGCTTTTTTCGCCGGTTTTTTGGCCGCCTTTTTAACCGCCTTGGCAGGTTTTTCCGCAGGAGCGGTGTTTTCGACGGCACTTACTGAAAAGGCGGCAAAAACTGCTGCCAACAGCATAAGACATAAGTTTTTCATAATTTTCCTTTGTTTGGGTTAAAAATGGAATATTCCGTAAGATAACTCAAATCAATAAAAAAAGCAAATTTTACTGCTGAAAATTCCGCATAACCAGAGCCAGCGAATGGCGGGGCATGTTCAAAGTCCGGGCAACCGCCGGACATTTCACCCTCAATAAATGCACGATGGGGCGGCAATAAAGATCCAGCGTTTCAAAGTTGCCCTGCCCTTTGGCGATCACCATATCGCAGCTTTGCATTGCTTCAAGAAATTCTTTTTTTGCCCGCTTGAGTGCCACGCCGGGTGTGGCATCGCCGGTATCGACAAATTCATAGTTGCCCAAGCCGGAATCTGCCAACTCATGTCTGGTTATATCGTTAAGGATAAAATCGCCCCGCACGCCTAAAATCACTTTGCCGGGAAAACGCTCCAGCAAAAGCCGGTCAAAGACCGCTTCGCCGCAGTTGTCAAGCATATAAAAGAGAGTTTTGGCATTGTAAAAGCGTTGTTCAAAAAGTTTGATGTGTTGTTCATCCAGAAACATCTCAAAAACGCTTTTCAGCTTGGGTATGGCAGAATCCAGATCAATACTGCGGTCAGCCCCGCAATCAATGATATTGCCGCCGATGACCGCCTTGACCACGGCACCAAACTCATAATCAGCAGCCGCAATAATGGAACGCATTTCGGGCAAAAGAGCATGGGCAAGCTCGGTGGAGCGTCTTTTAGCTTCGGCAAAACTGTCAGCTTCGCCGCCGGAATCACGCAAAAAAGTGTAAAGTTTGCGGGCAAATTCCGGAGGGCTTTCGTGCCAATCCTGCGAACTTGCGATTTTCAGCATTTCTCCGGCAATGCGGGGGTGATGCTCCTCGGGCAGCTGTTTAGCCATAAGCTCAAAAGCACTGCCGATAACACAATTTATACATTCAGCAGAAATTTTCATAATAAACTCTCAAAAAATGTTGCTTTACAGCTGAATTGCAGCTGCCGTATCTTTGTAGTTCAAAAATTCAACGCCATCGACTTCCGGAGTTAGTTCTCCGGAATAAATAACCAAACAGCGGTCAAACTTGGGAGAAAGTTTTCGTAATTTCAGCAGATTTTTTCCAAAATCCAGGTTCCATGTACTGCCGCCCTTTATTTCCATGATGGTAAAAGAATCATGATTTTTCCGGAAGAGCAAGTCTGCCTCCAAACCTTGCGAATCCCGCAAAAAATAAAGCTCCGGCATCTCTCCGGCATTGAGCCGTTGTTTAAGAGCTTCGATCACCACCATATTTTCAAACAAACCGCCGTAAAGCGGATCCCGCCTGATTTGTTCCGGCGAATTTATTCCCAGCAGCCATGCCGCCAGCCCCGGTTCTGTAAAATAGAGTTTTTGACTTTTGACCAATCGTTTGCCAAAGTTTTCAAAATAACAGGGCAAACGGTAGATGATAAAGCTGTTTTCAAGTACCGAGAGCCACTGGCTCAAAGTTTGTGATGACACTCCTACATCGTTGCTCAACGCCGAAAGATTGATCAGTTGCCCTACCCGCCCGGCAAGCATTTTTATAAATGTTTCAAAGGCGTTAAGATTTTTTATATTAAGCATTAAACGCAAATCTTTTTCCACATAGGTTGCAAAATAGTCACGATAGAGATTTTTTGCATCCAACACTGTATCGTATAAACGGGGCATAAACCCCTGATACAAATATTGTTCACACTCCAGAACAATTCCGGCAGATTTTAATTCGGCAATAGAAAGCGGCAGCAGCTGCAATATACCGGTGCGTCCAGCCAGCGATTGAGTAACACTCTGCCCCAAAAGCGGCTGATGACTGCCGGTAAGAATATACTGCCCGGCAGTTTTATTTTCATCCACCAGAGTTTGAATATAACTCAACAGCTCCGGAACCCGCTGGATCTCATCAAAGATCACTGGAGACGGAAATAATTTAAGAAAACCTTTAGGGTCAGCTTGAGCCATTTGCCGAAGGTCAAAATTTTCCAAACTTACATATTTATAATCCGGAAATACTGCTTTTGCCAAAGTGGTTTTGCCGGATTGACGGGGACCGGTAATCGTCACGACCGGATACATTTTTGCCAATTTACGCAACTGAAATTCAATTTCCCGTGCTATCATAAATACCTCCAAGATAGTTATCTTGCAGACAATATACACCATTTCCAACAATTTTCAAGTTGAACTTGAAAATTGTTGGAAATAATATAAAGCTGCAACCGGCAAATTGCAAAAAATCTGCAACGATAAAGCTATACATAAAAAAAACAGCCGACCCGGCGGGAAGAACCAAACGGCCCATAAGCAGCCATTCAAATCTTTTTCAGGAGCCGTTTTTAATTTTGCAAAGCAAAAATAAAAAGATATGCTCCTGATATAGGTTGATAAACATAAAAGATATTGAACCAGTTTTTTCAAAACTTAAAGGGCATTTATCTATTTGCCAAGCAAATAGATAAATGCCAATAAAAGGTTTGGAAAAGGGAGATGGGGTTTGGGGAAGAGGGAAAGAACCTTTCCTGAAAAGGTTTTTCCCTCTTCC
>JAZSHD010000065.1:0-11402 GCA_045533055.1 Victivallaceae bacterium | reverse complement strand
ATGAAGGGCCGCATCATCGGGCGTGAAGGCCGCAACATCCGGGCGTTGGAAGCGGCTACCGGCGTAAACATCCTTATCGACGATACCCCCGAAGCGGTGGTCATCAGCTGTTTTGACCCCATCCGCAAAGAGGTTGCCCGTCAGCTTATGGAACGGTTGATCTCCGACGGCAGGATCCACCCCACCCGGGTGGAGGAACTGACCGCCAAGATCACCAGAGAAGTGGAAGACGACGCTTACAGTGCTGGGGAAAGAGCTGTTTTGGAAACCGGCTTGACCGGGGTGGCTCCCCAGCTTATCAAACTCCTGGGCAGACTCAAATACCGTTACAGTTTTTCCCAGAATGTGTTGCAGCACTCGCTGGAAACCGCTTACTTTATGGGGGTGATCGCCGCTGAGCTGGGTCTGGACGAAAGCAAGGCACGGCGTATCGGTTTGTTCCACGACATCGGCAAAGCTGTTGACCACGAAGTGGAAGGCTCCCACGCCGCCATCGGTGCGGATATCCTGCGTAAGCATAACGAACCCAAAGATGTGGTGCAAGCCGTTGCCGCCCACCACGCGGAAGTGGAACCCACCGGATTGTACGATGTGCTGATCAACGCCTGCGATACTTTGTCGGCATCCCGTCCGGGGGCACGCAGCGAAACTACTGAACTCTATCTCAAGCGTCTGGAACAGCTGGAAGCGATCGCTCATGAATTTGCCGGTGTGGAATCCTGCTTTGCCTTGCAGGCGGGCCGGGAAGTCCGGGTGATCGTCAGCCCGGAAAAGGTGACCGAAGGCGAAGCCCAGATGCTGGCAAGAGATATTTGTCAGAAAATCGAACACGAAATGAACTACCCCGGCCAGATCAAAGTAACGATCATCCGGGAAACCCGTTCGGTGGAATACGCAAAATAAGGTGAAAAAATGGCTTGTAATGATTTTGCCGGCAGGGTAACGCTGACCGTTGACAAAAATGTACTGCGTAACAATTTTTGCAAACTCGCTGCAAAAGTAACTCCCTGCAGTATGCTTTCGGTTCTGAAAGCCAACGCTTACGGTACCGGAGCGGATGTTATGGGCAAATTGGTCGTGGAGTGCGGAGCCGACCGCATCGGCGTAGCTGATTTGAGCGAAGCCGTGGCAATGCAGAAAGCGGTGAACAACGCTGTACCGGTGCAGATACTGGGGGTGGTGACTCCCGGCGAACTTGCTGAAGCAGTAGCAAAAGATATTGTGCTGCCGGTCAACGGCTTGGAAATGGCAAAAGCGATTTCTGCCGAAGCACTCAAACAAGCCAAAAATGTGAAAGTCCACCTTATACTGGATACCGGCATGGGCAGATTCGGCTGGCTGGCTGGGTTCTGCTGCGATGAGATCAAAGCGGCGGCAAGTCTGCCCAATTTGACGATCGAAGGTATTTACTCGCACTTTCCCTGTGCCGGAACTCCCGGCGAAGCGGGTACAGTTGCCCAGATAAATGAGTTTATCCGGCAATACAACGAACTTGCCGCCAACAATATAGACTTTGCTTACCGGCACATTGCCGCCAGCGACGGAATACTCTGTCAAGTACCCAGCACCCAAACGCCCTTCAATCTGGTGCGGGTGGGGCTTTGCTGGTACGGCGTATGCCAAAATGAAGCGGAAAAAGCTCTGGGACTGGAGCCGGCACTGGAACTTACCACCTGCGTTGGTGCGGTGCGTAAACTCCCCGCCGGATTTACTGTGGGCTATAACCGGACTGTGAAATTATCCCGCGATACCATGGTGGCAACCATCTGTGCGGGGTATGCCGACGGCTTGCCGCTGGCACTTTCCAATACCGGCAGAGTGTTGATCAACGGTGCAAGCTGTCCGGTGCTGGGCAGAGTTTCCATGGATTATACTATGGTTGATGTCAGCAATGCTCCGGGCGAGATCACTTGGGGCACCCCGGTAACGATCATCGGCAGAAACGGCAGCGAAACCATCACTGCCGGAGAAGTTGCCAAACACAAAAACACCCATATACACGATATACTCTGTGCTCTGGGCAGCCGGGTACGGAGAAATTACATAGGTTAATAACTTTTTGGAGAAAGATTTATGGCAATATTAACTATTGAAGAACTGCGAAGCTTTGCCGCCGGTGCTGTGGAACGGGTGGATCACCTGGGCGAGTTTCTCAAGATCGGAGAGCGGCGGGAAGAAATGGCAATGCTCAACGAAAAGATGGCAGCACCGGATTTCTGGGATCACAAAGAAGATGCCCAGAACACCGTGGCAGCTTTGAGTGCAGCCAAAAATGTGATCGAACCCTACGAAAAAGTCCAAAAAGAGATCGGCGATCTGGATGAACTTATCGAAATGGCCGCCGAAGATGAAGAGATGCTCGTGGAAGTATCCAACATGGTCACTGATCTGCAGAAAGAGCTTGACCAGCTGGAACTGGTGAGTTTTCTCTCCGGCGAACTTGACCACAACAACGCCTATTTCAGCATCCACGCCGGTGCAGGCGGTACGGAATCCTGCGATTGGGCAAGTATCCTTATGCGTATGTACCGCAGATACTTTGAACGCTGCGGCTGGAAAGATGAAGTACTGGATCTGCAGCCCGGGGAAGAAGCTGGGATAAAAAGCGTTACTTTGAAAGTTACCGGCGAATTTGCTTACGGCTATTTGAAAGCCGAGCGGGGAGTCCACCGGCTGGTGCGTATTTCGCCCTTTGACAGCAACGCCCGGCGGCATACATCATTTTCGTCGGTGGATCTGATCCCTGAACTGGGCGAAGATATCAATGTGGAAGTTGAAGAAAAAGATTTAAGGATCGACACCTACCGTTCCAGCGGTGCCGGCGGTCAGCATGTTAATACCACCGACAGTGCGGTGCGTATCACTCACATACCCACCGGTACCGTGGTGGCGTGCCAGAACGAACGCTCCCAGCACAAAAACCGTGCCACAGCTATGAACATGCTCAAAGCCCGTTTGTACGAGCTGGAATTGGAAAAACGCCGCAGTACCGAAGACGCCATCCGGGGTGCCAAAACCGACAACGGCTGGGGCAACCAGATCCGCAGTTATGTTTTGCAGCCCTACCAGATGGTCAAGGACTTGCGTACCGAGGTGGAAACCAGCAATACCGCCGCAGTGCTTGACGGCGATATTCAGGACTTTATCGAAGCATATCTCAAGCAGGTACGATAATGGCTGACGAAAAATCCATGCCCAAAAACTATGTCTGTACGGTCAACGACCAGCAGCGTATGCAAATAGAAAATTACTGCCGGGAACACGGCTGGCAATTTTCGGATCTCGCTTACGGGCATTGGAAAGCCGCGGGCAGTAAAATCAATGTGGCGGCGTATAAAAGCGGCAAACTGACCGTTCAGGGAGCCTCCACCGCCGATTTTGTATTGTATTTTCTGGAGCCGGAAGTGCTGCACACCACCGGCTTCGGTTACGACGAACCGGCAGCGGTGCTTAACTGCGAACCCATTACGCCCCACGGCGGGATCGACGAAAGCGGCAAAGGTGATTTTTTCGGGCCGCTGGTGGTTGCCGGGGTCTACACCGATGAAGAGATCGGTGCCAAGCTCGCCGCCGCCGGAGTCTGCGACAGCAAACTTATAAAATCCGATAAAAAAATCACCGAGATCGCTCAAAAGATCCGTGCTATCGCCCCCGGTAAATTCGCCGTGGTCACGGTGGGCCCCGAAGCCTACAACCGGCTTTACGGCAACTTTGGCAATCTGAACCGGCTGCTGGCATGGGGTCACGCCAAAGTTATTGAAGAACTTCTGGAAAGAGTTCCGGAGTGCCCCCGGATGCTTTCGGATAAATTCGGCAATGAATCGTTGATCCGCAACGCATTGCAGACACGGGGCAGAATGATCAAATTGGAGCAGGAAACCAAGGCTGAAAGCGATGTGGCAGTAGCTGCGGCAAGTATTCTTGCCCGGGATGGCTTTATCCGCATAATGGCAAAACTTTCGGAAAGCTGCGGCGTGGAACTCCCCCGGGGAGCCGGAAATAATGTGCAAGCCATGGCAAATGAAATCGCCGCCAGAGATCCGGAACTTCTGCAGAAAATCAGCAAGACCCACTTCCGCACCTGGTATCGGGCAATGGGTCTGCCGGAGCCGGAAAAAATTCCGTGGCAGGGGAGATAAAGCCTTATGCAGCTCTATGTAATATCCGGCAGCGATGATGCGGCAGTCAAATCCCGTGCCAATACCCTGATAACCGAATGGCTGGGCCCGGAATCCGACACTTCTGCGGATTTGGAAATAATCCGGGGCGACGACGAAACCGTTGCGGTCGAAGATAGCTTGAATGAATTTTTATCTTCCGCTAAAACGCCCCCCTTTTTCGGCGACGGCAAAACCGTCTGGCTCCGCCATTGGAACGGCTTCAAAGTAATGAGCGACAGCCGCAGCACCAAAGCCGGAGAAGCATTGATGAACCGTTTTGCCGAAGAGGTGGTCAAACCCGAACCCATCGAAGGCATCCGCTTACTGGTGGACGGCAGCGGACTTGATGGCAGAAAATCCCTTGCCAAACTCCTGAAAAACAGCGAGAATGTGGAGTTTGAACTGCTGAATCTGCCGGATCAGAAAGCCAAGGACTTTGTCCGTCAGCAGGTAGGCTCCATCAGCCAGCAGGCCAAAGCCGCCGGGTACAAGATCACGCCCGATGCCGCCGAATACCTTGCCGCCGCCACCGGCAGCGATTCAGCATTACGCAGCAATGAGTTGGAAAAACTCTACTGCTACACCGCCGACGCAAAAGTCATAACTTTGGATGATTGCCGGGAAGTCGTGACCTTCGATGCCGCCGCCGTCAGCTGGGAGCTGGGTTCGGCATTGAGCGAACGCAACACCGCCGGAGCGTTGGCACTGCTGACGCCCATATTGCGGACGCTGAAGAAAGAGAAAAGCTCCGGCAATCAGGAGTTGAGCTTGCTTTGGAGTGCCGCCGGAGCCTTTACCGATATAGTGCAGACCAAAAGCTACATGCAGGAGCTGAATGTACCCAAACACTTCGGCCCCAACTTTTTCAGCCAGCTGGACAGCTCATACAAAGAGCGTTTTCCCAAAAACAAACTTTTGAGCTATCACCCCTACCGGGCGTATAAACTCTGCGAAAGTGCCGCCCGCTGGAACTCAAGATCGCTGGCAAAGGCGTTGGATCTGATCGTGGAAGCTCAACGGAAGATGGTTTCGGGCAGCGATGCACTGCTCACACTGGAAAAACTGGTGATAGATTTGGGGAATTGCTGAATATGAATGATTTGCCGCTTATTTCTATTGGCGTATCAGCCTACAACCGCAAAGATTATCTTAAACTCTCGCTGGATTCGCTTTTGGCACAAACCTACCCCAACTGCGAAATCATCGTTGTTGACGACGGTTCAAGCGACGGTACCGGCGAAATGGTCAAAGAGTGCTATCCCCAGGTAAAATATGTTTATCAGAGCAATGCGGGAGATGCGGCGGCAAAAAATCATGCGGCAATGCTGGCACAGGGCAAATACATTGTTTATAATGATTCTGATGACCTCTTTCTGCCCGACAGTGTGGAAAAGCTCTACAACGCAGTCAAAGATAAGCCAAACGCTTGCAGTTACGGCAATTACATAACCATCGACCCGGAAGGCAAGGAGCAGCCGACCAAACAGAAAGTGAGTGTTTACCCCTCCGGAAAAATCACCGGCGAGCTCTTAAAACACATAGTAGTCTGCAACTGCGGTACCCTCATACCGCTGGAGCTGTTCAAAAGTGCGGGCATGTTCAATACTGCTTTGAAAGTATCATACGACTACGCACTTTTTCTGGAACTTTCGCTGATTTGCGATTTTTACGCAGTAAATCAGCCGGTCTTTCTGCGGCGGCGGCATGCAACTAATATGTCCAGTGCCAATTACAGAAAAATGCTGACCGTATTGCAGATAGTGGAAAAGTTTGCCGACAGTCACACCGAAATAAAAGAACTTTACGGCAAAGAGCTGCAGAGCCGCCTTGCCGATCTGCACAGCAAACTCCATCGGGAAGCAAAGAAAGAAAAACTTTTTTCCGAAGCAAAAAACCACGCAAAACTGGCGTACAAGCTCAAGCCCACACTGAAAAATTTCTGCCGTATGCTGGGGCTGTAAAAAACTCTGCCGGACAGGCGGTGGAATCGGGCTGCAGCCGAACTGTTATTTGGGGTAATTGGCAAGTTTTCTGCTCCACAGATCCAACTCTCTGCTGCGGCGGCGGTGGTCGGGCAGATATTCCGATAATACTTTGTAAAAAGCCGGGGAGTGGTTCATTTCCCGGAAATGCGAACACTCGTGCAGAATCACCAGCTCAATAAGTTCCATGGGATACATTGCCAGATGCCAGGAAAAATTCAGCTCTTTCCGGCTGTTGCACGAACCGAAACGGCTGCGGGCTCCGTTGATATTTATTGGCGGCATGGCAAAGCCGAATCTTTGACTGTATTCTTCAAGTTTGGCAGAAATTATTCTCCGGGCGTGGCGGCGGTAGAACGCTTCCAGCATAACTTTTATTGTGCCCGGCACATCGCTGGGGGTCAGTAAATATTCTCCCTGCAGAGCGATCACCGATGAAGTACCTTTATCCACCTTGCAAAGTTTGCAGCATTTGCCCAGAAAAAAGAATTCGCCATTGACTTTGAACTCAAAATTATGCGGCTTATTTGCTTCCGGCATTTCCGAAAGTTTTTTAAGCTGTCCTGCTATCCACGGCTTGAAACTGTCGTAAACACTTTTCAAACGGTTTTCCGGCGTACCTTCCGGCACGATCATAGTAACAGAGCCGTCAGCCTTGATCTTTATACTGACCCGCCTTGCCCGGCTTGACCGGCGGAGCGTGATCTTTTCCAGCTCCGGCAAATCAACTTTCAGTTCATCCATAAAAAATCCGGAAAAAAGTTTGAAATTATTTGTTTTTATATTAGTAAGAGTGCATCAATGATATTATATTACCACCTGAATAAACTATTTGCAAGGATATTGAATTTTAAATATGAAAAATAAACGCTTTTCCCAAAATTTTACAATATTTGTTTTCGCCGTTGCCATTTGCACTTATCCGTTTGCCGCAGCAGCCAAACCCGCTTCTGAAACCATTCAGCCGGGGCAGCTTGAAATAACCGGCAAACTTGCCGCCAAAACTCTGGAACGCCATCACTTGCGTAAACAAGTGCAGGATGCGGGGCTCTCTTCAAGAATTTTTGACGAATATTTTAAGCTGCTTGATCCGGGCAAAGTCTACTTTACCCGCCACGATATACTCTCTTTCGGCAAAGACCGTTTCCGGCTGCTGGACGAGATCAACAACGGCGAACTGCGGGCGATCTACGCTATTTACGACCGCTATCTGCAGCGGCTGCGGGAATACCGGGCGTATGTGGAAGAACTTATGAAAAAAGGTGTAAAATTCGATACCGACGAAACCTACACCGCCGACCGCAAAGATTTGGGCTACTGTACCGGCGAAAGTGAACTGAAAACTCTGTGGCACAAGCGGCTGAAAAACGATCTGCTCTACTACCGTTTGATGCAGAAAGTCATGGAAGAACGCTCCAAAGATCCCGAAGTGCAGGCGGAGTTGAAAAAACGCTGGTTCAAAAAATCTCCGGAAGATAAAGTCCGTTCCCGGCTTCACGACCAGTACAATTTGGCAGCACAAGCCGATAAAATGGATATATTGGGTATTTTCCTTACCGCCATGGCACAGGTTTACGGGCCTCACTCCCACTATTCCACGCCCAAACAGGAAGAGGATTTTGATATTCAGTTCAAGCTCTCGCTCTCCGGTATCGGGGCAACTCTCACCAGCGAAGACGGCTATATCAAGATCGTGGATCTGGTGCCCGGCGGCCCGGCAGATAAAAACGGCAAACTCAAACCCGAAGACCGGATCATTGCCGTAGCACAGGAAAATGGCGAGCCGGTGGATGTTATCGATATGAGTGTGACCCATGCAGTAAAACTGATTCGGGGCCCCGCCGGAACCAGAGTGACCTTAACGGTGCTTTCTGCCGACAAGGGTGCTGCCGCACTGCCCGAAGATATTACCATCACCCGCGGAAAAGTTGAGCTTAAAGAAAATGCCGCCTCCGGTAAGATCGAAACGGTAACAGCACCCGATAAAACCACCAAACGCATCGGGGTAATCAAGCTCAACAACTTTTACATGGACTTTGAAGGTGCCGCCAAAGGTCTGCCCAACTACCGGAGCTGTACCAGAGATGTGAACAAAATTTTGCAGGATTTCAAAGCCGCCAAAGTCGATGCGGTGATCCTCGATTTGCGGAGCAACTCCGGCGGCAGTCTGCCGGAAGCTATCAGTTTGAGTGGATTGTTCATCACTCAGGGGCCCATTGTGCAGATCATGTATGCCAACAACAACCACGATGTACATTCCGACCCGGATAGAAGGATCGCTTACGCCGGGCCGCTGGTTTTGATGGTCAGCAAATTTTCCGCTTCCAGCTCCGAGATCCTTGCCGGTGCCATGCAGGACTACCGCCGTGCGTTGCTGGTGGGCGACAGCCGCACCTACGGCAAAGGTACAGTTTTGAGCGTTACAGATTTGAGCCGCTTTCTCCGATTCTTCAACCGCAAGATGGATGCCGGAAGTCTGACCCACGAAATAGCCATGTTTTTCCGCATCAGCGGCAAATCCAATCAGGCAAAAGGCATCCAGCCGGATATCGTGCTGCCCAGCTTTACTGAAGTTATGGAAATAGGCGAAATCTACAACGACAACCACCTGCCGTGGCAGGAGATAAAACCCGCCGAAGCAGATATGCGTTCCTTTATGGGCTACCGGCTGCTTACAAACGAAATAAAAGAAAAACTCAACCGGTCAAGCAAACTCCGGCAGCAGAGCGATCCGGCACTTTTGCGTTTGCAGAAAGAGATCCAAAGATTCAAAAAGATACGCGACCGCAAAACCGTATCGCTGAACGAAAAACAGCGGCTCAAAGAGTATTACGACGAAAAAGCCGCCGCCGATAAGGTGGAAGCTCTTATGGAGTCAGCCGATAAAAGCAACAGCAAAAAATCTGCCCAAAAAGATACTTTGCTGCAGGAAACGCTCCGGATCGCCGCCGAATACACTGTATTGCTCAACGCCGGAAGAGCCAGACCATGAAGGAAGAACTTTCTGCAACATACAAGTTGGAGTCTGTTCCACAAAAATACCGTACCGGCAGATTTCCGCTGTGGCTGTTGGGTTCGGCAATGGCGGCGTTTGCCGCCGGTTATATAATAATACCGGGAATAGCGGCGTTGATTCTGACTCCGGAGAGTTCCATAAGAGGCATCATGGCGGCGGCGGGGCCAATATTGAGTTTGATAACAGTTGGAGTGCTGGCAAGATATTATGCGGGGAGTTTCCGCAAAGGTATGCTCTATCTCGGATTCCGGAGATTTCCCTGCCGGGTATTGCTGTGGGGTATATTTATGGCAGGAGCTATTATGCTTTGCGGCGGCGGAGTAACTCTGGTGTGGGGATTTATTGCAGCACAGCTTAATATCGATTTGGGTACACCGCCTACGGTGGCGGCGGCATTTTCAGAAAATATCTGGGATGTTATAGCGTTGATGACGACTGCACTTTTTGCCGCCCCGGTTTTTGAAGAAATATTTTTCCGGCGGGTGATTTACTGTTCGCTTTTGAAATTTCTTCCGCCGGTAAGTTCGATCGGGCTGGCGTCGCTGGCGTTTTCGGCACTGCATTTATCGCCATTGCAGCTGCCGGGATTGCTGCTGGTGGGGTGGATATGGCAGAATTTTTATATACGCAGCAAAAATTTGTGGACATCGGTGATATTGCATTTTTTCAACAATCTTATCGCCGCAGGGATGCTGCTTTTGTTCCGCTTTACAGAATTTACAGAAATTTAAGATAACAGGATTTTTTGACATGTTCAAACAACACAACATCATTACCGCTGTGGAGATAGGTACCAGCAAGGTCTGCGTGCTTATCGGCGAGTACACCGACGACGATTTGAGTGTTATCGGCAAAGGAGAAGTGCCCAGTGCAGGAGCTGTGGTCAAGGGCGAGATCGTTTCCATGGATGTTATGATCGAAAAACTCATCGACGCCATGGATCAGGCCGATATACAAAGCGGCCACGAGCTGAATAACAGTGCCATGTTTGTAGTTTCCGTTACCGGCTGCGATATGAGCAGTATGCTCTGCGAAGGCACCGCTTTTGTGCAGAACGAAGAACACCGTATCAGCGAAGATGAGATCTGCGAAGCGGTCAACAATGCCAAAGTCCAATCCTTGAGCGTAGACCGCCGCTGGGTCAACAGCTTTGACGCTTACTACATGATCGACGGCGTCCGCCGCTCCTCCCAGCCCTTGAATCAGCGGGCAAATATTCTTAAAGCCTATTCACACAACATCCATGGCAACAGCAACCGGCTGGAGAATTTTTCGGCTATACTGCTGGATTCCGGGTTGGATTACGAGCCGGAAATGATTTTCAGCCCGGCAGCGGATATATTCGGTTTGCTTTCCGATGATGAGTTGGAAAACGGTACTCTGGTCATTGATTTCGGCTGCGGAACTACCGAATATGCGGTAGTCAGCAACAACGGTTTTCTGGCATCCGGAGTTATCGGCATAGGCTTTGACCATGTGGCAAACGATCTGGCAGTGGGCTTGAATCTGCCCATAAACTACTGCCGGAAAATCCTGGAAGATGGAACGCTGGAAAAATATGACCGGGAACATGGGCAGTTTATCGAGTGCCGCACCAATTCCGGCAGTTTGCGGAAGATCCCGCTGGAAAGTTTCTGCCGCATAACCGATGCCCGTATTCGGGAACTCTTTGAGCTGATCCGCAACACTCTGGCTAAAGAGAGCTACTGGAACAATCTGGCGGCGGGTTGTGTGCTTACCGGCGGCGGGGCAAAGTTTTTCCAGACCCGGGAAATTTTCCATCAGATATGCGATCTGCCCTCCCGTATCGGCAAACCGTTCAATGCAGTCAATACCATTCCTGCCGAGCTGGATGATCCCCGTTACAGCACTATTTATGGAGCTTTGCGTTACGGCTACATGCTTGCCATGCAGTCCGAAAGATACCGCAACAGCAATTTCGGCAGCAATCTGCGGGACAAGATCTCCGGCTTCGGCGATGCTTTTGCCCGCACATTCAAAAATCTGCGTAACAATATGAAGATCTGAAGGAATTTTATTTTATGGATAACAGTGCAAACAACAGCAAAGTCATGGTGCTTGGTCTGGGCGGTGCCGGAGGCAGAGTAGTCGATACCTTGAGCACTATTCCGGAATCGGCAGGTCTGCTGCTGGCGGTTTTTGATACCGACCGCAATGCCCTTGAGCGTTTGACTTCTTTACCCGAAGAGTGCAAGATATTGTGCGATACCCAATGGCTGCTGG
>JAZSHD010000169.1:0-18555 GCA_045533055.1 Victivallaceae bacterium | reverse complement strand
CCATCTCCCTTTTCCATACCTTTTATTGGCATTTATCTATTTGTTTCTCAAATAGATAAATGCCCTTTAAGTTTTGAAAAGATTATATTCAACATCTTTACTGTTAATCAACCGATATTGGGAACAGAGCTTAATTTTATGCGATACCTTGATAACATTCCGACCTACCAAAGATACTCCGATTGGTGGAGGAGAGTCGGTTCGCTCCATTTGGCGGTAACAGTACATAACACTGCAGTGTGCTTCAAGTGATTTTCTTTCTCCGGCAGAGGTCTGGTGACCTCTTACAGCGGAGAATTTGTGGAGATTTTATGCGGGAAAGTAAATTTTAAGGCGGCTTGCCGCCGTTTAAGCGAAGCACAGTAAAAAAGAAACACATCCTCCCGCCGCAGGCGGCAACTTCACCCGGCTTCATCTGCTTTGCAGATTACGCCGTGGCAAGCAAGTGCAATGGAGCGGCAGCGGAATGAAACGACTTCACAAGCGAATGAAATGGAGCGTCTTCATCCGCCGTCGCTCTGCGAGCTATGGCGGGACAAGCAAGCAAGGCTTCCGGAGTTTGGTGAAGGTGTCCCGGCTTCATTTCATTGCGCCGTGGCAAGGAAGAAAAGCCTGCGGCTTTTGAGTGAAGAGCGGCTGTCGCCGCGTGAAGTGAAGACTTGCGTCTTCGTTATTTTTTGCCCGAATTTCGGGCAAAAAAATGGGGTGGTAGAACGGACTCGAACCGTCGACCTCCTGGGCCACAACCAGGCGCTCTAACCAACTGAGCTACAACCACCACTTTGTGTTCTAATAATATAGCACCATTTATTTCTATTGCAAATGGCAAATATCAAAAAATCCCCATTTTTGCTAAACTCATCCACAAAAGCCGCAATGCACAGAGGCATGTAAGCACCTGGATTATCAGTGTAAAGCTCTTTTGCGAGATGTTTTTCAAGAGCAATATGCCGACCGTTGCCCCGATCACGATAAATATCACCATACCGGGAACGATTTTCAGCACATCCAAAGTCAGTCTGCCATCCATGGCGAACAGCGGCAGTTTCAGCCAGTTCAGAATCAGGAAGTACCATGCAGCGGAACCGATGTATTCTTCTTTGGAAAACTTCATCAGCACCAGATAGATCGCCATTACCGGCCCGGCGGCATTGGCTACTTGCGTGGTGAATCCGGCAAGGATTCCGAAAACTGCCGCCATGCCCATACTGCCCCGCCATGCATCGATTTTTTCCTGCATCTTGCCTTTGGTCAGGCTCAAAAGCTGTACGCCCAGAATAATGGCACCGATCACCAGCCCCAGAACATTGGTGTTGCTTATGCTCCTGACTGTTACCATGCCCAGCAGCAGCCCCACCAGTGCCCAGGGCAGCAGATTGAGCACAAACTTCCAATTCGCCGCCCGGCGGTACCAGATCACTGCCAGCAGATCCCCGGTACAAAGCAGCGGCAGCACTGCCGCCGACGCCGTTGCCGGATCGAAAAACTGCGTGAACATCACCACCACCAACGCACCCAGTGCCGGGATGGCGGTTTTGTTGATACCGATGATCACTGCTCCGATAGCCATAATCGCGATCTGGAGCCATGAAAAATCACCAAACATCCACTCCAACATATTTTACGCTCAAGCTCCGTTATTTGGCTACGATGTTGACCAATCTGCCTTTTACGCAGATGACTTTGGCAACGGTCTTACCGGCAATGGCTGCCTGAACATCGCTGTTTTCCAACGCCAACTTGGTCATGGTGTCGTTATCCGCTTCGGCGGGCATCATTACATGAGCTTTGGGCTTGCCCAGCACCTGTACGAGCACATCAACTTCGGAAAGTTTGGTCTTGGCTTCGTCGTATTCCGGGAAGGGTACATAGGTGATGGTTTCGGTATGCCCCAGGATTTCCCAGAGTTCTTCGCCCACATGAGGAGCAAAGGGGGCGAGCATCTGCACCAACGCTTCGGCGGCGGCTCGCGGAATTTCTTTAAGTTCGCTCAAAGTATTGGTCAGAACCATCAGCTGACTGATTGCAGTATTGAAGTTGAATGTTTCAATATCCTTGCCCACTTTCTTAATAGAGCAATGGAGCACAAATTCCAGTTCCTTGCCGCAGGGCTTATCCACGATGGGGGTTTCGGTAATTACCCGGAATACCCGCTTGAGGAAACGGTGCACGCCTTCCACCCCGGCGGTGTCCCACGGTTTGACCGCTTCCAACGCACCCATGAACATTTCGTACAAACGCATGCTGTCGGCACCGTAAGCGGCAATGATGTCGTCGGGGTTGACCACATTACGCAAGCTCTTGGACATCTTGGCGGGGAACTCAACGAGCTTTTCGCCGTCCGACTTGCGAACCGGGCCTTCGGGAGTGAATTCCACTTCGTTGGTGGGAACCAGCACGCCCCGGGTATCTTTGTAGGAGATACCCAGGATCATACCCTGATTGATCAGCTTCTGGAAGGGTTCTTTGGTGGAAACGAACCCCAGATCGAACAACACCTTGTGCCAGAATCTGGCATAGAGCAAGTGCAGCACAGCGTGTTCAGCACCGCCTACATACAGATCCACCGGCATCCAGTATTTTTCTTTCCCCGGATCCCAGGCTTTGTCGTTGTTGCAAGCGTCGATGTAACGCAAATAGTACCAGCAGGAGCCTGCCCACTGGGGCATGGTGTTGGTTTCCCGGCGGCCTTTTCTGCCATCACGGGGGTTAGTGTATTCCACCCACGCTTTGGCTTTTGCCAGCGGCGGTTCGCCGGTGCCGGAGGGTTTGAAATCGTCCATTTCCGGCAGAGCCACCGGCAGTTCAGATTCGTCCACCAGCTCAATGGAGCCATCTTCGTAGTGGATGATGGGGAATGGTTCGCCCCAGTAACGCTGACGGCTAAAGAGCCAGTCCCGGAGTTTGTATTTGGTGGACTCTTTGCCTTCACCCCGGGCGGCGAGCCAGTCGGTGGCGGCTTTCTTGCTCTTTTCCACCGGCATACCGTTGAGGTCAAGACCTTCATTGTTGGCAGAATTCATCATCACCCCGGCACCTGTCCAGCAAGCCTTGCCGGCGAGGATGGCATCTACATCGGCATTTTCGGCAGCAGCTTCGGCGGCATCGGGCTGGATGATGCACTTGATGGGCAAATCAAAGACTGTGGCAAATTCAAAGTCACGGGTGTCGTGAGCCGGAACCGCCATAATGGCACCGGTACCGTAGCTTGCCAGAACATAGTCAGCTATCCAGATGGGGATTTTTACTCCGTTTACGGGATTGATTGCGTAAGCACCGGTAAAGGCCCCGGTCTTTTCGGTGGCAAGTTCGGTGCGGTCAAGGTCGCTTTTGAGTGAAGCTGCCTTGCGGTATGCCTCCACCGTGGCTTTGCAGTCAGCAGTGGTGATGCTGTCCACCAGAGCGTGTTCGGGAGCCAGCACCATGTAGGTAGCACCGAACAGAGTATCCGGGCGGGTGGTGTAAACGGTTACAGTTTTGTCGGTATCGGCGATCTTGAAAGTTACTTCGGCTCCGGTGGATTTACCGATCCAGTTCCGCTGCATTTCTTTGATGCCTTCGGGCCAATCCAGATCGTCCAGATCTTCCAGCAATCTTTCGGCGTATTCGGTGATCTTGAACATCCACTGTTTCATGGGGCGGCGTTCCACCGGGTGGTTGCCCCGTTCGCTGCGGCCGTTGATGACTTCTTCGTTGGCAAGCACCGTACCCAGAGCCGGGCACCAGTTTACTGCCACTTCATCCAGATAAGCCAGACCTTTTTTGTGCAGCTGCATAAAGATCCACTGGGTCCACTTGTAGTAGTTTTTGTCGGTGGTGTTGATTTCACGATCCCAGTCGTAGCTGAAACCCAGGGCTTTGATCTGTTCCCGGAAATGGTCAACATTCTTTTTGGTGGTGATTTCCGGGTGGGTACCGGTTTCCACAGCGTACTGTTCAGCGGGCAGACCGAAAGCATCCCAGCCCATGGGGTGCAGAACATTAAAGCCCTTCATCCGCTTGTAGCGGCAGATGATGTCCGTAGCGGTGTAGCCTTCGGGGTGGCCCACATGCAGACCGGCACCGGAGGGGTAGGGGAACATATCCAACGCATAATATTTGGGTTTGTCAGAAAAATCTATTGCTTTGAAGGGTTTTTCTTTTTCCCACCGGGCCTGCCATTTGGCCTCGATGTTCTTGAAATCGTACTCGCTCATAATAATATCCTTTGTTTTGATTTGTCAATAATCCAATATAATACTCTATAATATAGCCTCTTAAAATTGTTTTTGCCATATAAAAAACCTTGCAAGTTGTTTTTTTTGCGTTATATTACCGTGAAAAGTAATTTTTGAGGTATTTTTTATGAATACAGTTGATACTATTGCCGCAGTAGCCACTGCTCCCGGCGGGGCGATCGGCATTGTCCGGATATCCGGCGAAAACGCTCTGCCGGCAGCTCAACAGGTTTGGCGGGGCAGAAAATCTCTGTGCAAAGCCAATGCCAGAATGATGCTCTACGGTTTGATCGGCGACCCCGGCGAACCGGCTCTGGCAGTTTATATGCCCAATCCTCACAGCTATACCGGAGAAGATGTTGTGGAGCTGCACTGCCACGGTGGAGCAGTAACGGTTCGCCGCACTCTGGAAGCGGTGCTTTCGCAGAAAAATGTGCGGGCAGCCGAACCGGGGGAGTTCACTATGCGGGCATTTATCAACGGCAAGCTGGATCTTGCTCAAGCCGAAGCCGTTGGCGATATAATCACCGCCACGGGCGATGCGACACTGAATCTGGCGTTGCGGCAGCTGGCAGGGAATCTTTCAAGGTCGGTCAATGATATACGCGAAACCTTGCTGCTGCTGGCGTCGGATTGCGAATCACGGCTGGATTTTCCCGATGAAGAGTTGGAGTTTGACGACAGCAGTTTGCTGGTTGAACGCCTGAATATTGCCCGGAATGCGTTGCAGAAGTTGATAGCTTCCGCTCATGCCGGAGCAGTTTTGCGTCAGGGGGTAAGAATAACGCTTGCCGGTAAGCCCAATGCCGGAAAATCCAGCTTGCTCAATGCTCTGCTGGGTATCGACCGGGCGATCGTCAGTTCCATACCCGGCACCACCCGGGATACGCTTGCAGAAAATGCGGTTTTGCGGAATATACCTGTGGAGATAACCGATACTGCCGGTTTGCGGGAATCTGATGACGAGATCGAAGCTTTAGGGATAGAACGGGCAAAAGCTGCCATGCTGCAGTCGCAGGTGGTCTTTTATCTGTTGGATGCGTCGGCAGAAGATATTGCCGGAGAATTAACGGAATTTGAACGCAATATAGGATCGAACAAACAGCAGCTTATAGCTGTCTGGAACAAGATGGACTTGGCAAAGGAGCGTGATTTGCCGGAGATTCCGGAGGTGCCCACAGTAAAAATTTCTGCCATGACCGGAGAGAATTTGAACGCATTGCTGGATGTGTTTGAAAAGCTCGTCTGGCAGGATGACGGCAATAATGCTGACACGCCTGAAGCGGTCAACGCCCGCCACTTGAGTTTGCTGCAAGCAGCCGACGCTGCTCTGGAGCCGGTGGCGGACGAATTGATTTCCGGCAGTTGGGAACTGGCTTCGGCAAATTTGCGGATGGCGTTGGTGGAAACCGGCAGGATCGTTGGCGAAACGGTGGAACCGGATCTGTTGGACGAGATATTTTCCAGATTTTGCATCGGTAAATGAGATTTTTTTCAGCAAGTTTAAAAAAAATTGTTAAAAAAATCAATTTTATCAGTGGAATATTACAGAAGGTAGTGGTATCTTATCTAAAGTGCATGTTTTCTTGTGCTCTATTGATCGTTTAGCTTGGGATATTGGTAAAGTGATTGAGAATGAAACATTGAAAAAGCTCATGGATCCGCCGCTGCTGGTGGAAAAAGAGCAGTTTTTGGTTAAGTTTGCGGAGAATCAGGACGAAATCAATGCCGCAAAGCGTTTGCGTTACAATGTTTTCATGGCTGAACAGGGGCATCTGGCTGGCAAAACTGCTGAAACGGCTATTGATGAAGATGAGTTTGACCCCTACTGCCTGCATTTGATCGTGGTTGAACGCTCCGCCAACGAAGTTATTGCCACCTACCGGGTACACCCCGGGACGGTTGCTCTGCAAGGTTTGGGATTTTATTCTGAGCAGGAATTCAAACTGGGCGGTCTGGATAAAATTGCTGCCGATTCTGTGGAAGTTGGCCGCTCCTGCGTCAAGCCTGAATACCGCAACGGTGTTATCGTAGCATTGCTCTGGGCGGGTATGGCGGCGCTGTATGACCGCTCCCAGTGTCAATATCTGCTCGGGTGCGTGAGTTTGACCCCCGCCGATCCGGTCATCGGCAGAGCTGTGTGCGAATTTCTTGCCCGCAAAGGCAATGTTTTTACTGATGAATTGGAAGTTGCACCTCAACCGGGCTGGGAATTGCCGGAAGTTGATCCGGAAGCGGTCAAAGCCTATACCGATGGCGAGAAGAGTGGCGAATTGCGGAAAATGATTCCGCCTTTGATGAAAGGGTATCTCCGGTTGGGGGCCAAGTTCGGCAGAGAACCGGTGCTGGATAAAGAGTTCGGAGCGATCGACTTTCTGGTGCTTTTCAAGTTAAGCGAGATCGACCAGAAGTATGCCCGCCATTTTCTTTGACGGTGAGAACTATCGGAGCAAAAACAGATGACTTTTTTGCGTAAGTTGTGGCGTTTGAGCAAGTTCCTGCTTTGGATGTGGCCCTTTGCTATCTACTCCATATTTTGCGGCATGGGGGGGCGTGCCGGGATCAAACGGGTGGCTTACTGCACAAGAGCATGGGGCAAATTTCTGGTAAAGAACTTTGCTGTGGAGGTCAAATTTATCTGCGAACACCCTATTGAAGAGGGCATGCTTATAGTTTCAAACCATCAAAGCTATGTGGATGTGCTTTTGCATGCGTCGCTTTTTCCTATCCGCTTTACGCCTAAAAAAGAGATCAAATACTGGCCCATACTGGGTTTTTATCTGGGGATCAGCCGCCCGTTGTGGGTAGACCGGAAAAACCGGCAGAAATCAACGGAAATGGTCGAAGAGATCCACCGGACATTGGCAGATGGTGTATCGCTTTTAGTTTACCCGGAAGGCACCACCAGCGATGGCGAGCATGGTATGCTGCCGTTCAAATCCACAAGTTTTGCTACTGTTATCGGCACAAATTTCAAAATTCAGCCCATTATTACCGAATATTTGCGGGAAGATGATAACTGGAACGCCGCCTGGTATGGCAATCAAACGCTGCTGCCTCATGCATGGAAATTCATCGGCCGCAAGCGTATCCGGGTGGTGGTTACAGCTTTGGAACCCATAACTCCGCTGCCGGGTGAAGACCGGAAGGCTCTTACTGCCCGGGTGGAAAAAGTTATGACCGAAGCCATGACAAAAAAAATCCAATAAAAATTGTTTGCAAAGTTGGAAAAAAATTTGTCTGGTGTTATATTTCTTTGATTTGATTTGTACATATAATAAAATTACAGGAGAAAATATTATGAAAATCGCCACTCGTCTTTCCGCCGCAGCTGTTTTATTTGGTGCCATGATCGTTTTGACCGGTTGTGCCGATCCGGAACCCGGCAAGGGCGGCACTATTCCTCCGGCATGGGAAGAACCCGGCACTCCCCGGGTGGGCGGTATGAATGGCAACGGTGCCAACGGCTGGGACTCCAGCGACGAAAAGCCCTCCGACTGGGGTGCCGGTGCCAACGAAGGAGCTTTGGATGAACGCACCGGTGTCCGCCGCATGGAAGTTGCCGGATTCCCCAAGACCCTTTACTTTGGTTTTGATACCGACCGCATCAGTGCTTCGGAAATGAGCAAAGTTGCTGCAGCCGCAGCTTTTATGAAGAGCAACCCCAATCTGGTGCTGGTCATCGAAGGTCACTGCGACGAACGGGGTACCGAAGAATACAACCGTGCTTTGGGTGAACGCCGTGCCCGTGCTGTGGAAAGCAAAGCTGCTGAAAACGGTGTTGATCTTGCCGCTGTTCGTACTGTAAGCTACGGCGAAGACAAACCTGCTGTTGCCGGCAGCGGCGAAAGTGCCTGGAGCCAGAACCGCCGGGCAGTGCTCTGGGTGGGCAAAGTCGGCAACTGATTTGTAAAGTAATAATAAAAAGGGGGTGTTGCAAAACCTCATAAAAGGTTGCAAATCCCCTGTTTTTTTGTACAAATTTTTGTTTGCTGTCGAAAAAATCAGCAATCTTGAATTTATACAACAATAGTAAAAATTATTACAGGTAAAATGTTGTATCTCTTTTATATAAAATAAATTGGAATTGCTTTTATTACTTGTAATAAAAGCAATTCCGGTGAAAGTTTTTGGAAAATGGGGTTCCACCGTCGCCAAAGGCTATGGCGGGACAAGGTGGGGAAGAGAACCTTTTTTCAAAAAGGTTTCTTCCCCACAAAACAGTTTTGCAACACCCCCTGTTTTTTAATTTTTCAGCGGATAAAATCGTTTAAAAAGTCCGGCAGGGGCGGCATTTTCAGTTGTTCTTTCCGGGCGAATTGCTCCCAGACTTTCAACAGTTCTGCGTAATCTGCCCCGCTGGCGGGCATGGCGGCAACGGCAAATTTTTTGCCATTACCAAGGGTTTGGCGGGGCTTGAATTGCTGACCTTTTTGCACTTTGCCGATTGCGGTAAAAACCGTTTTGCCGTCAGCGTTGACACTCCACAAAGTTGCAGTTTTTTCAGCCGCCAGTGCCGACACTGCGGGTTTAAGCGTAAAAGTTTTGCCTTCAAACTCCAATATTCCGGCAAAAATCGGGGGGTTGAGCCGGAGAGTGTTGACTATCTCCCGGGTAAAAATAAATTGCAGCGGCCGGGCTTTCAGAATTTTTTCCGCAAGAAGTTTGGCGTTCTGCAGTTTGGCTTTGACCTCTGCGGGGAGCAAACTGTAAAAACTGCTGTGGCTTTGCTCTTCAAGAAAATACAAAAACAATGGAAAATCCTCTGCCTTATAGTTCTGCATAAGCTGTTTTATTTTAAGCAAAGTCCGTTGTTTGACGCTTTCAGGCAGCATACCTTCGGGCTTGCCGTAAGCCATTTTGCCTTGATAATAATTTCCGGCAAACGCCACGCTGCCGAAACCATCAGCAGCAAAAGTTCCTTTGACCGGCTGATTGTTTATATCACTGAAACTTATGGTGCGTGAGCCATCTTTTTCATTGATAAAATAACACTTGCTTAAAGTTATAAACCGGACAATGCGGTTGTCACGAGTTCTTAAAATCAGCTCAAAAGAGCCGAACTCCACCTCTTCGGCGGTGATTTTTCCGATTTGTTTAGCGTAGACAGCTTGGGCTTGCAGATTGTTTTCGCTCATCGTCCGGAAAACCTGCTCAAAAACCTGGCACTGACTTGTCTGCAATGCCGAAAGATCCTTGAGCAAACTCCGCAACCCGGGTGCGTGAGAGCTGACAGGATAGAGCTTGAGAAAATTTTTGATTTCACCGGTTATGGCGTTTTGGGAAATATCAGCAAATATTTTTTGGAAGTGTTTTTGCTCATTCTCAATAGTTTTTTGAGTTTGCAGAGCAGTATTTTGCACTGCTTCCAGCGTTTTTTTCAGTTGAGTCGCCCTTTGACCTATTTCGGGAGCAAAAGTGTATTTCAACACTATATTATCAAGTTCGCCTGCCATTTGCCGGTAAAGCATTTGATACTTCTGCCACGCTTTATTTTTGACCGAATCTTGCAGTTCCAACAAGGCGTTTTCGATTTTTTGCAGCTCTTTGACGCCTTTTTTAGCAACTTCCAGATGCCGGAGTTCTTCCAGCGTTTTGCAATGAGCTTCCAGCATACGGACTTGAGCAAACTCTTCATCGTTGGCGGCATACGCCGCAACCGAAGTCAGTTTTTCCTGCCACGCCAGATCGCCGTTGGGCTCTTTAAGTTTTTTCTGCAAATCGGTAAGTCGTTTGGCAAACTCTCTCCGGCGGAATTTTTCCATTTCCTGCAAACGCAAAAGTTTGTCTTCCCAGCGGGCAAACCGGGGAGTATTTTGCAGAAAGGGTGCTTCTTTGCCGCATCTTGCCAGCAAAGCAGCGATCCTGCCGCTGTCGCCGGAGCTGAAAGCGTGGTCAACAACTTTGCTCCAGCGGTATTCAGCAACTGCGGTCAGAGCTTTTTTTATAGTGCAGTAGAGTAAAAAAAAGAGCAGCAGTACACCAAATACCGCTGCGGCGGCACGCCAACGGGCACGCCGCCGGTTCCGGCGGCGGCTGGGCAGCATTGCTCCTTGGGCGTGCTTTTGCATTATCCTGCCGAATCAGACATTTACCGAGTCAACACTGGCACCGGTCAACTCGTAGTCGTACATGGCAAGAATGGGCGAAATATGTTCGCGGATAAACTCTTCGGTCTGTTCCGGAGCACGACCTACAAACTTGCGGGGATCGACCAAACTGTCGATTTTATCGGCAACTTTGGCAAAAGCCGGGTCGGCCTTGAGCCGTTCCAGCAAATCGTTATCTTTGCCTTCAGTTTTGATCATGCGGGCAGCTTCCATGCTGTTGACCCGGATCGCTTCATGCAGTTCCTGACGGTCGCCGCCGGCTTTGACAGCTTCCATCATAATATTTTCCGTTGCCATAAAGGGCAGTTCAGCCGCCACCCGCTTGGCGATAACGGCAGGCCACACCTGCAAGCCGTCGGTGATGTTGACCAGCAGCGAGAGGATCACATCCACTCCGAGGAACGCTTCGGGCAGCACCAGACGGCGGTTGGCCGAGTCATCCAGCGTGCGTTCAAACCACTGGGTTGCGTGAGTGTGAGCCGCATTTACCGGCAGATCCATTACGTAGCGTGCCAGCGAGCAGACCCGTTCGCTCCGCATGGGGTTGCGTTTGTAAGCCATTGCCGAAGAGCCGATCTGCTTTTTGCCGAAGGGTTCTTCGATTTCCCGCAAGTTGGCAAGCAGACGGATGTCGCCAGCCATCTTGTAGGCACTCTGGGCAATGCCGGCAAGCAATGTGAGAATGTAGTAATCCACCTTGCGGGTGTAGGTTTGACCGGATACGGGAATGATTTTTTCAAAGCCCATCTTTTCAGCGACCCGTTTTTCCAATGCCCGGACTTTGTCGTGATCGCCGTCAAAAAGTTCCAGAAAACTTGCCTGTGTACCGGTGGTGCCTTTGACACTGCGGAAAGGCAGGTTGGCAAGTTCATTTTCCAGCCGTTCAAAATCCAGCATAAAGTCCTGCAAATACAAACAGAAACGCTTGCCCACAGTAGTCAGCTGTGCGGGCTGGTAGTGGGTAAAGCCCAGCGTGGGCATATCTTTGTACTGCATGGCGAATTTGGCAAGGTTGTCAAAGAGTTTGAGCATCTTGCCCCGGACGAGCTTCAAGCCGTCCCGCATTTGGATAAGTTCGGTATTGTCAGTTACATAGCAGCTGGTTGCCCCCAGATGGATAATGGGCATGGCACTGGGGCACTGGGTACCGAAAACATGGATGTGGCTCATAACATCGTGACGGCGTTCGGCTTCTTCTTTGGCCACGGCTTCAAAGTCGATGTCGTCCAGATGATTACGCATTTCATTTATCTGTGTATCGGTGATCGCCAGCCCCAATTCCTGTTCAGCTTCGGCAAGAGCCACCCAGAGCCGACGCCAGGTGGAGTGCTTTTTCTGGGGCGACCAGTTGTAGCTCATTTCGGCACTGGCATAGCGGTCGGTCAAAGGATTCTGATAGACATTGTGATTATCAGCCATAATATAAACTCCTGATTTTTACTGGTTGATTACCTTTGCAATGTATATAATATACCCTCCCCGGCTTATTTTGCCACTTGCAAGGCAAAAAAATCACCTTTTATATAATGCAAGCATTGAAAAACTTTTTTAAAACTGTATATTAAAGATGTAAATTCAAACCTCTGCAAAAATAATAAAACAAGGAGTTTGCCATGCTTAAAGCAGGTTTTGCCCAGGAGATCATCACCCCCCCCATCGGCGTCGGTCTTGCCGGATACGCCAACAAACGCCCCAACCGGGGCAACTACGACGAACTTTATGTTAAAGTCGTGGCTATGGAACGCGACGGCGTAAAGTTCGGTTTTGTCAGCTTTGACCTTTGCAATGTGGCACAGGCTTTGTGGGACAAACTGGAAAAACTTATTGTGGATGCTTACAACAGAGAGTTCTATGACTCTTTGATCATCTGCACTACTCACACTCACACCGGCCCGGAATACCGCAGAAATCTGGACGAGCTTGCTTTGTTCGCTCTGGAAGAAACCGCCCAGGCTGCTTTCCGTGCCATCCGCCGGGCTTTTATGAATTTGCAGGAAGCCACGCTGGAAAGCACCTCCGTTTACAACAACCCCTACGGTTTTGTCCGCCGTTATTTTATGAAAAACGGCACTGTTATAACCAACCCCGGCTGGCGGAATCCGGATATTGACAAACCGGAAAGCGACTTTGACCGTACCATCAATGTTCTGGCGGTCAAACAGCATGGCAGGATCGCCGCATTGCTCTGCAATATTGCCAACCACGGCGACACCGTCGGCGGCGATATCGTTTCGGCAGACTGGTTCGGCCATTTTGCCCACGAAGTGCAGCACGAACTCAAAAGCGGTCTGCCGGTGCTGGTGCTGGACGATTGCTCCGGCGACATCAACCACTTTGACTTCCGGCAGGATATCAAACAGACTTCGCCCGCCGAAGCCGCCCGTATCGGCCGTGGCTATGCAAGGATAGTGTTGGATGCTCTGGCAAATCTGGAACCGGTGGCGGATGCAGAAGTCAGTGTAAAAGTCGGTACAGTGACCATTCCTCACCGCAAGCTGACTGCTGAAGAAGTGGCCGCCGCCCAGCATGTGCTGGATACCGTGCCGGATATCCCAAAAGAAGGTGATTTGGAAAGTCAGGATCTTGCCAACAAAGTTCCGGCAGCCCTGCGTCTGTTTGCCCAAGCGGCTTTGAACTGCCACGCCCAGAGCACCCCTTCCCACGACGGCAGACTTACAGCCATTACCATCGGCAAAGACCTTGCCTTTGTTTCGCTGCCGG
Organism: Victivallaceae bacterium; assembly: GCA_045533055.1. Lineage (GTDB taxonomy): Bacteria > Verrucomicrobiota > Lentisphaeria > Victivallales > Victivallaceae > SIG78. The sequence continues at coordinate 5,507 of JAZSHD010000169.1, read as the reverse complement.
GCGAACCCTTTAACGGAATTACCCGTGCCATTCGGGAAAGAAGCCCCTTCAAGCAGACTTTTGTAGTAACGCTTGCCCAGTCGGTTTCCGGCTATGTGCCCATGAGAGAGTGCTTTGAACGCGGCGGCTACGAAGTCCAGCCCCAGATCAACTCGGTTGCTCCCGATGCTGCGGAAGCGATCATTGATGCAGCGATCAAGAATCTGACCAAGTAAAAAAGCTGTATACCACAGAAGAGAGTGAAGACCCCCAAAAAGTCTTCACTCTTTTTTTGTCTGGCTTTCCACGGCAGGTAAACAATACGGGGTGATTTTTTATTTGACACTCTTCTTAAATACCGGTTGATAAACAGAAAAGATGTTGAATCAGCTTTTTTCTTCTTCGCCAGATTTTCCCAATCACCCTTTACCGGAAACAGAGCCTCTTGAAAAAGTCAGGCAATGTTCAGAAAAACAATCTATGTTCAGTGCAGAGCCTTTGTAACATAACATTGCAGAGAAACCGGGCGAAAGCACTGCCTTACAGGAAGTTGAGTGCCGACAGCCAGCTTTTTCGGCAAATTGCCTGAAAGATACGCTTTTTATATTTGACAAAACTCTTTCCGGAGAGTAACTTTATACATGCATACAATATAAAAAATGTTTGGAGAAATTATGAACAAGACTCTTTTTTTATCACATCGGGGGGAATCCGACGACGCTCCGGAAAATACCCTCGCAGCTTTTGCCCTTGCCATGGAACGGGATTCCGACGGCCTCGAACTTGATATACGCATGACTTCGGATAAAAAAATCGTTTGCGTTCACGATTCCTCGCTGGAAAGAGTTGCCGGAGTGGATATTGAAGTAGCCAGTCACACCTATAAAGAGTTGTGCGAAGTTCACCCGGTACCGCTTATTTCTGAAGCTCTTGATCTGCTTTTGCCCGGCAAATTCATCCAGATAGAACTCAAAGGCAAACCATTTGATCTTACCGAACTGCGGCAGTTGACAGATAAACACCTTGCTCTGGGTAAACTTATCGGCTTGAGTTCCTTTGAAATCGAAACGCTGGAGCTTGCCAATGAGCTTTTCCCGGATCTTTCACGGGTACTGCTGATCGACCTTGAAAAGCATTTTGGAGAATTCCCCACCGCTGAAAAAGTTGCCGCTTTCTGCCGTGAACACAATTTCAGCGGAGTAAGTTTCAAAGCCGATTTCCGGGCGGACAAATCTTTTGTCGATGCTTTGCGAGCCCAAGGCTTGCGGGTGGTGGCATGGGGAGTAAATACCGACGAAAAAGGCTTGGCAATGGCAGGTACCGGAGTCGATGCCCTGACTTGCAATCACGCAGTAGCTTTGCGTGCCAAAGCAGCAGACATGGCAAAAAAGTGATATATTTTACTGAAAAATCACTTTATTTTGATAGGAACTGTTCCCAATATCGTTTGATATTATATAGCAAGCCCGCAGCAACAAAGGCGGTCAGCCTCCGCCTTTGCTGCATCCCGGTGTGACAAGCTGCAAAGCGCACCGGAATTGGGCGACAGGGATCCGGCGTTTGAGGACGATTTTTGCTGAACGCAAAAATTGCACGATGGAACATAGCCCCACCTCTGCTGAAAAGTCGTAAGGGGCTATGCCGACGGCAGAAAATTTGCCTTCAAAATTACCGGGGCAGAGCCTTGCAGCCACGCCTGTGTTTCCTGTCACTTTTGTCCGCTTTGCGAAATAAATTTGTATTCGCCTTTGATTTTCATGGATTCATCAGCTGCGTCGATACAGCTTACACGGTACTCGTCGCCCCCCGGAGGCACGGTTATCACCACATGACAACCCTTGCCGAAAGTTTCCGGAGCTATATCAGAAAGATACTCTTTACCTTGTGCGGTTTCCACCCGGGAATCGGCAAAAACGCAAGGAAACAGTGTACGCTTGCCGGGATAGTTGTTCCGGTTGCAAATACGCTCCAAAGCATCTTCCGAAACCTCTCTGGTGTTGGAAATATTTGCCACCCACACCCGGGCAGCCAGAGCCGAAACGATCTTGTCGCTCATATTGCGGAAACCGTGATGATTTATCTTGGCAACATCCACTGCCGGAAGTTCCGCAGCTAACGCATCATCCAGCTTGAGCTTGCTGCCGCCGATGCCGGTGATAGTATCATCCCAGTCGCCGCCGGTGAAAAACTTAAAGTTCCCGTAAGTTAAAATAAAACCTGTACTCATGCCGTTTTCGTTGAAGCAATCATTAATTTTGGCTTCTTCAGCATAAACATCTTTTATAGAGTCGTCTTTGCAGAAAACTCTGCCGTTGGCAATTATGTTCTGCACTTTGAAATCCGGAAATTCTCCGGGCAAATACCGCAAAACAAACTGGTCGTCTGCCCCCAGACGGAATTTTTCGTTTTTAAGTCCGTCCCGCACCCGCAGGGCAGTATAAATACGGTGCATATGGTCATGGTAAAGCTCAATTTCATTGGATTTTCGTTCATTGGTTCCCGGCCAATCCCGGTCGATGGCAGTATCAAAAGCCAGAGTTTCCGCCGCCAGACCGTAACCGCTGCGGTAACAATTCGGGAGCCGGTCACCATCATCTTTGATACACTGCCAATAGGGTGTGCCGCAGTGATCGCAATGAAAATGACTCAAATACATGTAATCAATAAGCGGTTTCCCGTTACGCCGTGGGGCATTTTCCGGCAGTACCCGCTCCACATAACGGGCGATCCAATCCCCTGCCAGCCGCTCCGGACCGGGCACCACGGGTACAGCATATTGCCAACGGGTAAGTGCCGGATAATCGCCGCAATCATTAAGTACGGTAGTCCCGTCAGGAAAAATAAACAATATAGATTCAGCGACCCCGGTATGGATAAAATGTATCTGCAGTTCACCACGCTGCCACCCCTGCCATATATTTTGAGTATTACAATTCATAAATAACTCCTCCGGAAACTCAATATTTTATTTATTGCAAGATACTGTAATTCAAAACAACGCTTTGTCAAACCCGGTACCCCATCTGTGCAAAGAAAAATCGAAGAAAAAAGTTACCGCAAGTTGTTTGATTGCTGCACAAAAAAACGGACTCTGTGTTGATTTTTTTCACAAAGTCCGTCAGGTTCAACTGATTATTTTTTGTTCAGGGCAATACTTTACATTTCCGGCTCATCTCCGGCGTCGATCTCTTCCATTCTGGCTTTTTCCGAAATGGAAACATTGCCTTCCACCACGCCGTTATCCAGATGGTCGACTTCCCGCTTTTTCAGGTCACGGAACAATCTGTGCATATCCACCACCCCGTCGATACCGAACCAGAAGGTGGAAATGATCGCCACCACCCCCGGCACCAACAGCTGGACTATAAAGAAGTAATGCCCCCACCACTCAATGGGCCACGGCGAAAAGGCGTTCCATATCAGCACCACAATAAAGGTAAGCAAAAAGTGGTAGACAAAACTGAAAATAAAGAAGCTCCATGCCCCCCCCCAGCGGCAGAGTCACCTGCTTCCAGAATTCCAACGCAAAACCGGTGCGGTAATGCACCTCGATATAAGCGATCAACCCGATAATGCTCAAAGCATTAGCTATATCGCCGACTGCAATGACATAGCGTCAGCACAAACGCCCTGCCGAAAGAAAATCCGCCACGCTGTTGGCATAACGCGAGGAATAAATACCCAACGCATATACCACGATCAGCGGGATTATTACAATAGTCCAATCCAACCAACTCATTTAAAATACAACTCCTTCCCGCAAATCATAGATAAATAACAAGGCTCCCACCCGGAGAGTTATAGAAAGCGGGAGAGGTTTTTTTATTAACCTTTGAAGAACAACCAAACAGTGTAAGCCGTATAAATCACAAGGAAAATCGCCCCCATCCAGCGGTTGATTTTAAGCGGCTTCATAAAGGCGATCAACAATATGCTTATTCCCAGCATGGTGTACATATCTATCATGCTGATCCCGGCAGACTTGATGGGAGCTATCAGCGGAGCAACGCCGAGGATCGCCAGAATGTTGAAGATATTCGACCCCACCACATTGGCTATGGCAATATCGTTTTCGCCCTTGATGGCGGCAACCACGCTGGTCGCCAATTCCGGCATACTGGTACCCACGGCAACGATGGTCAGACCGATGACCGCTTCGCTTATACCCATAAGTTGGGCGATAAGTACAGCAGAGTTGACAAAGAGTTTTCCGCCGCCTACCAAAGCCAGCAAACCGCCGATAACCAGCACCAGCGACAACCCCACGGGCAGCATCTTGCCGGCGTTTTCCTGAATTTCAGCAGCTTTTTCTTCTTTGCTTTTCTGCATTTCAAGTTTACGCCCGGAGCGGTAGCTCAAACAGGTAAAAGCAATAATGCCCAGCAGGAAAATCGCCCCTGCCCAACGGCTCAACCCCTGAAAGAAATAGTGAAAAACCGCCAGAAGTATCGCCGAACCCAGCATCCACCAGACTTCGTTTTTCAAAAACTGTTTATTTACCGGCAGCGGCCGAATCACGGCACACAAACCGAGGATCAGAGCTATATTGCAAATGTTTGAACCCACCACATTGCCGATGCTTATATCTCCGGCACCGGCAACACCCTGTGCACCTTTGATGGCGGCATCGGCACTTACGACAAATTCCGGCATACTGGTACCGAACGCCACCAAAGTCAAGCCGATGACCAGCGTGGAAACCTGCATTTTCAGGGCAATACTCACCCCGCCTTTGATCAAGTATTCGGCACCGTAATACAAGAGTGCGATCCCCACGACCCCGCCTGATATTGTAAGAAAACTACTCATTTTTATTCCTTCTGATATTTTTCTCTGCCGAAACAAATTCCGTGCGTATACAATAAAATTTTTCCAACAAAGCACGGTCGGCAGAATGTTGATTGCTCAAATCGAGAATCAAACAGCATTTTTTCAAGTTTTTTTGATGTTGTGAAGAATATATCAGAAGAGAGAAGGCCCTGCCCTGGTAGGGGCAACGCACGCAATAAATTCACAATGCAGATTAACTGCTGAACAAATCGCCTGACTTTTGTAGCTTGACAATAAAGAAAGCAAGTCAATAAATCCGTCGTTGGGCAGAGATTCAGCCGGATTGCCGCCGGCAGTAAGAGTTTTGCTGCCGGAAAGATTGGTCTTTCTTGCAAAACAATAAACCGCCGCAATATCATTGTTGAATAATCCGGCAGTGTATGAACTGTCGTGGGCAAAAGAGTCGTGGGCAAAAACCGGCTGCAGGCAGAATGTCAGCGAAAGCACCCCAGCCATGCCCAGAGCAGAAAAAAACGACAGAACAGTATGTATTGTAAATTGATTTTTTTTCAAAAAAACCTCCACGGAATATCTGTTCTGCTTACTGTATACTGTTATGCCCAGCCCACGCAGCCGGGGACTTTATTTTCAACGCTATGTTCCCAACAAGGGTTGGTACTTGAGGAGGGGGAAAAGACCTTTTGAGGAAAGGTCCTTTTCCCCCTCCTCAAACTCCACCCCCTTTTTCCAAACCTTTT
>JAZSHD010000218.1:0-26813 GCA_045533055.1 Victivallaceae bacterium | reverse complement strand
GTTACATCCCAGTATTTTCTAACGGCTTCATGAATACTCAAACCGTTATTTAACACATCTAATATAACTCGTAATTTAAAATTTGCACTGTACTCTTGGGGATTTGCTGTTTCTTTTTTCATAAAATATGCACTCCTTTAGTTGTGTCCAACTTTTTGGGTGCATATCAAAGCGAACTTGCTTATTCAGCACTCCACAGTTCGATTTCTGCAAGCATGAAATTAGCTTTCTGTCACGGCAATTTCAGCAGCAGCGGTTTGGCAAACAGTTGCGGTACGGCACCTTTTTCGATGGCACCGGGATTGTCCGATGCGGCAAATTCCAGCTTGATTTTGGCACCTTTGGGGGCACTTTCCGACAGCTGCAAAGTTTTTTTGCGGATACCGTATTTGAGAAAGCTATTTTTACCGGCAGGGAAAAATCCCACTTTGGTATATTGTTTGCCGTTGCTGCTTACCGATACTGTAACATCCCGCAAGCTGTCGGGGAGCAGGGTATTGAAATTCAGTAAGACTCTTTTTTCAGCGGGCAGCTGCGGTATTTTCCGGGGGGGATGCCCATTTTCCGCCGGAAAATACGATTTAAGTAATATTCGTTGCTCATGCCGGTTCGCCGGGCGATTTCCCGCAAAGGCAGATCGGTATTTTCCAGCAGATCGCAGATCCGCTGTACCCGGGCTTCCATTAAAAGTTTGCTGAAACTTTTGTGGAATTCCTCCTGCAAAATATGACTGGTGCGGGAAGTTGATAAATTCAATTTTTCTGCCAACAGCTCCAGCGTGCAATCCTGGGATGTCAGCTTTTTCCGGAAAAAATCCTCGATGATCTGCCGACGGCTGTTTTCATCTTTCAGGGTATTTCGCTCTTTATCCGCCCAGACCAGCGCCGCAGCCCCCAACAGCTCCAGCACCTGCACAATGACCGGGTATTTACTGCGGTACCACACCGGCAGATCGTTGTATAACGCTTTTCGCTGATTATCCCAGGAGTCGGGCACCACAAAGTCCGCATCCCGGAAGGAGCCGCCGAAAATCGTTGCCACATGCACATTTTGCCAGAAAAGCGGCATCACCACTTCCACCACCCCGGCGTAACACCGGTAAAGCATGGGGCCCTCGGCTTCGGAGGCTTTCTGCATGGCTTCTTTGGCACAATGCTGGAAGCAATGCCGGTGGAATTTTTCCCGGCAATAACTGCAATATCCGCTGCGGTGGATATTGCCATGCAGCCGCAATAAATTGCCGTCGGAAAGCCGCAGACTGCCGGAGTGATCGTGGATGGTTATGTGGATTTTATGCAAATCTTCCAGATAGTTCCAGATTTGCACAAAATACTCCCGGGTGTTATATCCGGGCAGTGTCACAGGGGTAAATGTCGATTCCATAGTTTGGATGTATATGTTTTTATTCCAGTTCTTTCAGCGAAAAATTGCAGATCGTTATTTCTTCTCCGGCGGCAAAATTGTTTATCCATAAATTGATCTGGCTGTATTTTTTCAGTTCAACTTCCGTAAAATCGCCTTGCAGAAAAATTATTCCATCTTTTTCTCCTGTCAAAGTCAGCGGCAGCCGACCGTTGTCAAATCTGCCATGTACCGAATAACGGCTGCCGGGGATATTGCTTTTTATCTGCATGACCGCCCGGTAGGATCTGCCCTTTTGCAGTTTGACTTTTTGCGAAATAAGTGCATTGCCTTTACCGGCAGATCGCTTGAAGGTTACCGTTTTGTCTGCCTGAAGCTGTTCAACGCCTTGGGGCGAGTTCCACTTGCTGCCCGCCAATTCTCTGCCCACAGTTTTTCGGGCGGCGGCGGCCTCCTGCCGGGCAACAACAGCTTCATCAACGATCTCTTTGAGCGAAACAGAATCCACCCAGGCGTTTTTGTGCATGTTGGTTTTGGAACTCCATACCGAAAAGACCGCCCGGGTGTTCCCCGGAGGGTTGGTGAAATCTATTGTTACAGTCTGCCACTCTTGGGTATCCGCTGCCCGCTTGATAAAACTTCTGCCCACATTGGGCCGTACTTCCAGACGCAAATTCAAGGGTTCTTCACCCTTGACTACGGCAGTTGCCCGGTAGCGGGCACCGGGTTTGAGAGTTACATTCTGCCGCAACTTCCAGCTGCCGGGCTTTTGAGTCATACAGATTTTCAGCGAGCGATTGCCGGTTTTGAAATTTTCTGTATCAAAAGTGGCATTGCCTTGAGCATAAAGTTTTTCTTCCCGTGCCGAATAGAATGTCGATTGCCAGCCGGGGTGCAGGGGATCATTCAGCAGGGCATTATCGCTTTTTTCTCTGCCGGATTGATCGGCGTTGAACAGCAGCTCTTTGCCGACGACTTTGTACTTTTTATTGGGTATGACTTTACCGGCAAGCTCCATATAAACATACTCATTGCCCATTTTTACGCAGCAGTAAAATTTAGTGCCTTTAACAAAAATGCGTCCGGCGATCTCTTCGCTTGGTTCCGGCAGTTCCTGATTTTCCGCCAGTTGAGCGGGGGGCAGAGTCAGCACATCCGGTGCCATGCCCGGACTTTTTTTAGTTCCATCCACCGCCACGGGGTGTTCCACATTGATAAAGCGGTTGCCGGAAATCAACTCCTGATACCCGGGAGCATTGCCGGAAAGGGCAAACCCCACCGGAGAATTTACTATAACATTGTTGATAAAGGTGTTTTCGTAGCCGCTGCGTACCACAAATGCCTGATGGGGCATATTGAAGACCATATTGTTTGCCCACAGCGAGCGGCCGCTGTTGCACTCAAAGCCAAAGCTGTCGTCGGTGTTAAGGGCGCTGCCGTCTACGATATTATTGACCACGCTGACAAAATGCTCTTTGCCGCCGGTTTTGATTTCAATAACGCTCCGCCAGCCGGAATTGGTGCAAATATTGCCCTGCACCACGGCACGGTTGGCTTTAAGATAGATCGCGGCACCTGCCAGACGGCGGCGTTTACCGTTTTCAAAGATCCAGTTCCGGTTCAATACTTTGCCATCTTTGGTGCGGAATTGGCGGCCGATATCTTTGCCGGGGATGGCTTCGCCGCGGTTGACATCGCGCACCACATTGCCCTGCACGGAAACATTGTGTCCGTAAATCAAAATGCCGTGGGTATAGGAGTGTTTTTCGTTGTTGCCCAAGCCGCCGGTCAAAAGCTGGTTGTCGTGAACAATGGCACTGGAAAGGTGAGTTGTACACCCTTCGGAGATCTGCCCGCCTTTGCCGATCTGGATACCTGTAAGTCCGAACTTCCGGAGTATATTGCCCCGCACGATTGCCCCACCGTGGATGGGCGACGAAAGAAATATGGGGTAGCCAACGCCCTCAAACAGACAATTTTCCACCCTTGCCGAACCCAGTTCTTTACAGCGTATGCCGATACCGTATGAGGGGGTGAAAAAACGGCAGTTTTCGATAACGATACTTTCGATCCGGTCGGAAGAAGGCTGTCTTCTGCCGTTTACATCTACTGTCGAAAGTCTGCGGAACCCGTCAATGCCGTGGTAAGCATGAAACTCAACATTTTTTACTTCCAGCGACGGGTTTGCCCCGACAGGGACACCATTCAGATCAATGATCGACACCCGGTTTTCTCCGGCAGGTTTCTGCTCCGGTGCCGCCGATGAACGCAGTATTGCCGGTATGCCTCTGCCTTCAATGACAAGTTTGCCTTTTTTAAGGATAAAAAGCTGACTTTTATTGGTTGCAAGGGTGGCACCATCTTGCAGGATCAAAGCGACATCTCTGGTTATTACAAGGGGGTTATCAACCTCATAGACCCCGCCGGGTATATAGACTACCCGCTCTTGGGCGACAGCTTGGGCAAGGGCATCGCCCCAACTGTTTTTACTGGTTTTATATTTGCTTAATTCCGCACTGTTGAGCATAAACGCCCAACACAACAATCCAACGATCAGCAATCTCATATTTTACACCTCACAGCTATATTATACTATAAAACCTATCTTGAAAATTTCAATTTTTTACTTTTCAGAACTTGGGGGATCATCTCTTGCAAGCAGACAATTCTGCCGCAATAATTCTTTGCGTAAAACCTCATAATCGGGTATATCCAACGCGGCGGCACACCCCGCGGCCTGCCCGGAGGCTATACAGCTTACATTCAGCCGGACGGCACTTATCAACTCCGGTTCCACGCCGATTATACGCCCGGCTGCCAGCAGATTATCGAAACTCCGGCTGCGGATCGCTCCGTAAGGTACTGCCAGTTTGCCGGTAACGCGGCTGCTCCAGGGCGAGTTGAAACATTTTACATAATGCCCGCCGATGTAACTGCCGCAAAGTGCCACCACCTCTTCCGGCGGTTCGGGACGGTGGACATCCTGCATAGTAAGCTGGCGGCAGCTGACGATACTGCGGGTATAACGCACCCCCATCATGGGGGCGATCTGGGCTATGGAACAATCGGCAAATTCTTCAAACTCATTTTTCAGCCAATTTACTACCTCCGGTATCTGACGCAAAAGCTCTTCGTGCATGGCGTTGTATTGCACCGGGTCGGCGGCATCGCCGGCAACTGCGGTCAGGTTGAGAATCACCACATCGTCCTGCACCAGATTACTGCCCATAAAGCGATCCTGAATAGCTACCGGAAACTTTTTGGTTTGGAGCTTTTCCCGGAATTTGCGGCAAATAGCTGCTTTGTCAAAATTTTTAACATTATGCACCTTGAACATCAAAGTTTTGGTCATGCTCAATTCCGGATCAGGCGTAATTACATCGGCTCCGGCAAGTACGGAAAAACTGGCGTCGCCGGAGGCATCAACAAAGTTTTTGGCATTCAGTGTGATAACTTCCGAACCGCATTGCACGGTTACACTTTTTACAATTCTGCCGCAACAATCGACTTGGGTCACGGTTGCATTGAAAAGAGTTTCCACCCCGGCATTGCGCAGCATATCCAGCATAACAAGCTGCATGATATTTTCATCAAAAACCGCATTGCCCCGCCAGACCAGACCATGGCGTTTTTCCAACTGTTGCAGTAATTCATCAGCAATGCCGCCCGCCCGTTTAGGCAGCGGCCAGCCGCTTAAAAATGCAGTAAGAGCGTAAACGGCACTACCGCCAACCGAAGAAAGTTTATCCAGCAAAAGCACTTTGGCTCCGGCACGGCGGGCGGCAAGCGCCGCAGCAAAACCGCTGATCCCGGCACCGGCAACAATACAATCATACATCTTCATAGAAATCATTCAAAGTGGTTAAAAATTGCCGCCCTTAAAAAGGTACTTTGTTCCATTTATTTCGTATTGTTTTACCGTACCTGTTTCCACATGACCGTCGCACATCAGGACATTGGCAAGGCTGTTATGACGGAAATCCATTCCTTTGGAGTTAACAGCCGTCGCTTTCATCGGCCAGGAACCGGAGTCAAACCGCACATACGAGTTGCCGCTTTTGAAGCTGTCGGCAAAAAATAATGATCTGGAAGCATCAAAGAGTGTAGAAAACTTTATACCGAACAATACTGAAGAGTGGCGGCCGGTAGGTTGTTCATCGTGAGCAGTATATAAATTCTGACCATAACTGAAAAATGTGTGTTGGTTGTTTTCCTGAATACGGTCGGCATCGCTGGGACAGGTGAAAATACTGTTGGCTTTGTTTTCATTCCACTCTTCATCTTTTGATATATACCGGTGGATCACCCGGTAAAAGTTAAGATCTTGTATGGATGGCGGAAAGTGATCTTCCCAATCGTTGCTGTACATCAGACAATATATACCGATCTGCCGGAGATTGGATGTACATTTGCTGCTTCTGGCACTTTCCCGGGCACCAGAAAGTGCGGGCAAAAGCATCGCTGCTAAAATAGCGATGATGGCAATCACAACCAGCAGTTCAATCAAGGTAAAACATTTCTTCATAAAGTGTTCCTTTCCTCTCTTTGATTTAAACCGATTTTCAGTGAACCACGATACAAATAAACTTCTTGTGCGACTACCTTCCGGATCAGAAATCCCCGCCCAGAAAAAGGTAGGCGTTTCCGTTTGAGCCTTCATATTGTTTGAATGTCCCCGGTTCAACGTGACCGTCGCACATCAGAACATTGGCAGTGTTGTTGTGGCGGAAACTCATACCGTAACCAACGGGTTTTGAGGTGTCAAAGGGGTATTTGCCGGAGTCCAAGCATACATACCCGTTTATATCTTTTTCTTTGGTCACAGCCGCTCCGTAACGCGAACTGTCGGCAAAGAACAGAGTTTTGGAAGCATCAACAAGGTCACTGAATTTGGTCATAAAACGCACCACGCTGGGGCGGTCTGCACGGAGAACAAAACGGTCGCAGCAAGTGTAGGTATTTTCGCCATAACTGTATACAGCATTTTCTATTTTGCTGTCGCTGGAGCGTTCGGCATCACTTGGGCACATATATATGGTATTATGAGTGTTTTTATTCCATTTTATATCACCGGTTATATAGGGCTGCAATGCATTATAAAATTGCCGGGCATAAATGGAGGGCGGAAAAAATCCGTCGTGGTCATCGCTGTACATAAAACTGTAAATCCCGATCTGCCGCAGATTGCCGGTGCATTTACTGCCTTTCGCTGATTCCCGGGCACCAGAAAGTGCGGGCAGCAGCATCGCCGCTAAAATAGCAATAATAGCAATTACGACCAAAAGTTCGATCAGCGTAAATCTCTTTTTCATAAAATTGCCTTTCTTGAGTAAACTATTGTCAACCAACAATAAGTTACAACAAATCAGCCCCGGCAACAATGCACTTTACGCAAAAAAAATTTATACAATTATGCTATTTATCAAATTTTTGCAATATTTCTGACAGCAACAGGGAGTCAGGCGGCAGCGGCTTTGATGGTGCCGCCTTTGCTGATACTTGATGTCCAGCCGACGGGTCTGCCTTTTTTATCGAGCTTTTCAAATTCGCCATTCTGCACGAGATTATCAGCCATGACCATTGCAGAAAAACCGAACAGAGCTAAAAATAATGAGCCTTGCACCGGACAGCGAAAGGCTCGTTATTTTTGTTTCGGATAACGTTAAAAATCAGCTTGGTATTACCTTATTGCGGATAGCTGTATCCGTCGGGCTGGAGCGTATCAAAACTTGTCCACTTCATGGAGCGCTCGAACTTGAAAAAGGCTTCGGTTATGGTGTCGCAAGTGACCGGTTCGCCCAGCTCTTCCAAAGGCGGGCAGTGGTCGGCACTGTCCAGCAAAGTCAAAGTGACCGGACCATTGAGTTTGTAGGGTTTTACTTCAGAAATATTTTTCAGAGCAGTTTTGACTTTTTCGTAAATAAGTTCGCAAGCCGCCGCCGGGATCATGGAACATGCCTGATAGGGCGAAAGAGCCTGTTTTACTTCGGCAATGGCGATATTGGGTATCTTGGAACGCATTTCAGAGGCGATCTTGTCGTCGCCTGACACCATCACGGCGGGCACTCCCAGATCTCCGGCGATGGCGGCTGCCATGGAACACTCACTCAAATAAAGTTCGCCATTGTTGACCTTCCACAAACTGTGGGGCGTTATGGCACACTCGGTGCCGCCCATGGCGTGCATACCGATCAGAACCATGGCATCAAAAGTGTTGTCCAATATCGGCAGCCAATGGGGGCCGCTGCAATTTTTGCCGTGGATGATCCGGCAGCGGGGATCAAGCTCTTCAAAGAGTATGTTGTAACCGCTGCCGTGATTGTCGTTGACCACGACTTCATCGGCTCCGGCATCGAAAGCTGCTTTTACCGCCGCGTTGACTTCGGCAGTCAGAAGCTTATACATCCGGTAGCGGTGATTGATAACTTCGTAATCCCGGCTCCGGCGGTTCTCAAAAAAACAGAACCCGGCAACCCCTTCGATATCCGTTTGGACATATACTTTCATAGATAAACTCCATTTTTGTTTTTGCTTTGTTCCCGATAAAGGTTGATATGGGAGCCTTGGGAAAGAGGGAAAAACCTTTTTAAGGAAAGGTTCTTTCCCTCTTCCCCAAACCCCATCACCCGTTTCCCTTGTCCGCCGTAGCCTTGGCGAAGGTGGAAAACCTTTTATTGGCATTTATCTATTTATTACACAAATAGATAAATGCCCTTTAAGTTTTGAAAAGATTTTATTCAACATCTTTACTGTTAATCAACCGATATTGGGAACAGAGCCTTTTGTTTTTGCTATAAGATACAAGGAGAAAAAATTATTGCAAATTTTCTTTTTAAGAAAGTTGCTTGCAATTTATTGATTTTTACAACACAATGGTATATTATAACTGTTGAAGCAAATAACCATGAGGTGTGATAATGATGCGATTTTTCAGTATATTTGTTCTATGCGTTGCAGGACTGCTGCCGGTTTTTGCCGATGATAACACCGCAGAATTTGTCAGCTACGAAAAATTCGGTGCCAAAGGCGACGGCAAACACGACGACCAGCTGGCCATTGCTGCCGCCCACGACTTTGCCAACTCTGCCAAACTGCCGGTCAAGGTCAAAAATAATGCCACTTATTACATCGGCGGCGGCAGCCGGGTCATCAATATCATGACCGACACTGATTTTGGCAAAGCTCAATTCATCATTGACGACCGCCGCGTAAAAAACCGCAAAAAACCTGTTTTTGCCGTAAAATCCCGGCTCAAAAGCTATTCGCTCAAAGATTTGACAAGTTTATACAAACATCAGACCAAGCTGCCGGTGCTGCTTAAAGAAAAATCTTTGATACAGCTCAATAACGGCAAGATAAAACGCTTTATCCGCTACGGAGTCAATGCCAATAAAGGTGCCAATCAGAACGATATTATCATTGTCAATAAAGATGGCTCCATAGATAAAAGCACCCCGCTGGTGTGGGATTTTGAAGAGATCACATCCAACACCGTCCGCCCCATAGATACAAAGCAGCTGAAGATCCGGGGCGGGATTTTCACCACCATTGCCAACGCAGAGCCGGGTGCCCACCAATATTATGCAAGGAATATGCAAATAACCCGCTCCAATGTTTTGGTTTCCGGTCTGGTTCACAAAGTTATTGAGCCTGAAGCAGCCCACAGTTTTCCTTACAGCGGATTTATCACCATCAGTAATTGCTGCAATGTAACAGTTCAGGACAGTGTTTTTACCGGCAGAAAAGTTTATAAGACCGTCAAGCCCAACAGCAGATCCACTTCCACCGGTACATACGATATATCGCTCAACCGGGCAGTCAATATCAAGTTCATAAACTGCAGTCAGACCAACGATATATTTGATACACAATATTGGGGCATCATGGGGTCGAATTTCTGCAAAAATCTGGAATACGACCGCTGCAGACTCTCCCGGTTCGACGCTCACTGCGGGGTCTATAATGCCACGATCAGAAATTCAGCTCTGCGAACCATCAGCGTGACCGGCTACGGCAAGCTGCTGGTGGAAAAAAGCACCGTTTACGGCAGATATTTCATCACGCTGCGGCAGGATTACGGCAGCTTCTGGCGGGGCGATGTAATTATCCGGAATTGCACTTTTATACCCTCCCCGGGGCGGAAAATCAGCAATACAGCCATTATCGGCGGTTATCATAACGACCACCACAACTTCGGCTATATTTGCAGTTTACCGGCAAATATATTTATAGATGGCTTGGATGTAAGAGATGGCAATCACGCTAAAAACTACAAAGGCGTAAATGTATTTTCGGTTTTCAACAACAACTACATAAAAAATAAGAAGTATAAAGAACTTTATCCCATAACCAAGCCTAAACAGGTAGTATCAAAAAAATTTACCTGTGCCAGTGGCAAATACCTCTCTTTAAGTTCCAATAAAGCAATGTTCAGGGGGGTAAAATTCTCCGACGAAGCCAGAAAAAAACGGGCTGAAGAATACTCTCAACAGCAAAAAAATGCCAAAAAACGCTGACACTTGCAGGCAGAACGCTGCGTGTGGTCAGCCAACAGCAACAGGCGGCAGGGAGTGTCCGTATCTGTCCGTTTTGCCGCCATCAATCGTACTGCCGGGCTTGCCCCGACTACCGGCGGCACCCAGCAGCCAACAAACCTGCTGACCGCTCTTACTTTTTCAGCAGAAATCTTGGTTTCTGCGGGCGGAAACAGCTGGTCAGAAGCTGGTTTTTCAATGGTTCATCCGGGTCGTTGAAATCAACTGTCCAAACATCCTGATAAGTTCCGTCGGTGATGAACGATCTTACGATCAAGGTGTGGTCGTCCTGCCATGCG
This sequence comes from Victivallaceae bacterium, assembly GCA_045533055.1. GTDB lineage: Bacteria > Verrucomicrobiota > Lentisphaeria > Victivallales > Victivallaceae > SIG78. The sequence goes on along the minus strand of JAZSHD010000218.1, from coordinate 16,618 downwards.
GCACTTGCCCGCACCGGGTGTTTTTCCCGGTCGGTAAGCTGCAAATAACTGGCGGCATGATAGCCGAAACCAGCCCGCAGCTCTTCGATCCCCCACGGGCCGTCGAAAATCATAGACAGATCGCTGGTGCCGAAATTGATTTGACAGCTTTTGATGCCCTGGGGATTTTCTGTAAACTCAAACCGCACATTTTTGCTTCGTTTTTCCGTATCACCAATAGTTACTGGCATATTGTAAGTATCAAGAAAATCTGCCAAAGCTTTTTGAGCTGACAAATCTTCCGGCAAAGCATTATCGGCGAGAACTGGCAGAAGTTCTTCCCAAAAGAGAGTCAGAATAATCTGCATATTGCCTACGCAGGATGTTGTGGCAATAACCATATCTTCTTCGGGCAGCATAATGGCGTATTGCCCGGAAGCTCCATCGCCCCGGTAGCCGTGTTGGGAGATCCAGAACTGGTAGCCGTAGCCGCACTTCCAATCCGGATTGCTGTTTTTGGAGTTGTCGGCGTGGAAACTGGCGGCTTCGGCAAGGTATTCAGCGGGAACTATCTCTTTACCTTCCCAAATACCTTTCTGCAAAAGCATTTGACCGAATTTGGCAATATCTTCAGTTTTCAGATAAAGCCCCCAGCCGCCGCAGTTGATCCCCTGACAACAGCACTCCCAAATGCCGGGAGCTATGTTCATAGGCTCAAACAAGCGGGGCAGCAGATACTCTCTGACATTGCATTTGGCAACTTTGCTTATCACTGCCGAAAGCATGTAAGTAGCCACCGAGTTATAGGTAAATTCACTGCCCGGAGCGGTATCCAGAGTTGTAGAAAGATAAAACTCCCGCCAGTCATTGCTTGTCCAGAAGCCCGGCTTGCCGGTGGGGCAGGTCAAATGGCCGCTGCGCATGGTCAGCAAGTCTTGCAAAGTTACATCGAACATCCGCTTATCGACCACCACGCTTGCGTATTCGGGGAAGAACTTCATGAGTTTGTCGTGGATATTGAGCAAACCCTCCTTTTGGGCTATACCGACAGCACAGGAGGTGAAACTTTTGCTCAACGAAAAGAGCTGGTGCGGCGTATTGCGTTCAAAAGGTGCCAGCCATTTTTCCAGACAGACCTTGCCGTGCCGCATGATGATTATGCTGTTGAGGTGTTCCAGCTTGCTTAATGACTGCATGACTTTCAGCAAAGTTTTGGAAGAAATCCCCACACTTTCCGGAGTCGTGTAACTTAATGATCTCATTATCTTATACCTTTATACAATAAGTTTTTTACTTTTATCATAAGACCGCTGCGGTCGGCGAATTTTACTTTTACTGCCGCTTGAGCATCCAGCAGTTGATTTTCCGGCAGCTCGACTGTACCGTACTTTTCAATAACTTCAAAGCTCTTTCCGGCAAATTCTCCGGGCAGTTGCAATGTATATGCCCCGCCTTCGGCACAATCGGCGTAAAAACAGTAATCTTCGTTTTCGTAATGGCCGAACATGGCTCCGTTGAACCCTTTTATGGGCTGGAAAAACTGCCGGTAAGCAGAAACAGCAAACTTTTCGCCCTTTTCCGCTTGAGCGAGATTCAATATATATGGATAGATTTTTCCGGTGGTAGGCAGCATCATATTGATCCCCTGCCGTGGTGCATTGCCCGCTGCCGAAATACCACGCAAGCGGCTGTAACCCAGCACCACCCCCAGCTGACGCTCCTCTTCCGAGCCGAAAAAGTCGATGTAGCGGCAAGGCGGATCATCGGCATTGCAGCAATCTTGAGCGGTAAAGGTTTTGGTTATATTGCCTCCCGGCTGAAAACGCCAGATCTTGCCCAGATCCACGATCCGCTTTTCGTGGAAAAAGTCCGGCTGGTCAAAGGGCTTGAGTTTGGGAACAAATTTTTCCTGAACCTCAAAAAATTTATCGCCGTAAAATTGCAGCAGTCCGTAAAGTATATGCTGCCTGACATCTTGCAGAAACTCTATATTGGCATCGGCACACATGGTATTGTCGGGCAGAAAGGTGTAAACCAAATCAGTATGGAGCAGACTTGCCAGCTCCGGAGCGTTGGGTGCAACATATCTGCCGGGGTGTTCGATCAAATATCCGCACAGAGCGTCCGGCGGGCATAAGTCCATATCCAGCACCATTTTAAGTACAGAACACTTTACGATTGCTTTTTCAGCAAGTTCTTTACCGTCTGCCAATACAGTTTGGGAGTTGTAGCGGTTGTGGATGGTCAGCACGCTGTGGTCAAAGTTGGGCAGCTGGATGCGGGTTACCGATTGGGGCACAACGACTTTTTTATCCGCAGCAGTAAGATTTCCCGCTATACTGCCGGCAAACTTTATCGTGCCGTTTTCCGCAACTCCCCGGCTGTGGAAGATCAGACTTGCCAGATTTTCCACCGCCACAAGCACAAATTCATTGCCGTTTTGGTCGGTGAAAACCTTGCCGATATCTTCCGTAAAGCACCAGTGCCGCTGGGTGTTGACCCGGAAGGCGAAGGGCGAGCCGTGATTTGCCCCGATCATTGCGTAATCGCCAAACATCCACGGTGCCAGATCGTCCCAGCCGTAATGAAAGACCGTTCCGGAATCAAAATCTTCAATGGTTTTATCCTTATTGAGAAAGGCGGCGATCATGTTGCCTTCGATAAAACGCAAAAGGATGTTTTTTTCTGCAGAAAAATTGCTCAATATCCGCAATTCACTTCCGCAGCGTTGGGCGATCAGGTGTTCTTTATCGGGTAAAAGGTTAGTTGACATGACAATTCACCTAAAATGTTTGTAATTCTTTTAAGCTCAATGGCTTGAAAGTTTTCCGCAAAGTGTTCTTCAACTCTTGGTTTACGCTCCAGAACTTCCAGCGGCCGCAGGCAAAGTCGTGGGCGTAGTAATTTTCCAGCCACGCATGTTTGAGCTGAAAACTTATGGGCTGACTTTCAAATATCCAGGGCGAGCGTTCCACCAGATAACTTGCCATTTTTTTGTATAATGCTGTGCGTTCGGGCGTGTCGGGCATGGGGAGAGCTGCTTCAAAAAGCTTGTCAAACTCCTTATCGCTGAATGCCGCCCGGTTGGAGCCGCCGATATTTTTGCTGTAAAAGAGCTGCAGAAAGTTCTCCGCATCCGGGTAGTCGCCAATCCACGACAAGCGGAAAGTCTGCATTTCGCCATTGCGTAACTTCTGATAAAATCGGGCAGCGTTGTTCAGATTCACTTTCACATTTATCCCCAGTTTACCCCAGTCGGCGGCGGTCATTTCGCCATGCTGCCGGTGGCGGGTGCTGTTGCCGGACTGGTCAAAAGTTATTTCCAGAGCTTTGCCGGTTGCCGGGTCGATACCGTTGGGGTAGCCGGCTTCGGCAAGGAGCCTTTTGGCGTTTGCCAGATCGTACTTTATCAGCTTATTTTTCAATGCTTCATCGTACCCTGCCACTCCCGGCGGAATGGGCCCGATGGCGGGGATCGCCAGATCGTTGGCGTGTTTTATCCTTAACGGCAGATTGTAAGCTGCGGTGAGTGCCTGACGGAGTTTGAGATTGTTTTTCAGCTTTTCATCGCTGAAACTGAACCCCACATACTGGATTTCAAACTCCCGGTTTTCGATCAGCGATATTTTCCGGTTTCTCAATGCCCGGGATAAAGTTTTGCCCCCCGCAACCAGATCGGCGTTATCTTTATTGAGGGCACTTAATTCCAATTCGCCTTGCAGAAACAACAGCCACGCCGAAAGTCCCTGCCGGATATTTGAACAAACTATCTTATCTGCCAGCGGCAGCCGCCGGGTGCGGTCGGCAGGATTTTCCGCAGCACTGAAATATTCAAGCCGGTATTCGGGATTTTTCAGCAGCGTTATGGAGTAATCCCGCTTGAATTCCCCCAGTTTGAACGCTCCGGAGCCCACCGGGTGATCTGCCATGGCTTCCTGCCCGTAGAACTTGACCGCTTTTTCCGACACCACCCCGGTATAGGGTATGGCAAGGTTGTAGAGAAAACGCACATCCGGAGTGTTCAAATGTATGATAAAGCGTTTTTCATCAATTATTTCCAACCCCGGCACGCCTTTTTTGTAAAGCTCAAAGCGTCGGGCCTGATCTTTTTCGCTGCCGGTGGCGGCGTAAAACTCCTCAATACCTTTGACTTTGCCCCGCAAGAGCCAGTAGACCGGGCTGTGCAGACTGCCGTCGGCGATCCGCAGCAGCGAAAAAACCACATCGGAACTCCTGACTTTCCGAAATTGCAAATCCTTACCGCCAAAGCATTTATCCGGCACAAAATACAAATCGTCCCGCAGAGTGCAGACGAAACTCCGGTTGCCGTTCTTGGCTTCAGGCATTTTTTTAAGCATGGAAGGTTTGAGCTGATAGGGCCGTGCCAGATAATCGTACTCCAAAAGCGTATCAAAGAGAGCCCCCGCCATGTTCCGGCTTGCCAGATCGTCCGCCAAAGCCGGGTCAAGGGTCTTGACCAGAGTAGCGGTGGCTATATGCACCGTATTAAGTTTGTCATCAGCCTTACCGCAGCCGAACAGCTGAAATGCTATGCCAAGAAACAGCAACTGATAGCATAAAAACTTCATCTTTTTTACTCTGCCAGACATACAGTGTATAAACTCTTTTGAAACTTTGAGGGCATTTATCTGATTTATCATTCTACAGGTTTTATGCGGCGGCAAACTGTATACGCCATTACATTTACGCTGCGAATGCCGCAACCCAAGGGGGATTGCTTTCCCCCTTGGAACCCCTTGCTCATTATGCAGCCATATCCAGCGTAGTTCCTCACGACTTTTAATTAAAGCGGGGGCTGACGCCCCCTTAAGCGATTTTGAGCAGAGCCCAAAATCGTCCTCAAACGCCGGATGGCTTCGCTCGACTCCGTTCGACCTCGCAGCTTGCTACCTCGGGTTTGCAGGAATTCATCCTGCAAACTGCTCTCACATCCGCTCGCGGGGCTGACCGCCCTTTGCGGCGTGCCGCCGCATGAGCTGTTGGCTGACAATATTTTATGCCTTTTTCCGGGCTTTTGCCTTTGAGCCGGTAAGTTTTACCGGTGTTTCGCCACGGACTGCGGCTCCGTCGACCACGCATCTGGTGATCCCGGGGCTGGGCAGCTGGTACATTACATCGGTCATCAAACTTTCCATAAGTGAACGCAGACCGCGGGCACCGGTACCTTTTTTCTCGGCTTGCAATGCAAGTTCGGCGATGGCATCATCGGTAAATTCCAGCGTAACATTGTTCATCTTCAAGAGCTTCTGATACTGTTTGACCAGAGCGTTTTTAGGTTCAGCCAGAATCCGTTTGAGGTCATCGGCAGTCAGTTTGCCCAGATCCACCACTACCGGCATACGGCCGATAAATTCGGGGATCAGACCGAACCGCACCAAGTCTTCGGGTTCGGGCTTCTGGTTGAGTGCTGCTTCGGCCTCCAGTTCGGCGGCTTTCTGCTGGGCCTCGCCATCTTCGGTCAGGCGGTTAAAGCCCAAAACCTGTTTGCCCACCCGGCGTTGGACGATTTTATCCAGCCCCACAAAAGCTCCACCGGCAATAAAAAGTATATTGGCGGTGTTCACATGCAAATACTGCTGATCGGGGTGCTTTCTGCCGCCTTTGGGTGGCACATTGGCTATGGTGCCTTCCAGGATCTTCAACAGTGCCTGCTGGACACCTTCGCCGGAAACATCACGGGTGATGGATACATTATCGGTCTTGCGGGCGATCTTGTCGATCTCGTCCACATAGATTATCCCGATCTGGGCACGGGCAATATCGTAATCGGCATTCTGCACCAATCGCAGGATGATATTTTCCACATCTTCGCCCACATAACCGGCTTCGGTCAGCGTAGTGGCGTCGCAAATACAAAATGGCACATCCAGCATCCGTGCCAGCGTGCGGGCAAGGAGCGTTTTGCCGCTGCCGGTGGGACCCATCAAAAGCACATTGCTCTTTTCCAGCTCCACATCGGCAAATTCTCCGGTTTCGTCAGGACTTTCCAATTGGCTCTGCAAGCGGCGGTAGTGGTTATGCACGGCAACTGCCAGCACTTTTTTCGCTTCGTCCTGCCCGATAACATATTTATCCAGCTCGGCTTTGATCTCGGCGGGTGCCGGCACTTTCAGGTTGCGGATAAGTTCCTCTACTTCGGGGGTTCTGCCGGGAGCGGCATCGCCCGGTGCGGACTTTTTGCCTTTTTTGCCGCCATTGAGCATATCATTGCAAATTTCCACGCAATGCTCGCAAATGAGGCTGTTATCCATACCGGCGATCACTTTACCGGCACTGCCGTCATCCACGGGTCTGCCGCAAAATGAACAGCAGTGTTTGTTTTTATCTTTGCTCATATTGAGTAAAAATCCTTCTTACTTGCGTTTGCCCACCACTTGATCGACCAAACCGTATTTTACGGCTTCTTCGGCAGACATGAAAAAGTCCCGGTCGGTATCTTTTTCGATCTTGCTCAACTTCTGACCGGTATGGGCAGCGAGAATTCCGTTCAAAGTAGCCTTGGTACGCAATATCTCTTGAGCCTGAATGTTTATATCGCTTGCCGTACCCTGTGCCCCGCCCCAGGGCTGATGGATCATGATGCGGCTGTGAGGCAGAGCAAAGCGTTTGCCCGCTGTACCTGCCGCCAGCAGCACGGCACCCATACTGGCACACTGACCGATGCAGTAAGTTTTGACATCGCAGCTCAAGCTCTGGATTGTGTCGTAGATCGCCAGACCCGCTGTGCATGATCCGCCGGGACTGTTGATATACAGATCAATGTCCTTTTTTGGGTCTTCGGCTTGCAGAAACAAAAGCTGTGCCACGATCAGGTTTGCCACATCGTCATCAATGGGCGTACCTAAAAGAATGATGCGGTCTTTGAGCAACCGGCTGTAAATATCGTAACCCCGTTCGCCGTGACCGGTCTGCTCCACGACCATGGGCACCAGCTGGGCACGGGATTGTTTGCGTTCTTTTCCATCAAAAAACATATTGATTTATTCCTTTTGAGCTTATCAGAGATTTTTTTCGATAAGGGCCCAGACTTTCTGAGCCTCGTCATCCCACTTGCCCCAGAGTTCCTGCAAACCGGCTTTGACCGCTGCCGGATCGCTGCCGAATTCTTCTTTGGCAGCCAGAGCCGCACCTTTGGCAAAGACCCGGGGAGTTTCGTTCTGGCTCAACACCAGACGCATGGTGCCGACCACCCGGTCTTCCCACGAAAGTTTGCGGGGCAAGTCGCGGGTGATACGGGCAATGGCATCCTGCAAAAAGGGATTGGGCATGCGTTCGAGCAAATCTTCGGCGTAAGCCTTAAAGCCTTCGGCAGTAAAGAGTTCGTCAAAACCGGCATACTTCTTGCAAAGTGCCGCACCGGATTCGTTGATGAACGCTTCCCGGGCAAGAGCGATAAGTTCCGGGTGCTTGGTAAGATCGCTCATATATTCGCAATCGGCGGTCTTGCCCAAAGTACCCAGCAAAAAGTGGATGGCGTTGTGGCCGTAAAGTTTGGCTTCTTCAAAGGGCAGCAGATCGTTTTTCACATACAGATTTTCCACGCAGCGGTTTTCAATGCCCGGGCAGCTGGAAATGTAGATCTTGTTGAAGGCTTCCACCAGATGGGCACGGTCGGCGGCGGGAGCGAGTTTTTCCACGCCCCGGGCAGCACAATCAGCTTCCGGAACCACACCGGACATCTTGCCGACTACGGTGTTGAGGCAGTAGGTGTTGGGGAATTTTTCGCCCAGAGCTTCTTCCAGCTCTTCAGCGGCACGGTTGTTGTTTTCGGCTGTGTAGATAAAACGCACCCGCTCCGGCTGCTTGCGGAAACCTTCCACCATCCACGGGGCACAATAGGCAAAGAATTTTACGCTGGGCAGTGCGGTAGCCAGCTCGCAGGCATCGGCGGCGGCATCCACCAGCTTGGCTCTGCCTTCGGGGGTGTTGGGGTTATAAACTTCCACATTTTTGATGACTTCGACTTTGATGCTGTCGGCATAAGCAGTGTTGATGGTGACCACACCGCCATTGTCGTTGATGGCGTTGCGCAGTTTATCATCGACTTCAGCAATAACGATACGGTCAAAGCCGCCGCGGCAGGCTCCCGACATAAAAATACCAGTTTGGATAGGACCCAGACCGACACCTACAAAAACTTTCATAATAACCTTCTCCATTAAGTTTGAGATTTGTTGTCAATATTTATTATTAATAATATACGGGTTAAATTAGCACAAACCCGCATTTTTTCAACTGTTTTCTCCGCTTTTTGCCAATATTTTAATGCAAAATGCCCATTTTTCTCTGCACGGTTCTTGCGAAAGCGTGATTTGTGGCATATATTACCGGAAAATCCGCAGAAAAACAGCTTAAAAATAAGGGCCGATATTACTATGAAAAACTCCTCTCCGTTCCGACGCACGCTTTGTGACGGCTGGGATCTGATTTGTGATCTCTCTCTGCCGAAATCCTGTTACCCTGCTGACAGTGGCCGCGGCAGAACTCAATACAGCTTCAACCCCCTTTATTCGGTGGTGCTGTGGGCAGCTTTTTGGGCTGTTGCTGCGATCATATTGGGTAAATTGCTGACCGCTTTGCTGCCCGGCAACGGAGCGGCACTGCTCTTTGCTATAATAATATCCATAGCTTCGGAAATGCGTACATCCTTCCGGGGTATGGCGTTGACTGTCAGCTTTTTGGAAAATCTCTTTTCCGGTAAAAACTTTACTCAAAGTCTGCTTTTGCGGCAGAGCGATCTGCGTAATATCTCCGGCGTGGTGCCGCTGCTGCTGGCGGTGGCGTTTGCCGGGTGCAGATTTTTCACACTGTTTCTGGCGGCAAAAAGCGGCTGCTTCGGCGTTATCGGTACAGCGTGGCTGATCGCAGTTGGTGCCGAAGGCTTTCTGGCGGCGGAACCAGCGGCAGTCAATATGCCGAAATTCTGCAGTGATGTAAAAAGTGAATACATTGTGGCAATGGCGGGATTTTTCCTGATTTTCAGCTTGATCGCCATGCCGCTGGCGACTTTGCCGGCAGTGGGCGTTGCCGCAGTAATGGTGATAACTTTTATGAATCTGCTGCTCAAAAACACCGGTAAGATCGAATCCAACGATATGACCATGACCGGCTACTTGCTGGAAACTGCCGTACTTTTGATTTTTGCAATAATACTTGGCTGATCTATGGAAAACACTCTGCTTTACGCTCCGGCACCCGCCAAGATAAATCTTTATTTGAAAGTTACCGGCAAACGCCCCAACGGTTATCACGAGCTGGAAAGTCTTTTTCTGCCGTTGAATAACATTGCCGACGATATTGCCATAGATTGCGACGCTTTGCCCGGAGCCATTACCGTGGGCTGTTCGGATGTAATGCTGCCCGGCGGCACGAAAAACATTGCCGGTAAAGCTGCTGAACTCTGGGCAAAAAAGTGTTGTCATGTACCCCATTGGGATATAAATATAGCCAAAAATATCCCCGTTGCCGCCGGCATGGGCGGCGGATCTTCCGATGCGGCAACGGTCTTGAAACTCCTTAATGACAGCAACAATAAGCCTTTGAGCGATAAAGAGTTATCAACTGCCGCCCTGGAGCTGGGTGCCGATGTGCCTTATTTTCTGGATGCCCGCCCGGCGATCATGACCGGTATCGGCGAGATCTGCACCCCGCTGGAGTTTGCCGTACCCAAGTTGCATATACTTTTGCTTTCGCCCCAATTCCCGGTTTCGGCAGCGGAAGGCTACCGGCTGATGCCAAGCAATAAAATTTCTGCCATGAGCGAAACTTTGCGGAACGATATACTTGCAGCTTTGCAGAACAACGACCCGGAAAAGCTCGGCAAGCTGATTTTCAACGATTTGCAGGAAGGTGTTTTCAACAAATACCCTATTCTGGAAATGCTTGCCAACGAAATAAGTTCCACCGGAGCCTTGTCGGTATTGATGACCGGCAGCGGCCCCACGCTTTTTGCACTTTACAGCAATAGAGAAACTCTAAAGCAAGCTCAAAACGCCCTGCAGAGCCAACACCCGGAATTCAAAGTTTTTACCAATTAACGGTGCTGCCGCAAGGTAAAACCACGAATACTCTGCCCCAAAGTCAAACTTACATGCTCAACGCAGTCAGTTCCGGGTGCTGATGCCGGAACCAGGTCAACTGCCTTCTTGCATACTGCCAGGTGGCGGTTACGATCAGCTCTTCCAGCTTGGCTTGGTCAAACTCCCCTGCCAGATAGCGGGCAATAAGTTTGTAACCCAATGCCTGATGTGCCGTGGGGCTGGTCAAAAGCCCGGCTTTTATGGCATTTTCGGCTTCTTCGATCCACCCGGCACGGAGCATTTGCCGGGTTCGCTGGGCGATCCTTTGCTGCAAAACAGTGCGGTCGTGTGCCAGATAGACTGCATTATCAAGTTTATAACGCAGTACGAACTGATACTCTTTTTGCAGTTCGATAATAGATTTGCCGGTCAAAAGGCGTATTTCCAATGCCCGGATCAGCCTCCGGCGGTTGTTGGTGAATTTTTCCACCACTGCCCGGTCGCCCAGAGTTATCAAACGCTGCTGCAAAGCTTCCAGCATGGCAGGATCATCGTATTCTTTATCCAGCGAACTCTTCAACGCTTCGTCGCCGGGGAGATTATCCAGACCGTAAAGCAGACTCTTGAGGTAAAGCCCGGTACCGCCGCACAATATGGGCACCCGGTTGCGGCTGACTATATCTTTGATGACCTTATCGGCAAGCTCAACAAAAGTGTAGACTTCCGCCCGCTGGCTGATTTCGTAAATACCCACCAGATGATGGGGCACCCGGGCCTTGTCGGCAGCATCGGGCTGGGCAGTACCAATGGGAATGATGCGGTAGAGCTGCATGGAGTCAATGGAAACGATCTCGCCGTTGCACTTTTCGGCAACTTCCAACGCCATGGAGCTTTTGCCGCTGGCAGTGGGCCCGGCAATGACTTTCAGGGGAACTGTATTTAAAAATTCAGTTGGCATTTTCCGACTTTTCAGCAGCTTTTTCCGGTGCCGGACGCAGCAGCACCGAAAGCATGTAGATACCTATACCCACACAAATAGCACAATCGGCAATGTTGAACGCCGGCCAGTGGTGATTTTTTATGTAGCAATCCAGAAAGTCCACCACTTCGCCCCGCCAGATGCGGTCGATGCTGTTGCCCACCACGCCGGAAAGCACGATCAATATCGCCATATAACGCTCCCGGTAGCCTTCGCAAAGTTTCCGCAAAAATGCCAGCGTGGCAATTATCACCAGCACGCCGATAATAAAAAGCACGATGCCGTATCCGTGGAACATGCCCCACGCCGCACCTTTGTTGGTCACAAAAGTCAGCGAGAAAAAACCCTTGATCACCGGAATAGATTCGCCCAGCACCATACGCTGTTCCACCATCAATTTGGTGATTTGGTCGATTATCAGCAAAAAGAACGCCACGCCGGAAGAATATACAATCCAGCGGTACTCCTCGGCACTCCGCAGCTGGAGCTTTTTATGCTCTTTACTCAATAGAGGATCCCCACTTGAAAAATCAACGCAAACGGTTGCCGCCATCCTTTTCGCGGATGGACTTGCACTTGGTGCAGTATATAGCGTAGGGCCGCACTTCCAGACGGGCAGGCGGAATAGGCTCTCCGCAATCCTGACAGATGCCGTAACCCTTGTTTTCCACCAGCCGTTTGATGGCTTCTTCAATAAGTTCCAGCACATCGCCTTCTTCGCTCATGAGCTGCAGACCCATTTCGTGGCGGCTGCTGTCGGAGCCCATATCTGCCATGTGGGTAGTAACGCCCCGTTTATCGGCATTGCTGCAATCGAGGGCGTCTTCGGCGTAAGAGCGGACCCTGCCCATAACGGCGTCCCGGGCAGCCATCAGGTTATCGTAATACTTTTTCTGTTCGGGCGTCAGCTTGGAAATTATGCTTTTTACTTTGGGTGCTCTGGGCATTTTTGCTGCTTCCTTTCCCCTGTTTTGCAGGGCATGTTATTTTTTATAAACTATTTATCAAAATTATACATTCTAATACAATAGCACGATTTTTGATTTTTTCAAGATATATAATCTTGCATTTGGTTACTTTGGCGTTAAATTAAGACAATCAAACTCAAGAGAGGTTCCCCAATTGGCTATTGATTTACATATACACAGTAATTGTTCCGACGGTACCGTGCCCCCCGGCGAGCTGCCCGGCATGGCTCACAGTGCCGGATTAAAAGCTGTTGCCCTGACCGACCACGATACAACTCAAGGTGTTGAAGATTTTCTGGCACAGCAGGCAAAATTTCCTGATATGGAACTGATTGCCGGGGTGGAACTCTCCAGCCGCATCGGAGCCAAAGAGCTGCATATCGTCGGGTTGTTCATCGATCCGGCCAATTCTCAACTGCAGGATTTTTTGCATTCCATGCGTCAGGAAAGGCTCCTCCGGGCAGCTGCCATGCAGCAAAAACTTGCCGCGTTGGGTTATGTAGTGACCGCTGAAGATCTGGCAGCAGCGGGCATGCAGGAAGATGTTCCCGGCCGCCCCCACTTTGCCAGAGTTTTAGTAAAAAAATACAATTTTCCGGATGTGAAAACCGTCTTTGAAAGGCTCTTGAAAAATGGCGGGGCTGGCTATGTGCCGCGGAATCTGCCGCCGCCGGAAGAAGCCATCAGGATCGTCAAAGCTGCCGGAGGAACGGCAGTATGGGCACACCCCTTTCACAGCAAACGCAACGAAAATAATTTTATAGCCCGCACCATCCGCCAGCTGAAACCTTTCGGGCTGGATGCCATTGAAGCATATTACACAGAGTACACTCAAACCAAAACCAATACGGCTTTGCGGATGGCAAAAGAGTACGGTCTTGCCTGCTCCGGCGGGTCGGATTTCCACGGCGAAGTCCACCCCCAAACCCATTTGGGCATCGGCAAAGGCAATCTGCTGGTTCCCGACGAAATATTGCCGCTTTTGCGAAAAGCAACTCTGCCAAAAGTGGTTTTAGTGTAGAAAAATGCAAAAAAATCTCTTTTTTGATTGCATATTTTATATAATAGAGCTATTTTAATATTTGTGGCATTTTACAGCATTGCCGCACTTTGTGAAAAACGAAAGACAAAAAAGTTAAAAATATATAAAAATGGAGTGAACTAAATGGCTATTTCCAAGCTGAACACTGTCTTTGCCAAACACCACCGGATCATTTTCGGGGTGTTCTCGGTCATCATCATCATTGCTTTTACCGACTTTCTGACCCCGGGCACGGGTATAGTCGATGCCTTCCGGGGCAACGGCAGAAGTCAGGCTGTGGGCGAAATTTTCGGCAGGAAAGTCACTTACGCCGAATTGAGCGAACAGATCCGTACCGATATGCTGATCTATCAGGTATTTATGAATGTGCAGGTCAATCAGAGCATGCGGGAAGCTCTGGAAAATCAGAGCTTTCTGAACCTCGCCAATCTGGCTGCTGCCCGTCAGGCAAAGATCATGGTTTCGGACGAAGAAACAGGCAGATTTCTCCGCAACCAGTTCCGGGACGACAAGGGCAAGTTCAATCTGGAAGCCTACAAAAACTTTGTAAACAACTATCTTGCCAACGAAGGTTATACCGAAGAAGACCTCAACAACGCCGCCCGTCAGTATCTGGTGCTTGCCAAGTTCCAGAGCAGCCAGGCTGCCGCCGTGGTGGTCACGCCCGACGAACTCAAGAGCTTCTACAACATGCTCAACGAAGAGTTTGAAGTGCTCAAGGGCGAATTCAAAACCGCCGACTTTGCCAAAAAGATCAAGGTCGACCAGAAGGCTCTCAAGGCTTATTTCGATGCCAACCGCAGCAAGTACATTATTCCTGCCAGAATTCAGGCTCTGGTGGTGGAATATCCCTACAACAAATACCGCTCGCAGGCGATCAAAAATGTGAAAGAACCCCAGCTTAAAGCCTTCTACGAACAGAACAAACAGCTTTTCAGCACGGTCAAAGACGGTAAAGTCGTTGAACAGGAGTTTGAAAAAGTGAAAAATCAGGTGCGTTCTTCCGCCATTGCCGCCGCCGCCAGAGATATGGCAGTCAACGCTGCCCAGAAGTTCGGGGTCGATGCCTACGAAAAGGTGGGCAATGTGCCGGCTGAACAGCGTTTGGCAACCTTCAAAAAGCTGCTTGCCGCCGGCAAACTTGCCGCTAAAGATACCGGACTTTTTGCTGCTGACAGCAAAGTTGCCGGTAAAATCAAAGAAGCGGCTCTGGTCAGCGAACTTGCCGGTGTTTTCAACGATGTGCCGGTTTCCAACGCAGTGCCCGGCAAAGATGCCGCTTATGTGGGTTATGTAGTTAAAATGATCCCCAGCCGTAACGCTGAACTCAAGGAAGTCCGTGCCCAGGTCACCGCCGACTTCATTCAGCTGGAAGCTGCCAAAGCAGCAAGAAAATTTGCCGACGAGCTGGTTGCCAAATACAGCACCTTAAAGATAAAAGACCGCATTGCCCAGGCTAAAGCTCTGGCGGAGCCCTTCAAGTTCAAGCCGGTCAAGAAGTTCTCGCTTATGAGCGGTTCGTCCGAACTGGGTATGGCTTCCGGTGCAGTTGCCAAACTGATGCCCGGCGAGCTGTCCGAACCCATTGCGAGTGCCGCCGGTACCCAGCTCTTGCTGCTGGTCAGCCGCAAAGTATCTGCCAAGGCTTACACTGCCGACCCGATGATGGAAAATATGTTCCGCAGTTTCAAAGCACAAATGCAGCAGATGGAATACAGCAATTACCTTTCCAGCAACTGCAAGAAGTATGCCCAGAGTGCTGAAGCCCAGGCGGTTGCAGAATAATCAAGTAAGTTTTCGGTAGTCAAATGAGTTTGCTCGAACAACCTGTAACTTTCCAGGCACTTGCCCTGGGCAGACATTTGACTATCGAATACTACGACTGCAACGCCCAGACGCTGGCCAATGTCAAGGGCATGGAAGAAATTTTCCTCCACGCCGCCCAAGTCAGCGGGGCAACAGTGCTGGAATCCAGTTTTCACGCTTTTCACCCTCAAGGGGTCAGCGGTATCGTGGTTATCTGCGAATCGCACTTTGCCGTACATGCGTGGCCCGAACACGACTATGCGGCGGTGGATATTTTCACTTGCGGCGATCAAATCGACTTTGAGCTGGCGGCAGCCACTTTACGCGACAAACTCGGCAGCCGTTCCATGGTCATAAGCAACGCCATGAGCCGTGGTTTGATCGGTCAGAACGGAGCGGTTCTGCCCGAAAAAGTCACCGGCAGCACCGCCAGCGGCACATTGAGCTGGCAGCAGCGTTATCAGAGTGCCGACGCCTGGGGAATGCTTGCCAGCATAGATGTTTACGAGTGTCCGCCGGAACTGCTTACTGCGGGCAATATCAACACAGTCCTGGAAGATGTATCAAAAGTTCTGGATGTGGAGTTCTGCGGCAGCGGCTGCTGTTCGGAATTCACCGACCCGGAAAAAGGCAGCGGTTTGCGTTTTACCCGTATGCTGGATGCCGGAACCATTACCGGCAGATATTCGCTGGAACGCAAAACCTTTTACTGCGATATTTTCCTCGGCAGATTTTTCGATCCCCGGAAGGTATCCGAAACTTTAATCAATACGCTCAACGGCAGTTACTACCGGCTGCAGGTAGCCATGCGTCAATAATCAGGAGGGGAATCCTATGGCAGAAGAAAAATTACGGCGTTATGTAAGCGAAATAGATCAGGGCTTCGGCAACACCGTGGAGATAACCAATATATTGTGCAATATCAAAAGCCGTTATCAGCGTATAAAAATCTACGAAACCGCCAATCTGGGCAGACTGCTGATGCTGGACGACATTATCCAGCTTACTGAATTTGACGAGTACGCCTATCAGGAAATGATGGTGCATCCGGCACTGCAAGTACACCCCAATCCGGAAAAAGTGCTGATCATCGGCGGCGGCGACGGCGGCGTGGCACGGGAAGTGGCACGGCACAAGTGCGTAAAGCACATCGACCAGTGCGAAATCGACGGCGAGGTGGTGGAACTCTGCAAAAAGTTCATACCCTCCACAGCTTGCGGATTTGATGACAAACGCATGCACCTGACTATCGGTGACGGTCTGGCATTTGTCAAAGAGCGTAAAAACGAGTACGATGTGATCATTGTGGATTCCACCGACCCCATCGGCCCCGGCGAAGTATTGTTCGGCAGAGAGTTTTACGAATCGGTACATGCGGCACTTAAAGATGACGGGGTAGTGGCGTCGCAATCCGAATCCATATTCCTTTACCCGGATATAGTCAAACGGCTTTACGGCTTTACCAAAGAGCTTTTCAAGTACAACGGCTACGCTTTTATTGCCGTGCCGACCTACCCCGCAGGCAGTATCGGTGTTTGTGTGGCATCCAAAGCCAACCCGGTAAAAAAGCCGCTGCGTAAGCTGGATAAGGATTTGCAGAAAGTCCTGAAATATTACACGCCGGAGATCCACAAAGCCTCTTTCGTGCTGCCGGCATTCACCCGGCCATGGTTTAAATAAAGCTTTGTTCCCGATAAAGGTTGATATGGGAGCCTTGGGGAAGAGGGAAAAACCTTTTTGAGGAAAGGTTCTTTCCCTCTTCCCCAAACCCCATCACCCTTTTCCAAACCTTTTATTGGCATTT
>JAZSHD010000194.1:0-9589 GCA_045533055.1 Victivallaceae bacterium | reverse complement strand
CCCCAGTGAGTTTCCAACTGCGGTTCAGCGTGCCCGTCGTAATAACCGCAGTTGAGCATATCTCCGGCGTGGCGGGCACCGAGTTTAATATTATCCACAGATACAATCTGATAAGTTGTTGTCATTCCGCTGTCAACATAGATTATCGCCAGACTCGGATCGGTCAGTTTGCTTTCATGAATCGGCTTAACCTTGGGATTGTTGCTTGCCAATAGCGTTGATGTGATTCTTTGATTTATTGCGTAGTGCGTATATTGATAAACTTTGCCGATCTGCTGGCTTTCTGTCGGACAACTGAATACATTGTACAGGGGATCGGTTGCTGCAGACGCTCCTAACTTTCCGGTATTACCGGTTTTGATCCCGGATACGTAGTCCAGCATATAAATTCCCCACCAGCCGCCGGTGGTTGAGTTACCGCTGGTGGCGGTAAACGCCGGCAGCAGCCAGCCAGCGTAGTCCGTTGTATATTGGGTATACCCCAGCTGGATTTGTTTAAGGTGCGAAAGACACTCGGTGCTTTTAGCCCGTTCTCTTGCCGCTGACAAGGCGGGCAAAAGCATAGCCGCCAGAATGGCGATGATGGCGATAACTACCAAAAGTTCGATCAAAGTGAAACTTCTCTTGTTTCTCATAAAAAAATCCTCCGTTTTAATCATTTCTTTTTGATATAAAACAAACTGAATTTGCCCGGTTCAACATTGAATTTGAATTTACTGGAAGCTGTAAAGCTCTTTTGGGTATTCAAATCCAATACTTCGGCTTTGCTGTAAGGCAGTGTTACCATAGTTGCCGGAGCTTCTTTGAAGTAGTTGCCCACCAGCAGGAGCATTTCATCATCTTTCTGCACCATACTGTAAAACATCTTTTTATTGCTGCCTTCGATGTCAATAAATTTGCCGTTGAGCAGAATTTCTTCGTAGGGGGCAAGTTTCTTGATCGCCAGTGCGTGATAGTAGAAATCCAGCGGCGTATCAAAGTAGCCGAACGAGTAATTGAGTATACCGCAGGAACCGTTCATCAAAGCTTCCAGCACAATGGGTTCCACCATACAGGAGTCGTATTCTCCATAACAGCCGGTGGAGAGCCAGGGCATAATATCAGTGCTGTTCATAAGTTTGCGGTTTTCGCGGATTTTCTGGTGCACCACTTCCGGGTGGCCGCCAACATACAAACTCGGCTGGGCAGATTTTATGAGTGCTGGATAAACATCTGTAAACCGGCATATACCGTGAGTAGCTCGTACTCTCTCAAGTCCGTACATGTGCAGCTGCGGGGTGGGGATATTGGCTTCTTTGGCACCTTTTTCCAGAGCTTTGACAAAATCAGCCATCATCCGGGTACCGCAGGAATAAATGTAATCAATTTCATTTTTTCCGGATTTTTTGATCCCTTCTTTGCAACGGGTACATTCAGCAGCTGAAATACTGATGGCTTTGCCGAAACACTCAATATCCAGCAGCACGTGCGCAGGCTTGCTCATAACCACATTTTTTGCCACCCGCTCCATTTCCTCGGCATAAAACTTGCCGGTGTAGCTGGGGCAGATCACCCGGTTGGGTTTGCCGGTCTGGCAGAAAACTTCCGAACCGGTCTTCTGCTTATTGCCCATTATGTGCATGGGAGATTCGTTCATAAAAACAGTCAAACCGGCCTTGCGGATAGCTTCGGTGTTGGCTATTTCTTTCGGCGGATAAGGCTGACCGCGTTTGATCCAGTAGCGGGGAAATACCCCGGCACCGTTAAAACCGAAATGCTTATAGTTTTTCAGCAGATCGGGGTAGGATTTAAAAAGCGTTTCCGTCGTCATCCATGCCAGACAGACCGGGATTTTCTTGAAAGTTTGAAATGCCGGCAGCGTAAACACCGGGATCGGGAAAGTCTGCTTGAAGCCGATTTTGCCGTCGTACTCAACATAAAGCGAAGCATCCGGCAGGGTATCGGGTGTATTTTCTGGCGAAAGTATATAAATCGGATTTATCCGCATATCCTTGCGGAACGGAACCCGGCAGCGGTTGTATTTTTTGCCGTCGATGGTAACTTTTTCAATATTGGCTCTGAAAATGGTCAACGGTTCCGGCAGATCAAGCACTGCTGTAACCTTTTTGAGCGGCTGCGGGGCACTGCGGAAATCACTTACCAGCAAAGTCTGCGGAGCTGCAACACCTTTAATGATTGCCAATTCTGCGACCCGGGGCTGGATGGTCAGATCGTCTTGCGGGAAAACCAGACCTTTGCTGCTGTAAGCATTGTTGAAATCTGCGCCTTTGTTATCGGCGGCAATAACAGCCATTTCGTCGCTGAAAAAGTGTGTATCAAGTGCAACTCTTACGATAATATAACGGGCATCTGCCTTTACATTAAGTTTGAAGGTTTTGCATACGCTCTGCGACCACGGCCGTTCTTCCGGATAGTAAAAAGTTGTTATAAAATCGCTCTGGTTGGCTTCTGCCGGGGCAAGTTTGACCAACTCTGTGGCACGGAAAAATGTTTTGTTGTCTTTAGATACAAACACCTCAAATTTGTTGGGATAACGGAACCCGGAGGCAGCACCGCCCAATGCACGCACCGCAATATAATCTACCGGCTGGATGTCAGCTAAATCAAGCTGGAGATATACCGTATTGGTTGCGCCTTTTCCGTCTGCAAAAAATCCAACTGCCCGCTGGTCAAACCAGATTTTGTCAGTATTCATTGTGGTAATATAGCCATCGGTAAGGTCGGTGGCATCTTTACTGGCAACGCCGGGTTTATCTCTGGTGATACGGTAGTTGGATTTGGGGATAAGCTTTACCGGCTTTTTTAACGCCAGATTTTTTTTGTTCAATACCAGGTCATACCAGGCCTGACGGTTTTTGCGGGTTTCGGGGGAATCGGCTGAAAAAAGTGCGGTCGGCAGCTTGTGTTCAGTTTCCAATTTTACCGCAAAAGGCATAGTATAGTAGCTGTGGGTACCGTCAAGTTCAGTTGCCGCCATCATATATTTACCGGCTTTGGCAGAATCAAACGAGTAAGCATCTTCCGTAACTTTCATACTGGCAACATAGCATTTGGCTGATTCATCATAAACAGCTTCCACGAAATCAGTTTTGCTCAACTTGAATGCCTGCATACTGCGTTTCTTGCGTTCGGCAAGAAAAATTCTTATCTTGACCGGATCGGTACATCTGGTGCTGCGGAAGACTTTGAATTTAAGAGTATCGCCTACTTTCAAGGCTCCGGCAGCAGGTTCTTTGATTGCCACCAAACTGTTTTCCGGGGCTGCAGATATATTGTAACTGTCATATCTTACCCAGGCTCCGTTTTTTTTACGGTTGCCATTCTGACATATCGACATAGTGAATTTCTTGTTTACCAGGGGACTGAAAGTGTTTACCCCGGTAAACAATACGCCGAAAGAACGCTTTACTGTGGGGCTGGAAAGCCAGGAAAATGCCTGACTGTTTTCCATATTATCCACTGTGATCTGGAAATATTTGCCTTCCGGCATCGCTTGCTCAGTACGATATATCTGCCCATAATTGCCTTTGGCGTTGGCTACAACATTTACCTGCATGGTGCCTTCATTTTTTTCGGCGGCAATGCGGGCATTTTTCCATGTTTTCCAACCGTCAATAAATTTCACAGCATCGCCAGATACGGTAAGCGCAGCTGTTGCCAACAACACTGTCAGCAAGTTGAGAGCGTGTGTTTTCATTGGTGATTTTTCTCCTCTGATAAAAAAAGTAACATATCTACTTTGCCCTGCAAGTATGTTTACTTATACCATAAAAAATGCTTTAAATCAAGTACATGTATCATATTTTTTTAATTTTTATTGACATATCTGCTTTGACATATCTGCTTTTAAGAAGTATATTACTGTCAAAAATAAGGAGATTGAAAATATGAGTAAAATAAATGATCTTGCCGCAGAATTACGCAAACTTTTATCCAGCGGTTTGTATCCGCCGGGAGCGAGATTCATATCGGAGTACGAAATCGAAAACCGCTACGGTATATCGCGTATAACCGCCAACAAAGCTGTTTCAATACTCGCTTCCGAAGGGTTGCTTGAGCGGGGCAAACGCGGAAGTGGTACATTTGTAAAAAACATCGCAAAATTTCCGAAAGGCTGGATAGCGGCTATCGAAAATCTTTCTACTGTTTATAATACCCGGGTGTATGCCGGAGCCGCACAAGAGGCATACGCTCAAGGGTACATCATGGCAATTTTGCGGCCACAGATATCCGGAATGGCTGATATTCTCAATAATCTTAAAAATTCAGATTGTGTCGGAATTATAGGGTTCAGCTCTCTTTTAGACATGATGCCGCCGGATTACCCGAAAACAATTGTTTATCTCGATGGTGTTTTAAATACTCCCGAGAGCCGGAACCACCATTCGGTAACCTGTGCCAACTATGCTGCGGCGTATGAAATGATGACCCGGATCATTGCTGCTGGCAAGAAACAAATCGTTTGCGTAGGTGTCAATTACGCCGACAACCGCCGGGAACGCATGGCTGGGTTTGAGTCAGCAATGCGTGACCATAATATCAACGACGCTGCCAACCGGTGCCTGTTCATCCACGGCGGATCGGTACACGAAATAAAGCTGGCTTTCAGTAAGATAACAAAGTTGTTTCCCGATGTAGACTTTATTGCCACCGATAGCGATGATATAGCCTGCCGGATAATCAAAACAGCCAGATCTGAAAATATTGAATGTCCCGGGCAAATCGGTGTGAGCGGATTCGGAAATCTGCCCGAAGTTGCCAACTACTGCACGATCCCGACCGTGGATCAGCATCCGTGGCACATTGGAGTTCAAGCCGTAAAAAGTTTGCTGGATATTGTGGAAAACAGAACTTCCGGCGAAACTGTTCAACTGGAAATCCCAACCGAAATAATCAACTCCGAATTTATTTGATATGATCGGGCTTGTAAGTATTCCGCCTGATTTGAGTGTATCTCAATTTATGGGTTATCTTAAAGGCAAAAGTTCTCTGATGATTTTTGACCATTACGCAAATTTGAAGTATAAGTATGGCAACCGTCACTTGGGGTGTGCGGTTATTACGTCAATACAGTCGGGGCAGATACCCACGCAATTACAGCGTATATACAAAATCAATTAGCCGAAGATCAGGCTATGGAACAAATGACATTTAAGGAATACATAGACCCGTTTACGGGTAGCAAGAATAATTAAGCAAAAAAGCCACCGCTTCAGCAGTAGCTTGAAAAATAGTTGCGTGAGGCGAACCCATTCAAAGCCCGTGTCGGGCTGCCGGTACCATCGCCTTGAAGGCGTGGTTTTGATTTTTTCACTCCATTCAAAAAATCCTCCGCGGCTTGGTCCAGTCTTTCGGGGAAGTTTTTTCGG
Source organism: Victivallaceae bacterium (assembly GCA_045533055.1). GTDB lineage: Bacteria > Verrucomicrobiota > Lentisphaeria > Victivallales > Victivallaceae > SIG78. The sequence goes on along the minus strand of JAZSHD010000194.1, from coordinate 4,220 downwards.
AGTTTGGAGAGAGTGAGTGTGGCGGGTTCTTGACCGTTGAGGATGGCGTCGATGATGTCCGAATGCGAGGTTGACCAAGCTCAATGCCCGGCAGAGGAAGGCTCGTTCCTGTTTGACTTTCGCTGCCAGTTCGGACACCGTTGCAACTTTGCCTGATTTCAACATATCCCGGTACTGGAAACATTGTATCACCGCCTTTTGCGGCGGTAACATGGTTTCCGGATCCAGTTCTGCGAGTTCCTGCTCCGGCTGATGTTTTGCAAGCAGGATTTTTGTTCTTTGGTTGACTTTCTATATTTTTGTTGAAGCAATTTAAATTTCTCCGAGCGACAAGTCGATTGTAAATTAGTCAAAAAAAGAAAGGTAAAAAAATGACTGATAAAGTAAAAATCGTTCTCGAATTCTTGAAACTTAATGGAACTATCACTGATCTTGAAAAAGACATTTGGGACACTGCGGACAAGCTCGTGAAACAACCTCTCTCAAGAGAGGAAGTACAAAAAAAGGTCGCTGATAATTTCCGTAATCATTGGGATATTATAATTCCAGTCGCAGCTGCAATGGGAGGGGCAGTCAGTCCATTAGAGCAATTACCCGATGACGTATTGCGTGATAACCTCTACGCTCAATTAATAAAACTGTGCGAAAAAGAAGACGAAGAACTGAAGAAACGCATTGGGCAAGAATGGCAGAACAGGCTTACCAGAAAATAACTTTGTGCGGAACTGTCAAGGATTGCCTGACAGTTCCGTAATTCATAAAGTTACTTTTCTTCTTCAGGTGGAGCATTAAGGATATTGCTGCCGCATTCCGGAGTACAAATAGAAGTGCCGGTTTCTTCTTCGATTTGCTTTCGGGTATTTCCGGCGATGGCTCCTCCTTGTTTGGCGACTTCGGCACTCGCTTTGAACCCCTGCGGATTTTTCTTTTTGGAAAGCTCGGTCGTCGTCGCTTCGGCAAGCATATTGAGAATGAGTTCCATATTGCTCATATTGTCCCGCAAATTCTCTTTGTGCAAGCCTTTCAAATCCTTGTATTGCCGGGTGGTCATACCTGACCACGCTTGAGAAATAATATCTGTCAAAGAGGCATATTCCAAACCTTTGATCCCGCAGCGATCCCATTCATCGGTCAGGTCTTTGCGAATTTCTATCGACTTTATCCGCTGATTGATCCACGCTTCAGAGTAACCTTTGCGGCGATAGGTAAGCAATGCCCGGTTGATCGCCAATTCCGGATCTTCCACCTCTTCCAAACGCTCTTTACCCACCTGTGCCAGCCACCGTTTGAAAGGTTCTGCCTTGGGCGACGGAATGGACTGAATAATCCGGAAAAGCTGTTCCGTGTCGGCAACATCGGTTAAACGCATCTTGCCATCTTCTGCCGGAAATTTCAACTGGTTACAATTTGTAACCAGTTCATAACCTTCTTTAGCTAAACGGCTTTTGAGAACTTTCCAATAGTTTGATGCCCGTCTTGAATCGGGTTGATCGGTCAAAATCCCGACCACATCGACAACCGAATAATACCATGTTTCACTCTCCGCATCCCACGAGGAACGGATTTTCTTTTCTTCAAACAGTTTTACAGAATGATACTGGGGCATAATTATTTCTCCAAATTTACTTCAAGGTAAATATAGCATAGCACAATTATTTTTCAATCAAAAATCAAACATTTACAAATACTAATATAGAAGCATGGACTTCATCATGGGTCCTGCCACCATTTTTTTTGCCTTTTTTCAGAATAAATTATTTTTTTATAAAAAAATTGACCGAATGCAGGTAAAATAATCTAATGGTGAAACATTAACTTTGGCTCCAACATGACCAGTCCGGCATTATTATTATGGATTTTCTCCCATTTTTTGTGCGTACCATTTTAGACATCGTTATTCTGGAAGAAGAAAGAAAAATGTGATTTGTCAGTTGCTGACTTAACTCAAATAAAGGCAGATTTATACCTGTAAATATGAGGTGTTTAAAGCTCTGATTTTTTAAAAAAGTAATCAAGACAATCGGACAGCAGCACAAAATACTTTCTTGGGGTACGTTTTGCAATACTGGCAGTTACCATTTAATGCTCTATGAAAGTATTATATTGTCGTCTACCTGAACTGAAAATGCTGTGGCGGAGATGTTTTGTGCGGTTAACGCAATTTTTTATACTCAAATTGGTATTATTTTACCGGAATAACTTGATTCGGTAATTTGTAAAAATTGTTGTTGAGATGTATATTGAGAATGTATAAAAATATACGAGGTAAAAAATGATTTCTTCCACATCTTCATTGCATTTTTTTGTTCCTGATGATTCAACTATGCCTTACCCGAGAATTTGTGCCCATCGCGGGTTCAATACTGTTGCTCCGGAAAATTCACTTGCTGCTTTTGGAGCTGCAATCGGTATGGGAGCTGTTGAGATAGAATTCGATGTGCGTTTTACCCGTGATGGTGTTCCGGTGGTGGCCCACGACAGCCATTTGGAACGGGTTTCCAATGGCAGCGGTATGATTGAAGATAAAACTCTTGCAGAATTGTATGAGTATGATTTCGGCAGCCGTTTTTCCCCGCGTTTTGCTAATGCAAAAATCGCTCTTTTTGAGGAAATTTTGGGTAAGTTTTCCCGGCATGCAGTCTTTAATCTGCATTTGAAAAACCCCGGAGAGGGAATGGATTCTCTCAAATATTATTCGCCCAAATCCATGGAAAAAATCGTTGAACTTCTCTACAAACATAATCAACAGCGGCATGTCTACTTTATGGGTGCATACAGCGTAATGAAATGTGCATTGGAAGTAGCTCCCGAAATATCCCGCTGCATGGGGGCTTATCCTGAACCGTGGCAGATCATTGACCGTGCTATTGAGTACAAATGTCAGAAGGCACAGATCTTTTTGCCTTACATAAATCAGGAAATGATTGATAAGGCCCATGCCAACAATATAAAATGCAATCTCTTTTATTGCGATGATCCGGCCAAAGTTCAAGAATATCTGGATATGGGGATTGATACTGTATTAACTAACGACTATTGGCCCATTGCCCAAGCAATGAACTCCCGATAAAATTAAAATCTTTACACCAAGGTTGATTATTATGAAATTGACGTTTTTAGGAACCGGTGCAGCTGATTATGATTGGTCAAAATATGGACAGGAAGGTATTGCCGGCAGTACGGTTACATTGCTTGAAGAAAGAATCTTGCTGGATTGCGGTCCGACAGCTGAAGCTGCTATGAAGCGTTTTGGCGTAAATGCTGAACAAATCAACTGTATTGTCAATACCCACAGCCACAGCGATCACTTTAATATCGACAATATACGCAAGATTACTTCCGGCAGAAAAATTGATTTTTACGGTTCAGTTCAAGCTTGCGAAAAACTCACTGATTGCTGTAATGTTCACGCAATAACTTTCGGCGATGAATTCACCGTCAACGGCTGTACTTTTCTCGCTTTGCCTGCCAACCACGCTGTGGAAGATATCCGGGAAGAAACTTTTAACTACCTTATCAGTTCTAACGGCAAAACTTTGCTTTATGCTTTGGATACTGCGTGGATGTTGACCAAAGCCCGAAGATTACTTGGCACCAAACATATTGACGCAATCGTGTGGGACGCCACCATGTCTCAACCGGATAACTGGCGGATTTTTGAACACAGCGACCCGGTTATGTTTGCCGCGATCCGCAGGGTGCTGCAAAAATCCGGCAATATTGATGAAAATGTCAAAGTCTGGTTCGATCATCGAGCCCTTACTTTGTGGCCGACTGATCCGGCTGAACAGGAAGCCATAGCCAGACGGGAAAATGTGATGCTTGCCCGCGATGGAGAATCGGTAATAATTTGATATTGTACGGCAGGCAGTAAACAAAAAGCTATGTTCCCTCAAAAGGTCTTTTTCCCCTCCTAAAGTACCGACCCTTATTGGGAACAAAGCGAAACAAAAATTACTCTCTTGCAGGGTAATTTTCAGTAAGATTTAAAAACGGGGCTGTTGCAAAACCTCATAAAAGGTTGCAAAGCCCCTGTTTTTTTGTACAAATTTTTGTTTGCTGTCGAAAAAAACAGCAATCTTGAATTTATACAACAATAATAAAAATTATTGCAGGTAAAACGTTGTATCTCTTTTATATAAAATAAATCGGAATTGCTTTTATTACTTGTAATAAAAGCAATTCCGGTGAAAGTTTTTGGAAAATGGGGTGTGGGGAAG
>JAZSHD010000267.1:0-4561 GCA_045533055.1 Victivallaceae bacterium | reverse complement strand
ATGGCGATTGAAATATTCAACTTCCCGGAAGGTGATGTTGCCGCAATTGAAGTTTTTCCGTCTGCATACCCTCCGATCCGTTACAAAGGGCAAGCGTGGGTTCGTGTTGGCGCAAGGAAAGCTTTAGCGACAGATGAAGATTTGCATATATTAACGGAACGTAGTAAATCTGCAGGTATCCGTTTTGAAGAAATGCCTTGTATGGCAGCAAGGCTTGATGACTTAGATTTGAATCTGTTCCGCAATCAATATTTACCACAGGCAATTCAAGCCGATGTTATAGAAGACGATCATCGCCCAATTGAAGAACAGATGGCAGCTTTACGTTTTTATGACAGAACGCATAATGTTCCTACGAATCTCGGAATGATATTGTTCGGTAAACATCCTGAAATGTACATCCCTTCCGCTTATTTGCAGTATGTAAAATTCAATACGGCTGATAACGGCGGCGATATTCTGTCAGAGCACGCCTACAAAGGGCCACTTTTACAGACGATTGCCGATTTGAATGCTTTTGTCAAAGTTGGTGTATCTTCGCCGCATCCGGTAAAAATATCTGCATTGCAAGAAAAAACAGTATGCGATTATCCGGACTGGTCTATCCGTGAATTGTTGTTGAATGCCATTATACACCGGGACTATCAGATTGGCAATGCTCCGGTCAAATTCTATGAATACAATAATCGCATAGAAATTTCCAATCCGGGTGGATTGTATGGTCAGGCAACTCCGGAAAATTTTCCCTATGTAAATGATTACCGTAATCCGCTTTTGGCAGAAGCAATGAAAATTATGGGATATGTCAATAAATTTAATCGCGGTATTGCCAAAGTGAAAAATGAATTGGAACGCAACGGAAATCCCGTTCCGGTATTTGATTATAATAAGTTGACAGAGTTCAGGGTCACATTGCGACCGGCAAGTGGCGAAATAACTGGCAAGATAACAACCTCAAATGGCGAAATAAAGCAGGAAATTGGCGAAATAACTGGCGAGATAAAAATATTGGATGCCATCGAAAAAAATCCTGGAATTAAACGGGATCGTTTGCGGGCAATCACCGGTATTTCTCTGCGAACGATCGATCGTATCGTCAGACGCCTGACCGACGATGAAAAAATAGAGTACCGCGGTTCAAAGCGAACCGGCGGCTGGTATGTACGGACTTAAAAAATAAGGATTTTTCAAAATGGAAATAACTGTTGCAATAATTGCTCTCCTGGTTTCTATTATAAGCTTGATAGCTTCATTTTTACAGCCTGAAATCAGGAAGTGGTTTAAGAAAAAATTTTTCCGTTATAAGTTAAATTTTATTGCCATTGACAATCTTATATTGTTTTTTAATCGTGCTGGCTCATATCTTCGCCTTTCTGTTACACTTCAACCTCCTAATGATGCGATGACAATAAAAAATGTTGCTGTTGAAGTAAAAAACTGTAAATCAGGCGACACTCGAATTCTTAATTGGTCAGCGCTTCTTCCATTGTTTACTCAAAATTTTGGAAGTATGTCGTTGGAATCATTTTCGCAAGCTGCTCCTGAACGTATCCTTCAGGATGACATACGAACTCTGAAAATAGAGTTTTCAGATGTAGACAATCAAAGAAATGAAAAATTGCAACACTTGACAAACAACATAATAAATAGAGTCAATACATTGGATTTATCACAAGAAACAAAAGAGCTTGTTCGGGAATTATCAGATTCGACAGAAATAGCCTCTTTGAAAAATGAACTCAGTGAAGATTTTTTCTGGAAAGCAGGAGCTTACACTTTAGATGTTATAGTTACAGACAGCCTTGATAATGAGTATTCAAGAACGGTTTATTTTGATATCTCCTCCCAAGAACATGAAAGTTTCCGTAAAAACATTGATGAATTTTTTGTCTGTGAAATTAAGCAAAGAAAAAATCAAATATCATCTTTCTTTACTGCGATCAAAAATTTTGCAACAAAAACACTGAAAAATAGTTCCAACTGATAAATATCCCAGCAAAAAAGTCCCTGTAATACTGTATTCGTTTGAAAGTCCTTGCGGGAATTGAATTTAAAAGTGCTTTGGTCTTACTCAAATGGATGCAGGTTTGATTCCTGAAATTCAGGCAAAAATTTGATTATGTTACTTTTTGTTCAGCTATTTATACCTCAATGTCAACCATAGGTGGACAAATATTTGAATTTCAGATTGAAAAAGTTGTATCGGCGTGATATATTACTGCGTTTGTATATTTGTGCAGAAGCACGGTTGTAGTTATTGAGTATTTTCAAGTTGACAGGGAGGCGATATGCCGACGCTTGACTGGATTGGCAAAAAAGCTGTGATAAATCACGATAAGCAGGTGCCGTTTCACTTGCTGAATGAAGTTCCTGAATTGTCCTATGGCGACAAGGATTCGGGAAATATGCTTATTCAGGGCGATAACCTTGTGGCGTTGAAATCTCTCATGCCGTACTATGCGGGCAAAGTCAAGTGCATCTACATTGATCCTCCTTACAACACAGGCAACGAAGGGTGGATCTACAACGATAATGTGAACTCTCCTGAAATCAAAGAATGGCTCGGCAATGTTGTCGGCAAAGAAGCAGAAGACCTCTCACGTCATGACAAATGGCTCTGCATGATGTATCCTCGCCTGAAGTTATTGAGAGAGTTGTTGCGGCGAGATGGAGTAATATTCATATCCATTGATGACAATGAAAAACACTTCTTAAAACTTTTATGTGATGAAATTTTTGGGGCGAAAAATTTCATCGCAGATATTGCAGTAATAAACAATTTCAAAGGTAGAAGTGATGACAAATTCATTGCTACCGCGCACGAGGGATTGCTTATTTATCACAATGGTGAATTTGAAACCAATGGAGTCAAATTACCTGAAGAGTATGAGGATGATTATAAGTTGAGCGATGCCAAAGGACGGTATCGACTTCAGGGGTTACGAAAACGAGGCTCTGGAGCAAGAAGAGAAGATCGTCCTAACATGTTTTATCCGTTCTACTATAATCCCAAGACCGAAATATTATCCGTTGATTGTACTGACGAGTGTTCTGTAAAAATATTGCCCCATTTGTCAGATGGAAGTGACGGTCGATGGCGATGGGGAATTGATACAGCACGTGCACGAATTTCTGAATTAATAGCCCAAAAAGTAAAGGGAAGAAATGAATTTGATGTTTTTCAAAAAGACTACTTGGAGAACAATGGACTCAAAAGAATAAAACCCAAAAGTTTTTGGATGGGAACTGAATTTTCTGCTGAAACAGGAACATTAGAATTAAAAGCTATATTGGGAAAAGGTTCTTTTGACACTCCAAAACCTGTTGGGATTGTTGAATATTGCATAGAGCAATCAATGAAAGATTCCGATATTCTTCTTGATTCATTTGCAGGATCAGGTACATCAGCCCATGCGCTGATGTTACAAAATTCAAAAGACAATGGTAGGCGAAAGTTTATTTTGATAGAAATGAACGACACTATAGCTCAGAATGTAACTGCAGCAAGAGTTAAAAGTGTAGCAAAGGGTTATAAAACATCGCAAGGGAAGTCTACTCTTGGTTTAGGCGGTGGTTTCCGCTATTATCGCTTGGGCAACCCGCTTTTCGATGAGTTCGGCAATGTTTTCTCTGAAATCAAGTTTGCCGATCTTGCAAAGCATGTTTTCTTTTCTGAAACAGGAACTCCGTTACCGGATGCCAACGACTTGACAACACCTTTTATCGGTGAGTACCATGACCGTGGAATATTCCTGCTCTACAACGGTATTCTGAAAGATAAAAATCCCAAGAATGGCAATGTCCTGACCCGTGAGGTTCTGGCAATGCTTCCCAAGTTCGACGGCGAAAAAGTGATCTATGGAACCGGCTGCCGTTTGTCCGATGCACGTTTGAAAGCTGAAAGAATCACCTTCAAACAAATACCCTATGATTTGAGAGGCTGAAATGAACGAACTTCCCTTGAAACAATATCAGTCCCGCGCTCTTGATTCATTCCGCAAGTTTATGCGGCGGTGCGGTAATTTAGAGGATATTAAAACTGCTTTTTATCAAACCACCGAAGAGGCTTTCGGCTTTCCATGTGAATATCACGCCATAGATGGAGCGTTGAGCGAAGTTCCTTATGTCTGTCTCCGGGTACCGACTGGCGGTGGAAAAACCTTTATGGCTTGTCATGCCATTGATATTGCCACTCAGGAATACAAGCACGCTGATTTTTCTTTGGTGCTGTGGCTGGTGCCGACAACTCCGATTCTGAATCAGACTCTGGATGCGCTGAGAGATGTTGACCATCCTTACCGCCGTGCTTTGGATGCCGCTTTTTCTAACGTGACAGTGAAAACTGTGGAAGAGGCGTTGAATATGTCGCTTGCCGATGTCAGCGGTTCAACTTGTGTCATTCTTGCCACCATGCAGAGTTTCCGTCGTGACAATACTGACGGGTTACGGGTTTTCCGTTCCAATGGGGCGTTGATGCCGTTCTTCGGTTCTCATACCACTGCGGATTTGGATATAGATGAAAATACTGGTAAGCCGACAATATCGCTCGCCAATGTGATCG